>NZ_JAMXFD010000013.1 GCF_025370875.1 Laspinema palackyanum D2c
GCTCTGAATTTTCGCCGAGGTCTAAATGCTCTATCCCTTGTACAGCAAGTGGTTTAGCTATCTTGTCACCCTCTCAGGAGAAAAACTTGATGCAGCAGGGCGATCGCCAGATGAAATTTCTCCTCCGGGGTCAGAGACTGTAAATCACCCCCAGAGCCCGAGGGAGCCTCCACCACAGCGGGTAGAGTCCAGGACTGGTAAAACGAATCAATCGCCTGACCATAAACCGCCGCTAGTGCCGGTAATTCCCGTTCCGCATCAACCTTGCGCTTACCATTTTCAATACAGGAGAGCGCCTGTTGACTCATCGTGACACCATAGCAGTTTTTAAGCTGTTCGATAACCTGTTCCTGGGTTAAACCCAGCCGTTGCCGGGTGGCACGCAGTCGATGACCGAGGGAAAACTCCATGTAATTTATCAAAAATTCTTGTATCTACACGAATAATATATATTTTTCTCAGAGAAAATTCAAGGGTTTTCAAAAATATTAGAAAATCAAATTGACTTAGGATATTGTGATAAAACTGGAGGGGTTAATACAGCAAGCAGAGGACCACTATCCCACCCAGCCCCTAACAGAGGGTACAGTTTATGACAGACATCAGAAAAATGGGTGTTTACCAGAATAAATGATAAATTTTGTAACGAGACGTTGAAAACTCCGCTTAAATACTCAATAATTAGATTGACTTCTAATAATTAGGTAAAGTTGGGAGGCAAGACAGAGAATGGAGAGACTCCCAAAAGCGGGGTTTTTGAAAGCCGATCGGGATACCAGCGTTTTATAGCTGGGTTCACGGCTAACTGAGGCGATCGGCTGTTTATCATTCTTTCGGAGGCGGAAATCTAGGAAAAATCTGTACTGTGCGCCCATAAACCCCGGTATAGCCAGATTAAGCGTGTATTCTGACACGGAATTTTATACAAGGAAGAGAATTCAACCAAACCAACGGAATAATGCAAGTTATTCCCGTAGTCAAAGTAGCGGGATAGTGAGTATGGCAGGAATTTGACAATAAATCTAAGCCTTCTACCCAGGCTACAGTATAAAGCCTGCGTTTGCCCTTGGCGATCGGCTTTGCTATACCTATTGGCTTGAAATCTTGCTCCCTTTATCTATCGCCCATGCATTCAGTGACTCAATCAATCAACTATCATGAACAAAACCACTCGACGAATTGTAGCAGTCTTTACCCTGATTGTAGCATTTACGATTGAACTAGGAACATTTTTTACTCCGGCGGCATTAGCCCAGTCTGAAGCCTTTAAAATGCCGCAGTTATCAACGGAGGTAGCTCTTCAAGTACCTGTCCCTCAACCCGTTGATTTAATAGCGCTGTCAATGCTAGAGCGATTTCCCAATGAAGATGAAATTAAGCATTTTATTTCCGAAGGAGTCAACTCTAGCCGAAATGTATTGGATAGTTCGCGTAATTTTTTCAAGAAAAACTTGCCGACTCGGGAACAAATGCTTCAAGATTTGGATGAAATATTGGAAAAACAGCAAGTAGTCCAAGACTTTGTGTCTTCTCAAAAAAACAATCTAAAAAGCCATCTCAGCAAAGAACAATTAGCCGCCGATCTTCAAGGTTTGGTTGCTGACGCTTCCAAATATGGGGATGGCTTACAGAAGATTACCAAAAAGGCGCTGCAAAGTAAGTACGGCGAAAGCTATAAAGTAATGTCCCTAATTTTACAAAACTTTACTTCTACAGCCCTCAATTCTAAAGCTCGTAATCAGGCCAAAATTTTCTTGGATGCTACTCCTGAAAAAATCTGTAAAGCATATCAAGACATGAGCACAGGAATAGATGGATCAAGTTGGTCTGCAATCGAAGAAGGTGCTGGAACTACAGTGCTATTATTCCAGACTATTACATCCGCCTCGGCAGCAGGTGCAGGAAATTTAGCAGGCTATGCCGGTATAGCTTCTGCGGTTTCACAACTTGGTTTAGGTGGGTTAACAACAACTCTAGCCAGTGTGCTAGGCAGTAGCGCTACGGGTGCAGCCGCAACAGCCGTCGTTACATCTGCGGTAGGTGGACCATTAGTTATGGCGGGCTTGTTGGCAGGTGGCACAGCTGCCACCACCTATGGTACTTACAAAGTGGGTGTTTTTGTTGCTGAAAAACTGGGAGAATGGGCTGCAACAACTTGTGCTACAAATTAGGGGCATAAAAATCGTATAAGCTATCTCTGATGTTTGATGGAGTGAGTTTTCAGGGTTTTTATTCAGCTTTGTTTGAGCTTTTAACTTGGCTAATTTTGCCGAATGAAAGCATTCTTGGGCAAAGTTAGAAGTTCAAATTGAACAGCAACTTATCACTTAAAACCCTGAATAACTCTTTTCGGAATGACAATTCTTAATTATGAAAGAAAAGGAGCAATGAACATGGATTCAACGCAATTTTACCCTGTAATCGAGCAAATATTAAATTATGTTCACGAGAGGGGAGCAGAAAATATCAATTACCTAACAGACATATTAACTGTCGTTAAAGCATTTGTTATGTCAGTTTCCTCATTGGCAACCATCGTAGCTAACTGGTCTACTTTAATGGAACTTTGGACCCAGGTAATAGCGTTAGCGACTTCGGGGGCGGGACTCACTGAAATATCCACTGTAGTTGCACAGTTCGCTACCCTTACGGGAATATCAATTCAAGCGATTATTGACTTTCTTCAAGTAATAATCGTCTTTTTTGTGTTTATCTAATAAGCGGTTTGGCATTTTAATTGGGTGTTCTGAGCGAGCAAGATGGAATGCCTGGAACACCCTGTGTGTGGCCCGACATTCCTCACTCTGCCATCCGCAAGCCTTCTGAGTAAAGAGGCGATCGCCTCCTATATTTCTTGCGGGATACCACTCACTTCACCTTTCCTGGCTTCTCGAATTTCCCACATCCGATTTTGATATTTTAAGGCGATTTCTGTTGCCAGTTCGCTGGTTGTTCGGGCCTTTTGTTCGGCGAGTTTTGTCATTTCCAACAGTTCAAGCAGGGTTTTTTCATCATCGGGTAGCTCTTTCATCGTAGTCCCTCTAAGCGATTGAGAATTTGTTCAACTTCTATTTTAGTTTCTATAACTCAACCTAGCAAGCTTCCCAAATCTTCCCCCGCTTCCTCAATGATTTCTGGGGGGACATCGGCTGGAGAAATCGCCTCAACCGTAGTCTGGGTCTGACGTTGAGAGGTTTGTACGAACACTATGACGGCGTTGAGATACGCAAAATACTGAATCAGTATAGCATTATTGACAAACTGAGACAATAAAGCTCTGACTACAGTTAATCCCTGAGTTGCTGCTTGGTCAGTGTTCTCTAATTCTTGGGTTATTCGTTCAACAATTGATTCAATTTTCTCAGGAATTGCCATATAAACTGCATTTCAGAATTGTCTCGTATTTAGTCAGCATATCATAAGTGCTGAGTCCCATTGCGCCACTCGCTTAATTCTCCTGACGCCGATCAATCGCTGATCGCCTCCTGAAATTGCTGCCATCCGCAATCCTTCTGAGTGAAGAGGCGATCGCCTGGGACCCGGTTTAGGCTTGAACAGGACTGCTGACTTGTGAGACTTCTGGGGTAGCTTTGGCGATCGCCTGCAATAATAAATAGTTTAAAACCGTTCTCACTGCAATAATCGCGACTAACCGGGCGATATCATCCCACTGACTGGAAATCATGGTTTTTAAAATCGTTGCGCCAATCAGGAAACTTAACCCCAAAGAAAAGGAATATCCCATCACTAATCGGCTGCGTTGAAATGCCTCCATTGTATGAGGTTTAAACAGAGCATCTTTGACGAAAATTATTAAGGCTCGGGTGACCCCTAAGCCAATCACTAATATTGCTAAAAGTTGACATAAACTGGTTAAAATGATATTTCCCGATATAACTAAAGTTGTAATCCCTGTTTCAATTCCGTGCAAATTCATCGTTGTTTGTTAATAATTTTTGCTGATTATTTACCCTGGCTCGATGTTCATCGGACGCGGGATTTTCCAGGGCCTAACTCATTAAGAGAGAGGACCTGCTAAGTCTATGTTAATACATAACGGGAAGTCATTTCCCATCGATCCCCAGGAAATCCGACCGGCGATCGCCCCAGGGTCGAACATTGGAAGTCCGGTGGAAACCCCTGATTTCCCGTGGTTTCGGACATTCCGGTTTAGATAAAGACCCCAAGAAGCCCGATTAATGGCCCTAATTGGTGACGAATCAGTAAAAACTTTGGGTAAAAACCCCGTTGGTCTTGCCCTGACTGTAGCGACGTCCAAGGATTTCATCGCTAAAATATATCCTGGGATAGTGGGAGACCCGCCACAGACGGGGCTAAACTGGCTCTGAATCGGTAGAGTACCGAGTTTTGTACTCAATCATACCCAAAGGACAACCTGGGGGTATTTTATCAAATTTTTAGAAAAAGTTGGAGGCAGAATCATGTTAGATCAACGCATATTAGAACGGGGCAGTCAAGGGGAAGAGGTTAAAGAAATTCAACAAATTTTATTAAATATGGGATACGATTTAGGCGAGGGGGGAGTTGATGGAACATTTGGGCCTGAAACCGAAGCAGCAGTTAAAAATTTTCAAGGAGATATCAATCTGCAATATCCTGAAGCGACGGTAATTATGGATGGAAAGGTTGATAGCCAAACTTGGTTTTTCTTGAAAAAAAGCCGTTCCTAACTCTAAGACTGCTCACTCTCAAGCCCCGGTCAAAAATCGTTGAACCGGCATTTTTTCAGCGGGATAATAGAGGGGAAGGCGAAAGAGTCTGAACTTCGAGGAGATACCCAGGCAGTCAGCGATCGCCTCCAGTCAGACTCACTCTGTCCGTTCTCACGCCTGCTGAATTGAATCGGAAAGCGTCTCACCCCGAAGTGAGCCAAACCCTGCTTTAAAAAAATTCAAGTTTTGATGAAGTTTAGTTAAGAAACTTAAAATTATTTGTTTTTTCTTCCCTAAACCCACAAAAAGATCCACTTTGTAGTGAAGATAGAGGTAAAACGGGAACCAATGATGTTTGGGAATCACAATCAACCCGCCATGAAATTTAAACGTTTATATCGAATGCTTGCTTTTACCGTATTCCTCCTCAGCATCGCTGTTGGATGTGTCAGGAATGCCAGGGACCCCGGAACCCTGGAAGTCTGGGCGCACGCCGGTCAAGATGCAGAACGAATCACCCTGCAAGAACAAGTCACTCGGTTTAATGCCGCTCATGATGAGGTCACCGTCAGGCTCACATTTCTACCGGAAGGTTCCTATAATGCCCAAATCCAAGCGGCAGCCATCTCACGGGATTTGCCCGATGTTCTCGAATTTGATGGGCCATTTATCTATAATTATGTCTGGCAGCAAAACCTCCGACCCATTGATGATTTGATGTCTTCAGAAGTTCGCATGGATCTGTTGCCGTCGATTCTGATCCAGGGAACCTATAACGATCGCCTCTATTCCGTCGGTACTTTTGATTCCGGACTGGGAATTTACGGACGACGCAGTGTGCTAGAAGGCGCTGGAATTCGCATCCCGCAAGGGAACGCGGACGCTTGGACCGCAGAGGAATTTAATCGCGCATTAGCTACGTTAGCGGAAAATGACCCGGACGGACAAGTGCTGGACCTTAAGCTAAACTATTCCGGAGAGTGGTTTACTTATGCCTTTATGCCACTGTTATATTCTGCGGGCGGTGCAACCATTGATCGCACAAATTACCAAACTGCTTCCGGTGTCATGGATAGTCCTGAATCCGTAGCAGCAATGGAACAGGTGCAGTCTTGGATGCAAAATGGCTACGTTGATCCCAATGTGGATGACGCCGCTTTTACCACCGGACGGGTGGCGCTTTCTTGGGTGGGGCACTGGGTCTATCCGAGTTATACAGAAGCTTTTGGAGATGATTTAGTCGTGTTGCCTCTGCCGAATTTAGGCAATGGATCGAAAACCGCCCAGGGTTCATGGAATTGGGGAATCACAGAAAGAAGTCAAAACCCCCAAGCGGCAATGGCATTTTTAGAGTTTTTGTTACAGCCGGATGAAGTGCTGGCTATGTCTAATGCGAATGGGGCCGTCCCTGCCACCCAAAGTGCGATCGCCCAATCTCCCTTATACCGCGAAGGCGGTCCGTTGCGCTTATTTTCTTCACAATTGTTGAACAACAAAACCGTTCCCCGTCCCCAAACTCCCGGTTATCCGGTGATTACTTCAGCCTTTCAAGAAGCCTTTAATAACATTCGCAATGGTCTGGAAGTGCAACAAGCTTTAGAACGGGCTGCTACAGAAATTGACCTAGACATTCGGGATAATGAAGGGTATACTAACGTGAGTTAGCCCATCCAAAAACGTCCCACCGTTTCCAAAAACCTCTTTGAGAGGTGACCAGAAATTGCGGATATTTCAGTGATTTTCCAGATAAATTTCAATTTAAACTTATGGCAAATCAAACAACATTAACCGCTCCAAATGATACGCGCAGCGCCCTAGGAATGGCAGCCCCTGCGTTGATTGGATTATTCCTCTTTGTGGCCTTGCCTTTTACCTTAGCGGCAATTTTGTCTTTTACGAATTTAAGACTCGGTTCGCCGTTACCTACCCGGTTTATTGGGTTAGAACAATATGCGCGAATTTTTAGCGAACCCTCGTTTCGTCGCGCCTTACTCAATAATGCCATTTTTGCCCTGGTAGTCGTGCCATTGCAAACGGCGATCGCCCTCGGATTAGCCATTTTACTCAACCGTCCCCTGCGCGGCATGGCTATCTTTCGCACCTTGTTTTTCATGCCGGTAGTTTTTCCAATGGCGTTGGTTTCCGTGATATGGATTTTGATTTATGCCCCCGGTGCCAATGGCATGATGAATTCATTTCTGGATTTTATCACCTTTGGATTATGGGAACCGCGAGATTTTCTCCGTGACCCCTATCTAGCACTTCCGGCGATTATGCTGCTTTCCATGTGGCAGGGAGTGGGATTTCAAATGGTGATTCTCTTAGCCGGTTTACAGTCAGTTCCCAGTGATTTATATGAAGCTGCCGCCATTGATGGCAGTAATAAATGGAACCAGTTTCTGCACGTCACCTTACCCCAACTGCGAAATACCTTAATTTTCGTCATGTTGGTGACTTCAATTCTGTCATTTCGCCTTTATGACCAAATCGAAATCATGACCAATGGCGGACCTTTGGATGCCACCACGACGGTGATGTATGAAGCAGTAACCGCTGCATATCAACAGCAAAAAATGGCAAAAGGGGCGGCCATGACGGTGGTCTTTTTCCTAGTCGTCTTGATGATTACCCTCATCCAACGGACCTTGATTAAAGAAGAACGGGCAATGGATTAAATGGTTTAATTTAGCCACAATAAGGCTAAAAATGAGCCGTTTCAAGTAATTTTCAACCTTCTCAATAAACGTTACGGAATCTACATTCATGAAACAAGTTCAGGAAATTTCCCAGGAAGCATCAACCGGAGGAAGTCGCGGTTCTGCGATGACTCATGATGAATTAATGACCCACCGCAAAAACCAGCAGCGGGTTAGTATGATTGGCAGCTATGTAGTCTTGACAATTTTGGCCTTGCTATTTATTGCGCCAATTTTATTTATGATTGTCGGGAGTTTTAAGCCGGATAATCTGGTGTTAATCGAGGCGGGTTCATTAAAAGCGTTTGTCCCCGAAAATCCCTCTTTGCAAAACTATCAGGATGTATTTAACCGAGTTAATTTTACCCAGTTTTTCTGGAACTCAATTTTTATTACTGGGGCGATCGTCCTGTTCGGACTTCTGGTCAATTCAATGGCAGCTTATGCCTTTTCTCGATTGCAGTGGCGGGGACGAGATATTATTTTTCCGGTGATTATCGCCTTAATGATTATCCCCTTTGAAGCCATTGCTGTTCCCCTGTTCTTTCAAATGACTTGGTTGGGATTACGCAATACTTACACCGCCCAAATCATTCCGTTTATAGCCAATGCCTTTTCCATCTATTTATTTTACACCTTTTTTATCGTCTTGCCCAAGGAATTGGAAGAAGCAGCCAGAGTAGATGGGGCGGGTCCAATCCGGACTTTTTTTGAAATTATCGTTCCGGTTTCTAAACCCGTGTTTGCATCGGTCGCAATTCTCACCTTTTTAACCCAATGGGGTTCGTTTTTGTGGCCGACAATGATTGCAGTGGGGGAAAAAGTTCGTCCCTTGCCGGTTGCGATCGCTCAATTTCAAACCTTACCTCCAATCCAATGGGGAGATATTATGGCCTTTGGCGTGATGATGGTTGCACCGATGTTAGTGATTTTCTTAATCTTCCAAAAATGGTTTGTTCAGGGGGTTGCTTCTTCGGGTATTAAGGGGTAAAACAACGGCGGGGGTTTTAACCCCCGCCTAACAGATCAAGTCGGTTAAAACCGACTAAAAATACCACTAAAAATACCACAGCATCAGACTTGTAGTCGTCTTTAGACGACTTTAGCTATGAGGCGGGGGTTTTAACCCCCGCCGGTTGTTCAAACTATTCAAAAATTAAAACAATGGCAAGAGTAGAATTTGACCACATTTACAAAGTTTATGCCAATGGCTTCACCGCCATGAAAGACCTCTGTTTAACCATTGAAGATGGCGAATTCATGGTCTTTGTTGGACCTTCCGGTTGTGGCAAATCGACCGCCCTGCGGATGTTGGCGGGGTTGGAAGATATTAGTGCGGGTAAATTAATCATCGGTCAGGATGTGGTGAATAATAAAAGCCCCCAGGACCGGAATATTGCAATGGTCTTTCAAAATTATGCCCTGTATCCGCACATGACGGTGCGGCAGAATATGGAATTTCCCCTCCGCATGATGAAAGTTGCCAAAGGGGAACGACAACAGCGAGTCATGGAAGCGGCTGAAAAACTGGGATTGACTCATTTGCTAGATAATAAACCCAAACAAATGTCAGGGGGACAACGGCAACGAGTGGCAATGGGACGGGCAATTGTGCGCGACCCGGCAGTGTTTTTAATGGATGAACCGCTATCAAATTTGGATGCAAAAATGCGGGTACAAATTCGCACAGAAATTGCTGATTTGCAGCGCAAGATGGGAACGACGACAGTGTATGTGACCCATGACCAAGTGGAGGCGATGACAATGGGCGATCGCGTGGCAGTGATGCGCTTGGGGGAACTCCAGCAAGTGGCACCGCCTCAAGAGTTATACGATCGCCCCAAGAATGTATTTGTCGCCGGATTTATGGGGTCTCCGGCGATGAATATCTTTCATAGTGAGTTCCGCAAAACCGAAAGCGGTCAGTTTGCTATCACTTACGGAACTCAGCAATTGGCGATCGCCCCGGAAACCTGCGATCGCTACCGCGAAATTGACCGCTATCTCAACAAACCCATTTTTGCCGGATTGCGTCCCGAAGCCTTTTTACTCGCAGATAGCAATACTCCAGCTAATCACAAAATTGAAGTAGAAGTCACCACCATTGAATCCCTAGGTCATGAAACCATTATCTATTTCAATTCTCCCATTGCCAAAATTGAAATCCAAGATAAAGATGACCTAGCCAAAGTGCTAGAAAAACCAACAGGAGAGAGTCAATCCATTGCGATCGCCCGAGTCGGTTCCGCCCAAAAACTGCACCATGCTGACCGCCTCTCCCTCGCCGTCGATACCCGCCAACTCTACCTCTTCGATCGCCACGGCAACGCCATTCAATAGGTATATTTTCTATAACAAGGACAGGGTAGAGCCTTGTCCTTGTTCAATTGATGAACCTTCTAGTTTTAGCCACATTTCCCCAACGGCACTCCTCTGTTCTTTCCTCACTTTTAACCCTCTCTCCTAGCGCTATCCCCCCATTAGCCGATTTTTTCTCCGTTATTCTACTGAACTCTTGGGTTACCCTTCATTGAATCTTCACTCATTTTAACCCAATCTTAGTATTGACAAAAAGAGAGCAATGTGCAGTTAAGCCTCTCAACGGCACAAACCTCGTAAGCATTGAAAAACACCCCTTGAGGAGCAGGTCAGATTTATCAAAAATTTATATAGCTTGCTATTGACCGCCTCGCTCCAACAAGTTACAGTAAATTCAAGCCTATAAAAAATATATCAATCAGGAGTTGACATAAAGCAAATTATATGATAGGGATTTATGTCTACTGACAAATGCCAGCCCAATCGTTTTCAATCCGCCCCGACTTTTTACCTCCTTTTTAGGGAAGCGACTGGCTGCTCCCCCCGCAAAATCGCCTTTTCCAAAACTTAAATCCCCAAACGTTCCAAGGGATCAGGGACAAAAACTCAAGCTAAATCCCCCCCTAGAGCATCTATGCGATTCAGGTCGTATAAGTGACTTGCAGCGCATTCGCTAGATTGTGTGAACCATTCACCCGGCGATCGCCTTGATTGACCTTGGGTTGCATCTACACCGCCCGTCTAGTTCATTAGAAACATAAGGAAACAGTACCCATGAAACCCCTCGAAACAACTCAGCTTGTGGTAAATCCCTCCATCAGCACCACTATTTCCAATCGCAGTATTGCAATTTTTGATACAACAGTAGAAAACTGGGAAAGTTTAGCAGCAGGAGTGCTTCCCGGCACAGAGGTGGTGGTACTTCACCCGCATCAAGACGGAGTCGGCCAAATCGCCGAAATCTTGGCAACTCGTAGCAACATTCAGGCATTGCATATTGTTTCTCACGGCAGTCCGGGCAGCTTGCAACTGGGATCGGTTCTCCTCAATACCGATAACCTGGAAAGCTACAGCGAGACCCTGGGACAGTGGCACAACGCCCTGAGTGGGAAAGCAGATATTTTGCTCTATGGGTGCGACGTAGCAGCCGGAGAAATTGGCGAAAGCTTCGTACAGCGCCTCAGTGAAATAACTGAGGCAGATATTGCAGCGTCCATCAACAAGACAGGTCATGCAGCCCTGGGCGGTGACTGGGACCTGGAAAAAACCACAGGGCAAATTGCTGCGTCCCTGGCTTTTTCAGCAGCAGCAATGGCAAATTATGGCAGTGTTTTAAGTCTGCAACCCGAATACGCTTGGGCCAAAAAGATGGGAGGGGGCAGTGGCGATTTTAGCTACAACATCAAGGTTGACAGTAGCGGCAACAGTTACATCACGGGTTCGTTCCAAGGCACCGTTGACTTCGACCCTGGTGCTGGCACATTCAATCTGACTTCAACCGGAGGTTCTGATGCCTTCATCACAAAACTGGACGCCAACGGTAACTTCCTGTGGGCCAAGCAACTCGGAGGGAGCGGTAACGAGTATGGCGACACCCTCATCATTGACAGCAGCGGCAACGTTTACACCACAGGTTCCTTTCAAGGCACAGCGGACTTCAACCCCAGTGCTGCTACATTCAACCTGACTTCAGCAGGAGGTTCTGACGCCTTCATTAGCAAGCTGGACGCCAGCGGTAACTTCCTGTGGGCCAAGCAACTCGGAGGAGGCACTGACGACGCGGGTTACAGCATCACTGTTGACGGCAGCGGCAATGTTTACACAACAGGTCATTTTTGGGGGACAGCCGACCTCAACCCCGGTGCTGCTACATTCAACCTGACTTCAGCAGGCGAGTATGACACCTTTATCAGCAAACTGGATGCCAGCGGAAACTTTTTGTGGGCCAAGCAACTCGGAGGAGCTAATGACGACAAGAGCTATGAAATTACCCTAGATAGCAGTGGTAACATTTACACCACTGGACATTTCTGGGGCACAGCAGACTTCAACCCCGGTGCTGCTACATTCAACCTCACTTCAGTGGGAGCCTGGGATGGCTTCATCAGCAAACTGGATGCCAGCGGCAATTTTTTGTGGGCCAAGCAACTCGGCGGGGTCAATAATGACTATAACTACAGCATCAGTGTTGACAGCAGCGGCAACGTTTACACCACAGGTTCCTTTCAAGGCACAGCGGACTTCAACCCCGGTGCTGCTACATTCAACCTCACTTCAGCAGGAGGTTCTGACGCCTTCATCAGCAAGCTGGACGCCAGCGGCAACTTCCTGTGGGCTAAGCAACTCGGAGGGGGTAGTGACGACAACAGCTACAGCCTCAGCCTAGACAGCAGCGGCAACGTTTATACCACTGGCACCTTCCAAGGCACAGTTGACTTTGATCCTGGTGCTGGCACTGCCAACCTGACTTCAGCAGGAGGCGCTGATGGCTTCATCAGCAAGCTGGATGCCAGCGGCAACTTCCTGTGGGCCAAGCAACTCGGAGGGGGTAGTGACGACAACAGCTACAGCCTCAGCCTAGACAGCAGCGGCAACGTTTATACCAGTGGCGATTTCCAAGGCACAGCTGACTTTGACCCCAATACTGGTACTGCCAACCTGACATCTGCGGGAAGCACTGACATCTTCATCAGCAAGCTGAACCCTGGATCTGCTCCCACTGTCACTGCGATCTCTTCCGCGATCGCTGATGGCACCTACAAAGCCAGTCAACTGATCCCCATTACCGTCACCTTTTCCGAACCCGTCACCGTCACAGGCACTCCCACCCTCGCGTTAAACACGGCTGCCACCGCTACATACACCTCTGGTAGCGGCACGAATACCCTAAGCTTCAACTACACCGTAGCTGCTGGTCAAAATACCAACGACCTCGACTATGCCAATACCACTGCCCTCAGCCTCAATGGTGGCACTATCAAAGATAGTGCCACGAACAATGCTATCCTCACGCTGCCCAGTCCAGGAGCGGCCAACTCTCTGGGTGCCAACAAAAACCTGCTCGTAGACACCACCGCACCAACAGCAACCAGCTTCACTCCTGTCGATAATGCCACTAATATTGCAGTAGGGGCGAACTTAGTTGTCAACTTCAACGAAGCGATTCAAAAAGGCACCGGCAACATCGTTATCAAGAAAGTCTCGGATAACTCAGTGGTGGAAACCATCGCCGTTACCGATGCCAAGATTACCGTCAGCGGCAGTACCGTCACCATCAATCCCACGGCTGACCTAGCAGCAGACACCGATTACTATGTCGAGATTGCCAACGGTGCAATTAAAGACAGTGCCGGTAATAATTATGCGGGGATTACGGGTGCAACCGCTTGGAACTTTAAAACAGCGCTCCCTGCCGATACCACCGCACCAACGGCAACCAGTTTCACTCCTGTCGATAATGCCACTAATATTGCAGTAGGGGCGAACTTAGTTGTCAACTTCAACGAAGCGATTCAAAAAGGCACCGGCAACATCGTTATCAAGAAAGTCTCGGATAACTCAGTGGTGGAAACCATCGCCGTTACCGATGCCAAGATTACCGTCAGCGGCAGTACCGTCACCATCAATCCCACGGCTGACCTAGCAGCAGACACCGATTACTATGTCGAGATTGCCAACGGTGCAATTAAAGACAGTGCCGGTAATAATTATGCGGGGATTACGGGTGCAACCGCTTGGAACTTCACCACCGCCGATACCACAGCACCTACCGCGACTAGCTTCACTCCGGGTGATAATGCCACTAATATTGCAGTCGGTGTCAACTTGGTAGCCAACTTCAGTGAAACTGTCCAAAAAGGCATCGGCAACATCGTTATCAAGAAAGTCTCGGATAACTCAGTGGTGGAAACCATTGATGTGACCTCCGGTAGCGTCACCGCCAGCGGCAGTACCGTCACCATCAATCCCTCTCTCGATTTGGATGAAGCCACTGATTACTATGTAGAAATCGCGGCTGGGGCAATTAAAGACTTAGCAAATAACAATTACGCGGGAATTACAGGCGCAACCCCGTGGAACTTCACCACCGCCGACAACACGGCTCCTGCTGTCCCAGTCATTGCTACCATCAGCACTGACAGCGGCACTGCCAACGACGGCATTACCAACGACGCCACCCTAATTTTTTCTGGTACTGCCGAAGCGAATAGCACGGTGACCCTCTTCAAAGACGGCACCTCGATGGGCACCGCCACGGCTGACGCTTCTGGGAACTGGACATTTGACTACAGTGGCACGACTTTAACCAACGGCACTTATAACTTCACCGCCACTGCCACCGACGCTGCCAGCAACATCAGCACCCCTTCTGCACCCTTTACCGTCACCATTGACACCACTGCCCCCACGGTCACTATCAACCAAGATGCGGGACAGTCTGACCCCACTGCCGGGACAACCGTCAATTTTGAGGTAGTTTTCTCGGAATCCGTAACGGGTTTTGATGATACCGATATCACAGTGGGCGGCACCGCAGGAGCAACCACTGCCAACGTCACCGGCAGCGGCACCACCTATAACGTTGCCGTCACCGGAATGACCAGCCCTGGCACCATTACCGCTTCGGTGAATGCCGGTGCTGTCACCGATGTAGCGGGAAATACTTCTACCGCCAGCACCAGCAGTGATAACGAAGTCACTTATGACAACACGATCCCTACGGTTACCAGTATTACCCGTGCTGATGCCAACCCCAGCATGGCGGCTACGGTGAACTATACCGTCACCTTCAGTGAAAATGTCACAGGTGTCAATGCCAGTGACTTTAGTTTAGCTGCGGGCAGTATTGCCGATGCCTCGATTACCAGCGTCACCGGCTCCGGCAGTACCTACACCGTTGCTGTGGATACGGGCACCGCCGACGGCACGGTACAGATCAACCTTACCGATGACGATACGATCGTTAACAGCCTCAGCGTCCCCTTGGGCGGGTCGGGAACCGGCAACGGTGATAGCACGGGCCAAATTTATACGGTGGATAAAACCGAGGCAACCGTTACCACCATCACTTCCACCCTTACCGATGGTAGCTATCCTGTGGGTCAGGTTATCCCCATCTCCGTCACCTTTGATGAAGTGGTGACAGTCACCGGCACTCCGGAATTAACCCTAAATTCCGGCGGCTCGGCAACCTACAATACTGGCAGCGGCACTAATACCCTCACGTTTAACTACACAGTGGCAACGGGTGACACTGCCACCGACTTGGAGACAACAGCGATCACCTTAGCGGGCGGGACGATTACAGACGCGGCGGGGAATAATGCAACGCTGACAGTACCCACAGCGGGTTCGGCTTCCTCTCTGGGTGGAGCCAAGAATCTCGTCATTGATACCACAGTTCCCACCGTCACCTTAGCATCGACAGCGGCATCGACTGTGAACGCACCGTTTGAAGTGAGCGCCACGTTCAGCGAAACGGTGACTGGGTTTGCCGAGACTGATATCAGCGTCACGAATGGGACAGTGAGCAGCTTGACTGGCAGTGGCAGCAGCTATAGCTTTATGGTCACGCCTACAGGAAGCGGTACTGTTACGGTCAACGTTCCCACAGGTGGTGCGACTGATACGGCGGGAAATCCCAACACAGCGGCTACAGCGTTAACTCGCACTGCTGATACCACGGCACCCACTGTCGCCTTAGCATCGACAGCGGCATCCACAGTGAACGCCCCGTTTGAAGTGAGCGCCACGTTCAGCGAAACGGTGACTGGGTTTGCGGCTGACGATGTGACCGTCACCAACGGAACGGTGAGCAATTTGACTGGCAGTGGCAGCAACTATAGCTTTACCATAACGCCCACAGGGAGCGGGACTGTCACGGTCAACGTTCCTGCTGGTGGTGCGACTGATACAGTGGGAAATATCAATACTGCTGCTACATCTTTAACCCGTACTGCGGATCTGGCCGCACCCACGGTCACCCTAGCATCGACGGCGGCATCGACGGTGAATGCTCCATTTAGCGTGACTGCAACATTCAGTGAAACCGTGACTGGGTTTGCGGCTGACGATGTGAGTGCCACTAACGGAACGGTGAGCAACTTGACCGGCAGTGGCAGCAACTACAGCTTCACGGTGACCCCCACCGGAGAAGGCACTGTCACGGTGAATGTGCCTGCGGGTGGTGTTAGTGATGCCACTGGAAATACGAATAGTGCTGCTGCACCGTTAACCCGCACTGCCAATACTGGCGCACCCACCGCTACCAGTTTCACTCCGGCAGATAATGCCACCACTGTTGCCGTAGGTGCAAACTTAGTCGTCAACTTCAATGAAGCGGTCCAAAAAGGTACAGGCAACATTGTTATCAAGAAAGTCTCTGATAACTCAGTCTTTGAAACCATTGCCGCTACCGATGCCAAAATTACTGTCAGTGGCAGTACCGTTACCATTAATCCCACCAGTGACCTAGCACCGGGGACGGATTATTATGTCGAGATTGCTAATGGTGCAATTAAAGATAGTGCCGGTAACAATTATGCGGGGATTGTGGGTGCAACTCCTTGGAACTTCAAAACGGCAACGGCACCGGATACGACTGCACCCACCGCTACCAGCTTCACTCCGGCAGATAATGCCACCAGTGTTGCCGTAGGTGCCAACCTAGTTGTTAACTTCAATGAAGCAGTCCAAAAAGGCACAGGCAATATTGTTATCAAGAAAGTTGCTGATAACTCAGTCTTTGAAACCATTGCCGCTACCGATGCCAAAATTACTGTCAGTGGCAGCACCGTTACGATTAATCCCACCAATGACCTAGCACCAGGGACCGATTACTATGTCGAGATTGCTAATGGTGCAATTAAAGACAGTGCGGGGAACAATTATGCAGGGATTGTGGGTGCAACTCCTTGGAACTTCAAGACAGCGATCGTACCGGATACTGTTGCCGTTGGCGCAAAACCTCTCAGTTTTTATTCGTTGCAGGACCTGAATAGTTACCTGGATACCGTTTATAAAGGTACTAGCACCTTACTTCCCAACGTGAAGGCTCCCTTACTCTCTACTTTTGCGGCTTGGGAGAAGATTGAAAATAATCCCGCTAATACATTAACAGCAACCGGAGTTTTTGAAGGGGATAAAATTGAAATAACCCCTACCAATTCATTAAGTATGAAATTAGGGAATGTTTTGGAGGCAATGAAGGGGTATGGAGCTTCCTTTGACAGCCAAATTTCGACATTAATCAATTCCCTAAATTTCTCGGGAGTCTCTCTTGATATACCGATTCCGACTCTGACTATCACTGATCTGCGCTCTGCTCCTATTTATGAGTTTTCCGTCAAGATTCCCGTTCCCGAAAAATCCCTAGTTTTTGACTTCATCAAGAACACGTTAGGAATTAATTCACTCACTTTGAAAGTGGGACTGAACACCGCTCCCAAAGGAGGAGGACCCTATGCAGTAGCAAGTCTAGATGTAAACAAAAATTTAGTGGATATTTTAGGCTTTGAAGTAAATCTTTTGGGCGCAGATTTCTACGCAGGGATTAATGAAAAATTAGAAGGCACCATAAACCTTACACCTAAGCTTCAGCTCAAGAACTACGACCTGACCCAAACCAATGAACCGCCGTTAAATCTCTCTGGATTATTCACGTTTGAAAAGGAGTCGTTCACTGGGGGATTTAAAATAGAGGGAGGAACTCCTGATCAACCACAGGTATGGAACAATCCCTTTGGCTTATTTCCCAATTCTACATTGAGGGGGGGGTCCTTAGAATTTAAAAAAGACCTCAAAACTGCTTCGATAGGCGAGGTTCTCATATCAGGAGATTTCAACTATCAGAAGATGTTTGATATTACATTAACAGGATTAGCTGTTGATGTGCAGACTGGAGTTCCCAAGGCTCTCGTCTTAACCGCGAATAAACCCGTTAATTTATTTCAGGTTTGGGCGATGAATAATCTCAGCCAATTGCCCGGGTCTGTCTATCTCGCTCAACTTAAGCCGATTCAAGATGCAATGAGCTTCTTGACAAATATCATTGATGTCAATATTAAATCGGTCGATAGTGACAACGATGATGAGCTCGATCCATTGTTGAAGTTCGTGCCGCAATCAGTCACAATTGGTGGAAAGACTATTCAACCTGGATTTGCCATTAAGGGGGAAGTCACTGCTTGGGAGCAAACGGCAACTTTAATCCTAGAAGCCAATCCTTTTAATGATAATCCAAATGCTCAAGGGTCTTTAACATTACCCGCGATCAATTTAGGATTTTTGAAGCTAAAAGGATCTAGTAGCGATATAGATAAAGATGCTAACACATTAAATCTGGCTCTAAGTTTAGCTCCCAATAATGTTTCTATGGCTGCCAGTGCTAATTTAGAACTGTTTGGTCAATCCAGTGGCGGAGTCAATGCTATCATTGATAACACTAAAATTAACATAAAGAACTTCCATGTTGGTTTTGGTAACGTTATAGCACTCAATCTCAATAATTTAGATGTCAATTTAGAAAAACGGAGCGGATCTGCTTCCGGTGAATTGATATTCTTCGGGAAAAAGTTTGCTGGACTGCAAATAAACCTCGATAGCACTGAACTAACAGTCAAAGGGAATCTTGGTTTAGGCGGTCTATCCATTGAGGACGCGACCCTAACTATTAAAAATGCTAATGATATCAACATTAAGGGAACAATAAAGCTACTTGGAGAAAAGTTGTTCACGGCAGATGCTAATCTTTCCAATAACACTCTTACTCTAAGCGGATGGTTAGGATACAACATCTTAGGAAAAGATGTTGGTGTTGAAGTTGCTCTGTCTTTAGGAGCATCAAATCAAATTACACTAACACCCCAAATTCCTGGGTTGAATATTCCACCGTCTCGTTTTAATCTCGATTCAGTTCCATTCTCTAGTATCGGCGATTGGCTTGAAGACTTGGTGGTGGGTGATATAGGCAGACTTGCTAATGAGGCTATTCAGGCCATTGAAAACACATTTAATGACGTATCAAAAGCTACGGTAGCAGCGTGGGGTGAAGTTGAGGAGTTTTTCGAGAATGTGGGTACCTCTCTTGAAAACTTCGCTAGTGATGTGGACAACTTCTTTACACGGGGTGGAGGAGCGCTAAATGGTAATGACAACAACAACAAAATTGACGGAACAGAATGGGGTGAAAAAATATCTGGTCAGCGAGGGCATGACATACTTTTAGGTCATGGAGGTAATGACATTATTTATGGTGGATTCGATAATGATCGAATCCATGGTGGATACGGTAATGATGATCTCCGTGGCGAAGAAGGGGATGACCGAATCTCGGGTGAACAAGGTGGCGACGTTATTTATGGTGGAACGGGTAAAGATTTAATTTATGGTGATGACGGGAACGATCTACTTAAGGGAGAGGAGGGCGACGACCGTATTTATGGGGGACAGGGTAACGACTGGATTGTTGGTGGATCTGTAAGTTCTAGCTATTTCCCATTAACCCAGAGATTCATGGACGTAACCAGTAATGACTCTCTTTACGGCAATGAAGGCAACGATTTTCTCTCCGGGGAAGGAGGTGAAGACATGTTGGATGGGGGGTCGGGCGATGACACTCTATCTGGTGGTGGAGGAAATGACCGCCTTTTGGGTGAGACTGGTAACGATAGTTTGACTGGTGAGAGTGGCAATGACGAATTACATGGCTCTCATGGTCAAGATAGCCTTTACGGTGGCAGTGGTAACGATGTGCTCTACGGCCAGTTCGGTCACGATTTGCTTCGAGGGGAAGATGGGAATGATACTCTCTATGGCGATGATAAGGGAAACCAAGGACAATATAGTGAAATGTTCTGGAATAATGACACCCTATACGGTGATGGGGGCAATGACTATCTCTTTGGGGGCATAGGCCAAGATTATCTCTATGGCGGCTGGGACAACGATTTTCTGGATGGCGGGTCCGGCAACGATTTTCTAAGCGGTGAATCGGGGAACGATACCGTCCGGGGTGATGACGGCAACGATACTCTTAGTGGTGGGAATGGCAACAACGTTCTCAGTGGTGGGAATGACAACGATCGCCTATTCAGCTTACTCAACAGTAAGGATACGATTAGTGGAGGTGCTGGTGATGATACCTTAGTGTTGGTTGGAAAAGAAACAGATTATACATTCACCCAGACTAATAACGGGTGGAAAATTACTAACAAATCCGATCCAACTATTGTCAAAATAGTCACTGAGGTGGAACATTTTGAATATATCCAAAGGATGAGTATAAATGATGTTGTAAAGCAAGTCTCCAATGTTGATGTTGTAAAGCAAGTCTCCGATGTTGTAAAGCAAGTCTCCAATGTTGTTGTTCAATTTTCAAGCTTCTGGCACCGAGGTCGGGTCATTGATGGTTATATAGCCGATGGCCAAATCTTCTTTGACGCCAACTTAAACGGTGTATTGGATGATAACGAACCCTTTAGCAAGACAGAAGCCGATGGCACGTTCGACCTGGCTATAGATATTGAACAGTTTGATACCAATCAAGATACTGAACTGGATCACACTGAAGGCCAGTTAGTCTTGATGGGCGGGGTAGATATAGCCACAGGTTTACCCCTGGTCACTCCCCTGACTTCTACCCTGCGCTCTACAGTCGTCACCCCATTAACCACGATTATCGCTAATTTGGTGCAACAAGGCACTGACCCAGCCGCTGCAGAAACTCAAGTCAAATCCGCTCTAGGACTCTCTGCCGAAGTTGAGTTAGGGGGCTATGACCCCTTAGAGGCCATTACGAATGGGGAGACTGAGGGGGTCTCCGTATTTGGCTCAATGATTCAGGTGCAAAATACGATTGTCCAGATGGCGAAGTTTATGGAAGGGGTTGCGGAAACACCCCTGACGCAACTGGCTTATAGTGGGATTGGGGCGATCGCCAATCAACTCAAAGCGGGTACTTCAGTCGATTTGGGTAATCTCCAGACCATCCAATCGATTCTCCAAGATGCCATGACTCAGGCTGCAAAGTCTGACCCCAACATTAACCCCACCCAACTGGCTGCTACGGCGGCGGCGGCGGCTCAAATCATGGCCCTCGGCAATCAAATGATTGCGGACCTGCTCTCTAGCGGTGCTTCACCTACAGATATCATCACTGATATTACAAAATTGCAAGCGGTCTCAGTGGGTGAAATTGCTGTAGGACTGCCGGAACTCGCAGCAGCAACTATCTCCATAGAAGATTTTTTGGCTAAAAATACCAAAGAAGCGATCCTGGCTCGGATGGAGGCGGTGCAGGTTAACGACCCCACGAGTCGTACCCTTGAGGAGAATAACCCTCTTGATGACGAGGATACCCCTGACTCATCGCAGCCTCAGCCTTTTCCCCAGGGGTTACCTTCTAACGGCAACAGCGAATCGAGCGACAGTGGAGAGGATTCCGACAGCGAAACCAACAGCCGCAATCCCTGGATGTTGTTCTTCGATGCAGACTACTATCTCGCACAAAACTCCGATGTTGCTGCTGCGGTGGAAACTGGCGCGTTCCGCAGTGCTGCCGAACACTTCGGTTTCTTCGGGTTCACGGAAGGCCGCTCTCCCAGTGAGATGTTTGCCAAGGATTATCTCGCACAAAACACCGACGTAGCCGATGCCGTGACTAATGGCTCGTTCCGCAGCGGTTTTGAACATTTCCTCAAGTTCGGCTTTGCAGAAGGTCGCTTCCCCAGCGAGGTGTTGAAAGATTTCGAGATGTTCTATGTCTCGCAACACGCTGATGCAGCAGAAGCGGTGCGTCAAGCCATTTCTACGAACGGTTTGGAACATTTAGTGCGCGTCGGTTTCACCGAGGGTCGCAATCCGTTCCCGCAGTTTGAGGTAGTAGCACGAACCTTTGATGCTGAATACTATCTAGCACAAAATGCTGATGTGGCTGAAGCGGTGCAAGCTGGTGGGTTCCGCAGTGCGATGGAACACTTTGTTCACTTCGGAATGTACGAAAATCGCGACCCGAGTCAGGCATTCAGCACTAGCTACTATTTGGCGAATAACGCGGATGTGGCTGAATCCGTTAGCGCTGGCGGTTTCCGTAGTGGCTATCAACATTATATGATGCACGGGATGTCCGAAGGTCGCCTCGGGAGTACCACACCGATCGCCAATCTAGGCAATTTCGATGGCATCTTTGTGACTGAGGCCGGTAAAGATATCCTCACTGGCATGGATGAGAATACAGCCACAAATCCTGAATCTGACTGGCTGATGAGCGATGTCGGGGCTGATTTCTTCTCTCTCGACAATGCCAACTCTGATTCTACTCTCACCAATACTGAAGGTGAGTTAAACTCTGACCCGATCGCGAACTTCAATGCCGATGCCGATTGGGTCCAGTTAAAAGAGGCGGGATTGCTCCCGGGACAGAATCCACAAGAGGGCGATCGCACTGACTGGATAGGTGAGGTGGAAGAGGTTTCCGTTCTAGCTCAAGAGGAAAATGCCTTTAGCTTCGTCTAACCCCAATTCATGAATCGGTAGAGGCCGATCGCCCTCTACCTCCTACTCCGAAAGGACAAGGCACTCCCTTGTCCTTTCCCATTGTTAACCTATTTAAACCCAGTCAAAACCCCATAAACGGCCCAAATTGCCATCGCCCGTAAATAATGAGAGGCCCGAAAGGTTCCCACTGCTGTAATTGCTTCCGGAGTCCGGAACTGCAACCCATTTTCATAGACTTGCTTAATGACGGTTTCGGTTAATTTAAACCCTTCATCTCCCATCCCCATTTGTAACATAAATGCCGCCAATCCGAAATTAATTCCGGTCCATACTTCTAACGGATGAGTCGCATTCGGATTCACCGGGGAACCATCAATTAATACGCCATTGGCTGCCCCAAATTCACCGTTATGAAACTTCAAAAAACAAGATTCATAGACTGTTTTTAAGGCCGATTCAGCGCATTCACTCGGGACAATATCCGCTAACCCTAATAACCGTGCATAAAATTGACCACAAAGCTGATCCGCCATCACCACCTCTGAACCGCTTTCACTGTCGAGGCGATAATAAGTGCCATTCCAGAGTTTTTTTTGATACAAGGTGCGTGCTTGTTCCAACCAATCTTGATAGGTAGTCAGGATTGCTTGAATGGTTGCCGGTTCCAGTAATTGCGATCGCTTCTGTTCATAAATCGTATCGGTGAACACGCCGGAATGGGGGGGATTCTTTAAAATAACCTCACCGACTGCGATCGCCGCTTGTAATGCCGCCATCCACAACCCGCCACAATAGGCACTCACCCCACGCATTGGCCAATCATCGAACGTCTGATCAGGTGCACCGCCATTTTCGGGAATCCCATCCCCATCTTTATCAAAGGTTTTTAAATAGGCGATCGCCTGCACCATTGAGGGCCAACAATCCCACAAAAACTCATAATCATCTCCCCCGGTCAACAGAAAATCCCGATACACCAGCAAGGCAAAATCACAGGGTAAATCCTTCCACAAATTACAATCCTGATAACTGGTATAATTCGTTTTCACCCAAGGATGTTCATTCGGTGCACCCAAATCATGAGGCGTCGCATCGGTCACTTTGCGAACTGCTGCTGCTTGATTATACCCAATCACCCGAGGAGTATCATCTCCCGTAGGAATCGCCCGGGCAAACCCGCGCATCACCGATTTTTCCAATTCCGGCCACAACATCAACAGGGCAAAAGACCCGTACAACCGCACATCCAAGCTTTCATACCAACGATAATCGATACATTCGAGAACCGCAAATTTACCCCGAGGTTCTTCTGCATCCTGGGCGGTCCATAATGTTCCCCCATCGGTGAGAATATACAATTCATTAAATAGCGCCATTTTCACCGAGTCGGACAAATCCTCCCGGTCTAATATCGATTGTTGCCAGGTGATGATATTCTCACGCCACATATCCGAATGCTTGAGTGCCGTGCGAATCATGGACCAGGAATTTTTGCCATGACGCCCGAAAAAGTCGGTGTAACGGCGATATTCCCAGACTCCGGCAGCGAATTCAGTAACGGGAAAATCCCAAGCGAGAATAAAGGGAATTTTGCGGGTTTTTCCGGGTCGAATGGTGAAGCGAACTGCTAAGGCGACTCCAATCCGTTCTCCCTTAGTGGCGGGGGTTTCATCGGTGGAATCGAGTAAGGAACCATCCTGAGAAAACTGTTGCCAGACTTCTTTGCCACTGCCGGTGGGATTCCAGCGTGTATGCTTGAAGGTGTCGAGAAAGGGATTGGTAGCGGTGGCGATCGCCATTTCTCCCTCCCCTTCTTCGGGAACCTCTGCCAAATGACCTCCTGCCATCACACAACCAATCCGATGGAAGTCTTCAATATAACGGTTAGAATTGCCCTGACTTTTCCCCCATTTGGATTGATATTCATACTCTGGAGACCCATCATCTCGCACTTTTACTGTAGGAGATTTGATGGCATTGGTAAACCAACCCACCACATTTTCCCAAGTCAGCAGAATACTCAGGGTAATCGGTTCATCGGTGGGATTATAGGCAGTCCATTCAAAAATTGCCAGGGGATAGCTACATTCTTGGTATTTTCCCGGCAGAATCGGGGAAAATTGCTCACAAGTGAGTTGTGCTTTAAACACATTTTGATAGACAAACCAACTCCGAGGATACAACGCATGGTAAGTTCCGGTAGGATTTTCCTCAGTCGCTGCGGGATACCATTGCCAGGAATTTAGACTGCCATCAGAGGGAGGTTGGGTACAAAGTGCGTAAGTTTGGCGCTGGCCTTGGGTTTCTTCAAAAATGCTGAATTGACAGGCGGGAAGGGATTGGAAGGTATGTTCACCCCCGTCGAGATGCCAGAGATTGAAGTCACCACGGGGCGATCGGCCTATACAACCGGCCCCAAACCCCCCGAGGGGCATTCCATGCCAGGGACCATCATCGAGATTACTGCCATAGCGAACGGTATAGGGTTTGTCCCAATCTAAACCAATGGGACGCTGCCAAGTCTGGGAAGGAATTGCAGGGGGAGTGGATGGAGTCGTCATAGTTCTGCTTGAATCAACACTCTCGATTAAAGCAGAAGTATGATGATGCTACCAGGCAGAATCTCTGTTGTTTCTCCGGTTGATGGCAGAGGGTCCCACGATTGGCGATCGGGTGACCTCTTGACTGAGTTGCCGCTTCATCTTTAAAAACCTAATTTTTTAAATACAATCCTTTTCATACGGTCGAGTCCCATAGTCAAAATTACCCTGATATTTTCTTAACAATTCTCTGAGTCGGCGCACCCTAGTAGTAGTCTCGATATTCTTAACTGGAGGAGATTTACTCAACACGACTCGCCCAAAGACTTGAACCTGATTAATTGGTGGTTTAAAATGTTCGATAGTCTCAGTTAGCTGTTCGACGGCATGGATGAAGTCCTTCCCTTTTAATTCAATAAAGTAAAGTTACTCAGAAGACTGGCAACTTTTATCTTCCACTTGCTCTCGACTGCAAACGATGAATAAGTAGTCACATTTACATTGGTCTTGGCTAGTAATTACACAGTCATCTACTGTAACTTTGCAGACCCGTTGTTTGGATGGATTGTTGAGAATATATTTTCGCTTATTCTCTTGTGCTGTAATTATCTTACCGTCAGAGCAAGTTGTACAGTGGGGATAATGGGTCTCAAACTCTTGGCAAGTACAGTTCATGCTTCATCCTCAAGCTCAAAGAGTTGATTAAAAGTATTGACAATAATCTCTGAAGCCTTATCTATTTCGGCTGATTCAATCGATCCCATCTCTGCATCAAAGATAGAACGAGCTTTGCCCTCTTCTAAGATGTAAGCATCTAGCCGATTCGGATCGAGCCACAAATGGCGATTAACAACTCGCTCGACTTGTTCCGGTTGGCGTGAACCTACGTTATAAGCATAAAGCAGATTATTGAAAGATGAGAGAATATAGGGACTATGGGTAGTTAACAGAACTTGATTGTGGGTTTGATTGGCCAAGAGTGCGATTAAATCAATCATTTACTTTTGAGCCACGGGAAACAAATGCGCTTCAGGTTCTTCTATGACTAGAAAGACTGGACGTTGATTTAAAATCAAAAGCTGGATCAGTAATAAAATCCAAACCACTTCTTGTTGTCCCGAGGAAGCAAAGTTAATCAAAGTGCTGTTTTGAGTTCCAACATCAATCCATTCATTCCCATTTTGATAGCGGTAAGAGCCTTTTAGGATGGAATTGACTAAATCTTGAGCCAAGGAAATCACCGACGAAAGTTCAGGATTTTTACTTTCTGAACTTTTTTCTTGAATTAATTGCGATAGAGAAGTTTGGCTGAGACTTTTTTGGGTTCCATCAATAACATTTAGAAATGTTTCCATCAAATAGTCTAGTTTAATTAAACCCTTCCCCTCAGAGAATTCATTACCTAGGTCAAGTCTATCAATTCGGTCAAGTCTATCAATTCGGTCACCTCTATTAATTCGGTCAAGTTGCTGAGATAATATAGGAATCAAACTTCGACCAGCAGGCAAAAACAGAAAATAACTTTCCTCATTGAAAAGTTTATTAATTTCATCATTAATATTTTGAAACAGAGCAGATTCTTTAGCTTTAATCATACTCATTTCTAAACCGAATAAATCCAGTGAGTTATGTTGTAGTTCAGTTTTATTTCTTTTAATTAAATCAACAAGTTGAGCAAATTTTTCTGGAAATAGTTATTAAAACTAATCGTGGTAAACTTATGATCTGAAGATAGTTTAACAGTAACCTCCATGCCATTCCCGTATTGGTAA
Organism: Laspinema palackyanum D2c; assembly: GCF_025370875.1. NCBI lineage: Bacteria > Bacillati > Cyanobacteriota > Cyanophyceae > Oscillatoriales > Laspinemataceae > Laspinema > Laspinema palackyanum. The sequence goes on from NZ_JAMXFD010000013.1 coordinate 26,496, forward strand.
TTAAGTTCCATATCAGGAAATTGCAAAACAGAACCATAGGTTTTGATAAATAGATTTTTTGCCTGTTTACCAAAAGGAGTGACGACAGGGGTAAAATAATCCTGAGTGTAAGCTTGAGAAAAATACTGGATTAATTCATCTCGTAAGGATTTAAAGAAAAATATGGCTTTACTAATTGTACTTTTGCCGCTTGCTTGTGAGCCAATAAAAATCAAAATATTTTTAACTTCAATCTTCACCTCGGCAATTGGTCCAAAGTTCTTAATAATTAACTGCTGGTGTTGAGACATGATTTTTAAATAATACTAGGGATGATCAAAGAATTTGATAGTCTGTTATCTAGGTTTGGTTAATAGGGCACGCAAGACTAGCCATAGATTAGCAGAATAGATTCGGTTTAACGGCATAGGAGGGGACTCAGTAACAAAAATTAACCTTTGTCCCTTTTGAATTTATGGGGGATGGGTTGGGTGCAAATAGTGAGCCAACCCATTGCAGATTTAGAGACCCCCCTTAAGGCTACTCTTCGGCTTCTAACTTTTGAATGGCGCGGTTGAGATGTTTGAGATAAGGTTTGACTACTTCGCGATTTTGCTGTTGCAGTTTGACAATTTGGCTTTGCAGTTCATCAAGCTGGGTTTGAATGGCAGTATCGTCGGGGGTCACTGGACTTGTTAACGCTTGGAACTGAGTTTGAATGTCGGCTAAACTTTGCGCGAGGGTGAGTAATTCGGCTTTAATGTTGGTCAGTTCAGGGGAGGGAACGGAAGGGGGAGATGCTAACTCTTGGCGGAGGGTTTGGACTTCGCTGTTTAGGGTTTCTTGGAGTTCGGTGAAGCGGGTTTCGGTGACATCTCTCAGGCGCATGACGCCGCGACGGACGATCGCAAATTCGTGCTGGATTTCTTCATCATTGGGGTTACCGGAATGGGTCCGATCGCCCGGTTGCTGCAAAGTGGCGATCGCCTCAGAAAGACGCATCAACGTATTTTCCACATCCTGAATACGTTCCGATTTAGGCAACGCTTGGACACTACTGTGAACCGCTGTGACGACTTGATGCATATCAGCGATCGCCCCTTGGTGTTCAGTCCGCATTTGCTCCCCAAACCGACTGCGATTCAGGTGATTCAACCACAATGCCAGAGTAATCGGAGTGGCGGCAAATAAAACCTGTCCAGACAATCCCGCCACAACGGATCCCACAGCCGAACCAATCAGGGATGCCGACTCAGCGAGTTCGAGGCGATCGCGTTCTCGAATTCGAGACAGAAAGCTTGGAAAAGCCCGGTGGCGGTTAATGTGCTGCATGGCTTTAGTAACAACAGTTTTAAAATGTTTCCTGCCACTGATTGTAAGCGATTTTCGAGAAGTCAGTGGCTAAAGCCCCTCTCTATCCCCTCCCAATGGCCTGTTTGTACATGATCCCTATCTGAATAGATACAAAAAAACTGACAATTCTTGTTGTCAGTTTTTATGAAGTTTATTCCGGAAAACATCCAGTCAACTCAACAGCATACTCGGAAGTTTTACCCCTTACCTTACTGTCTGACACAATTAACCATCCGGACCGTTGCTGCTGCGGCATAATTTCGCAACGTCGGAGAGTTGGGGAAAAACTGAGTTCCGGACTCATTTAACGGAGAAGCAACCTGACAATAACTCGACATATCGGAAATCAGAGAAGCGGCCCAGTGATTTTGGGTATCTGAGAAATTCGTAGGTGTTCGGGTAGCGTTGAGGGTAGTCCCGCGACCCCGCAGAGTATTCCCATATTCAGCAGCGCGACGTAACACCGCCATCATTTCAGCCCGGGTCACGGTTTGAGCTGGACGGAAACTCTGATCTTGATAACCACTAATAATGTTATTATCTCGGGCCCATTGAATTTTAGGAGCGCTCCATCGCGACGCCTCTACGTCAAAATAGGGGCGAGAGGAAGTCGTGGTGGGAATATTGATATTGGCACCCGGAACGTTTTTCAACGACTCGATGACCATTGAGACCAACTGTTCGCGAGTCAGGGCCACTTGGGGGCGGAACGTATTATCTTCCCGGAAACCGGACACGAAACCGAGGGCCACCGCTTGCTCGATTTCTTGAGCATAGATATCCGATCGCGTATCTGCAAAGGAGACATTAACTGGGGGGGGAGTCGTCACCACTGGAGGAGGAGAAGTAGTGCCCGATGAACCCATCGGTTTAGCCAGGGCCGTTAAAGATTGGGTGTTGGCCAGATAGACGTGACCCAAAGTCTGTCCATTGTAGGTGCGCTTGGCAAACTGCCATCCGGGATTGAGAACAATTTTATTAAACCCATTGGCGATCCCGTTCGTGCGTCCAATTTCCATTTCCCGACGTTCAAACGTATTGACCCCGATCAGTACCAGGTCTCCATTGCGCTGTACAATCCGCAAGCTGTACTGCATCCCGATATCTTCACCGCCCACTCGGATAGAATAGCCATTGCTATCCGTACTGCGACCGCAAATCCCGGTAAAGTCAAAATTGACTAACAGGGGATCGACGCGAACGGGGTTGCTGCCACTTTCGCTCCAACATTCACGAGAATTGGAGACTTGCTCAATGATTAAGAGGGGGGGAGCGACACCTCCGCTAAAAGATTGGGCAACCGCAATGAAGCGGCTTTGATCAACGCTTTGTTGTCCGAACACCGAGGCGATCGCTTGAGTGCCAAGAGTCAAAGCCGAGAGAGTTGCCGTGGCGATCGCAGCCGTTTTGAGTAGGAGTGAAGTCTTCATAATGCGCTATTTTAACCGTCGGGTGAGTGGTAAATGCCTCTGGGCATAGTTGTATTGTGAAGCAAGGGAGGCGGATCAAAACCGAGTTGATGTTGTGGTTCGTTAACTGTCCCCTGGGCGATCGCCACCCTTGTTCGAGTCTAGTTTTGAGGGGAACTTCACCCCGGGGATCTATATCCTCCCGTACCGAACCAACGCCCACTGTCAACACAAGCCAGGGAGCGTTTCTACTCCGGTAGCCAGGGAGCCGTTGTGCCCTGCCTTGTTACAATACCCGAAGTGTCCCCTAGGGCAATAGGTTCCCTCCACCCCGGAAAATTCTCCCTCGGAGGATAGAATCACCGGATCCACTTCAATCCCTGACTAACCGGGAAGTTTCACCACAGCCAAATCCCTGGAGACCCGCCCCTTTGTTCGCGATCGGGGCCGTGGGATTTATCCGGTCAAAGCAATCTATGATACCGTCGAATGGCAGATTTCCTGTTATGCTTGAAGGGATAGAGACTCGCTTTTACCCGTTTTCTCTCAAAATCCAAACGGGCGAAGCCCCAAGTTATATCTTAAGTTAGATGAAGATTCCTCAAAAATTCATTAAGACTGAGTAAAATGACAAGTAGGAACTCATCTTTAGTGAATTAGCCACCCTTAGCATCATCCTTAAAATGGGATATAACTTGTGGTTGGAGCAAGCAACAACGGACTGGAGGTTTGGGTAACGACATCAATCTGGGTAGCCTGTAAGGAGTTGACTTCCACCCCGAGGGGCTTATTCTCGATGCCCGATCCAGGACCATCAAGCCGATCGCCGCTCTCCATCCATTCACCTGAAAATACGGTATGCCTAGAAGCCGAAGTTCTTTAAAGAACCCGGACCCCAGGCGATGCTATTCCATTTATTCCCCGTCAAAATGCAGTTATAATCAAGAAAGCCGGAAGAATAACTATTTGCGCGTTGAAACAATCCAATCCGAGTGAAACTCCTGCTTTAACTCGTCTACTGTATGATTGCAGTAGGCGGTTAAACAAGCACTCCGTAAATTGTTGAGCGTACCCAACTGACAACAGTGATAGATTCTGAAAGCTGATTTCCCTCTCAAAAAGTAAGCTCAATTGCAAGACCTTTCGTACAGGTTGTTGTTTTGAGCCTGTAAAGGTACTTTGACAATGCCTTTTAAGTTAGTCTTAAAGAATCTCATAGTCTTCAGCCGACCCCCGTCAGAGCAAGGATTTAATCCTATATTTGCTGGGCATCTGTGGATAATCGGGTATAATATCCGACAAGAGTTGAAAATGGATCCGCCAAGGAGCGCCCTCTATCAAGATTTTTCCGCCCTACCTTTGAGACTTCCTCGCTTGGTTGCCGAGGTTCGTGTGGATTCTTGAGTCTAAGAGGGTCCCAGTCTAATAATGCTCATCGACCTTAAACCATCAAGCGCTTTTAGAATCTTTCTAAAAGCTTTGCGGGATACCGCCTCTGTCACCTTAAAGGGTGATAGTGCCATCGCGGCAAGGTCCAGCAATAGCCGGACTTTTGTCGCGTAAATGTATCAGTGTCAACTAAACTTTTAGAAAACTTACTCTGTGAACGACTTGCTTCCATCATCTTCTTCCAGAATGCCTGTGACTGAAAAAAGAAGAAATCGGGATTTACCTCAAATTAATGAAAGAATCCGATTTCCTCAAATTCGAGCCATTGACACAGACGGCAGCCAGCTTGGGATTCTAACGCCTCAAGAGGCGATGCGAATCGCTGAAGAAAAAGACCTCGACTTGGTGTTAGTCAGCGATAAAGCCGATCCCCCAGTTTGCCGAATCATGGACTACGGCAAATATAAGTTTGAGCAAGAGAAAAAAGCGCGGGAAGCTAAGAAAAAGCAGCATACCGCTGAAGTCAAAGAAGTCAAGATGCGCTACAAGATTGAAGAACACGACTATAACGTGCGTCTCAATCAAGCCCAGCGCTTTCTGAAAGTGGGAGATAAGGTAAAAGCGACGATTACCTTCCGAGGGCGGGAAATTCAACATACGGACCTGGCTGAGGAATTACTCAAGCGCATGGCAACGGACCTCGAAGAAGTCGCCGAAGTGCAGCAAGCCCCTAAAAAAGAAGGGCGTAGTATGATGATGTTGCTCTCTCCCAAAAAGTAGGGAAAAGTAGTCCAACAAATCATGAGGGTGCAGGGACTTAAAGTCAAAGTCCACAGCGCCCTCATGATTTGCCTGGGGATAGAAAACAGAGGCGATCGCCTCTGGGGTCTTATGAGTGGGTGAAAAGCCAGACTGAACGAGAGAAGGCAGTACAGGCTTTTCGCCCACAGGGACTGAACACAACCCACTGAAGATTTCCCCCCAAAAAATCGTGCCGAGAAAAATCAGCGGGGGAAATCAGGCGATCGGGGGTGACGACCCCCATAAAGCGATAAGATAACCATCAGCCCTGGCTGTTAGGATTTGAACCCTCAAATCAAGCGCTCTTAAACCCTGGAAAGGGAATTAGATTGCCCTTCCCCTTGAGGGGTGAACTGGGACTGACAAGAACTGAGGTATCCTCATCCAGCGCCGATCGCCTCGATCGGCGCAAGACTTGTTTGCCACCCTCAAACCAAGCTCTGATCCTAAGCCGACTCATCCTTCTGAACCCTTCTCAACCCGCGCCAAAACCCTGTTACCTTCCTTCAGGCATCACCGAGCCAGAGCAATTGAAAAATACTACAGATTATGGTAATCAGAAGGAAGAAAAACTCAAATGAATCCTGCCAGCGATTGAGTGGGCGAGGTAACGGTACAGAAGCTAGGCATAAGCGAATTAACCCGTGGAAGCCAAAGCAAGCCCCAGTCCTCAACGATTAACGAGAACCCGTTGAGGACCAGGGCAAAGGATAATCAGCGATCGACTGGGCTTTTCATGCCAGAACAATCAGGGTAGGGCATTCTAAATACCAGAAGAATAGTAGATGAAGAGAACCGGCATTCAGGGAAACTCTACAACACGGGAAATCAACGCTGCATGGAACTAAAAGAACAGCGGTTTGCCGCTAAGGGTAGGTTAGCAACCGCATTGCTACAGTGGTTAAATCTCCGTCCCGAGGAAGGAGAGCGCACCTGGCTGATGTTTGCATTCTATACCGTCACCTCAGTCGGGATGTTGTGGTTAGAAGCAAGTACGGTGGGTCTGTTCTTGAACGAATATGGGGCGGAATCTTTGCCCTGGATTTATGTCGCCGGGGCGGGTTTAGGGTCCTTCCTAGGAATCATGTACTCCTGGATGCAACGGTTCCTCCCCCTGCGCCAGGTGATTGTATCCGTGGCGATCCTGATGGCGATCCCCTTACTCTTTTTTCGGGTTGCCTTAAATATTGCGATCGCCGCTGCCGTCACAATTTTCCTGATGCGCCTGTGGTTGGAAGCCATTTTTGCCCTGAATGACCTCAACACCTCCATCGCCGCCAACCAACTCTTTAACATCCGCGAGATTAAACGCACCTATCCCCTCATCAGTAGCGGTATTTTACTCGCCGATGTGATTAGTGGGTTTTCCCTCCCCGCACTGCTGAGGGTCGTGGGACTGAATAACGTCCTCGTAGCCTCCTGCGTGATGATGCTGTTAGGGGCATTTTTGCTATTTTACCTAAGTCGAACCTACAAACAAGCCTTTCCCGATGCTCCCCGGACCAGCACCCTCGAAAATGAACCGGATTTCACCAATCGCCGACTGGGCGGCCCTCTAAAAGGCTATGTGATTCCCCTGTTTGGATTTTTTATCCTCGCCGAAGCCTTACATCTCGTCGTTGACTTCCTATTTTTAAGTGAATTAGAACAGCAAAACCCCGCAGGACAAGATTTGGCGATCGGGATTGCCAGCTTCCTCGGCGTCTTTAACGGCATCCTGGGACTCTTTGAACTGGTGATGCAGTGGTTTGCCTCCAGCCGGATTGTGGAACGATTCGGGGTCTTTGCTGCTGCCACCCTCTTACCCGCTGCGGTGGTGTTACTCAGCGCCTTTTCCCTGACCCCGATCCTGCCCTTCTTTTGGGGGCTGGTTTCCCTAAAATTTATTGAAGAACTCCTCAAATACACCCTAATCGAAGGCACCGGTCCCGTCTTTTTCCAACCCCTCCCCGATAGCATTCGCAGTAACATTCAATCGATGGTGAATGGCATCGCCGAACCCCTGGCAGTCGGGGTAACCGGCGTGGCAATTTTAGCCGCGATTTGGGTGTGCCGGATGATCTTTCCGGAGGCGACCCCCCAAGAGATTTTGGGATATCAAGGCACGGTTTTCTTGGTGTCCGTAGTCCTGATGGGGTTAGGCTGGTTTTTCATCGTCTGGATCCTGCGATCGCGCTATCTCGGCTTATTAGTCTCCAGTGCCGAACGCGGACGCCTGGGGGTTTCCGATGTGGATATGCGAGCGTTAAAGCGCACCGTGGTAGAAACCCTCGAACAGAAAGGCAACGAAGACGATAAACGCTCCTGTATCGAATTGCTCACCCAAATTGACCCCGAGCACGTTGGCGAAGCCCTTGCCCCCCTCCTGCCCAATCTTCCCCCCAATTTGCAACGTCAAAGTCTGGAGGTGATGCTCAACCATCCGAATCCGACTTACACCCCCCATCTGCGAACCCTGCTCAACCAATCTGTTACCCCCGAAGTCTTAGCTTTGGCGTTGCGCTATATCTGGCTAACGGAACCGGAATTGGATATCGAGCAATTGCGCCCCTATCTGCGTGCCGATGTAGACCCGGTGGTTCGCGGGACTGCCGCCTCCTCCATCATGCGTCGAGGCAACCGCGAACAAAAAGCCGAAGCGACCAACGCCCTGCGCCATATGTTGACCCACAAACAGGAACGGGAACGGGTGATGGGTTGTCGAGCTTTGGGAGAAGCGGATTATTTGCAAGGGTTACGACTGTTTATCCCCAATCTGCTCCAGGATGAGTCTTTGCGAGTCCGTTGCGCCCTGTTGGAGGTGATTGCATCGACTCATTTAGAAGAGTATTATCCCTCGCTGTTGCGGGGACTTTACTATAAATCAACCCGGGAGTCAGCGATGCGGGCTTTGGTGCGCTTGGAGAATGAAATTCTCGATCGCCTCGTGGCCCTGGCTGAAGATATTCATAAGCCCGATTTAGTCCGGATGCACGCTTGGACGGCGATCGGTCAGATTGGCACCCTGGAATCCCTGAATGTGTTGGTGAATCATCTGGTCACCAGTTGGGGGACCACCCGACGCAACATCCTCCGCATTCTGTTAAAAATTCCCAAGGAAGGCGGAATTGAAGGGGTTTTAGATCGGATTGGTCGCAGTGGGGTGGAAATGTTAATCGACCAAGAATTGATGTTGATGGGTCAAATTTATCAGGCCCTCATCGGACTCAATCCGGAAGAAACCGGGGGACGGGAAGCGAATCTGCTGCGCCGTGCTTTGCGGGATGTGATTTCCGATTCCGTGGACCGCTTGTTTTTACTGATGAAGTTTCTCTATCCCCTCGGGTCGATTCAAGCTGCGGCTTTTAATTTAAAGTCCGGTGTACGCACAAATATGGCGCGAGGGTTGGAAATTTTGGATAATACTTTGGATATTCCGAGTAAGCGGATTTTGCTGAGTATTCTCGATCGCCGTGCGGATGAGGAAAAACTCCAGAGTCTCGCGGAATTAATTGCGATCGAATCCCTCTCTCCGAGCGATCGCCTCCGGCGCTTGGTGGACCTACGCCACTTTATTTCCGAGTGGCCCCTGGCTTGTTGTTTTCACCTAGCGCGGGCTTCTCGCTGGAGTTTGACAGGGGAACAAACCCTGGCCTGTTTGAACCATCCGAAAAGTTTTGTGCGCGAAGCTGTGTTAGCCTACCTGAAAGTGGCCTCTCCTCGCGCCCTCGTCGAACTGTTGCCCCGGATGAAAAACGATCGCGATCGCCTCGTTGCCTCTCAAGTCGAGGAAATGATGGCGGAATTGGGCATTGCGGATTCACCGAGTGCCGCCTCATCCACTGCCGGAGGCCCCCAGGGTTTTCCCAATTATCCAGGTATCCCCGGGTTGGAAGCGACCTAAAGTACGGTAAAAGTAAAAAGATAAAAGGAAAATTTTTGTTTTTGCCTTTTTACTCCTGATTACTTTTTAGGCTTTATTTTTTACGGTTTACTGCCTTAAGATGCTCACCAGTGTTGACCGATTATTGTTTGTCAGGGCCGTTCCGATTTTTAAGGAACTTCGGGATGACTTTCTCGTGCGTCTGGCTTCCGTGATGGATGAGCTATCTTTCCCGGCAAAGCATACCATCTTCACAGAAGGACAGGAGGGGCGATCGCTCTATATCGTCGTTTCTGGTAAGGTCCGCGTTCACATTGGCAATCGAGACCTCGCTAAATTAGAACAGGGGACCTGTTTTGGCGAAATGTCATTGTTCGATGCTGAACCCCGTTCAGCTTCTGTCACCACGCTGGAATCGTGCGAGTGTCTAGTCTTGACTCAGCAGCAACTCTACGATGCCATTGATGAAACCCCCGGAATTGCCATCAATATCATCCGTTTGCTCTCTCGTCGGATCCGCGAACTGAATCGGGTCAACGCTCAAACAGCGGCACAATCACAGCCCTCGGGAAGCGACTTACGCAGTGCGGGAACGAATGTGCCCGGATAGCAGGGTCTAGGGGTCAGCCCTCCGGATGCACTCGTTCCTGATGGAAGAATGGGCCATTCTCCCGGGTTCATATCAATCTACAAAAGGCCCTACCCCTTTTCCCGTTTAGACTGGGTGCGTAGTTCTATTTTTGCTAAGATGCCATAAACGTTATGCAAGGGAACACACCGTTTATCATTGTCTTGGCTGTAGGCGCGATCGGCGCAGCACTCGCCGGAGCCTATTTCGCGTCCCAATCCCCTCAATCACGCCCTCAAGTCACTCAAGTCCCCAACCCATCTCCCCCATCTCCCCCATCCCCCCAATCCCCCCAATCCCCCCAATCCCCCCAATCCCCCCAATCCCCTACTCCAAAACCCATTATGATTACTCCCTCCCAAAACAATTGCAAAATTACGACGGCCATTGTCTCCGATCCCAACCCCCCAGCTAACGTGCGTTCCAGTCCAGAAGTGACCGCCACGAATCTTTTAGGGACCCTGAGTAATGGAACTTATATCACCGTTACGGAAGAACAAAATGGCTGGTTTAAAATTAACAATCCAGTGGAGGGTTGGATTTCTAAAAGTATCACCGAAAGTTCTTGTTCTGAAATCACAGAACGGATTAATTTCTCCCCCAAGGGCACCTCTGCCCGGGTCAAAGGGCGGATTATTGGCGGAGGAAGTCATGAATATCTGCTCAAGGCATCTGCCGGTCAAACCTTAACCCTCTCCGTTTCAGAAGGCCCGTTGCCATTTGTTTTTATCCCCAATGACCCCTATCAGCGAACTGACCTCACCGGGGGGGGTCACTATACGGGCCTGGAAAAATGGAGTGGCACTCTCCCCACAACCGGGGATTATCTCATCGTTTTAGACTCCAATTTTCGAGGGTTTACCTATGATTTTGTCGTCGAAGTCAAGTAAACCTAACCCCCATTGATTTCCTCTAAAGAAATATCCAAAAGGGGATAGTCTTGCCAGTTTTCTGCATCAAAATGCCACCATTCGGTAATCAGAGGAATAAAACCCTGTTGAGTCATCACTCTTTCTAGTAACTGACTATTTTGGCGGGCTTGAGGGCTGACATCGGTGCCTGGGTAATCTCGGGCCGCGCGATCGCTAAAATCATCAAAATCTGTGGGCATTTCTAATTCATTGCCCATTGCATCAATTAGGGTTAAATCTACCGCTGCACCGCGATTATGGCGCGACCCCCTGGCGGGATTGGCAACATAGCGCGGATCCGGCAAAACTTCCCACATTTTCCGGGTGACTGAGAGGGGTCTATAGCAATCAAATACTTTTAACCCCAGTCCCATTGGTTGCAATTGCTCTTGAACCCTAGATAACTTTTGGGCGACGCTAGTTCGCAGAAGACATCGAGGGACAGAGTAGAGTTTGACATTCAAGAAATTATTGGCAGTGGCATAGCGAATATCAAGGGTAATGTTTGGATTAATCTCTTGGATATCTACTAAGTTCTCTCCCTCAATCTGAGGGTTTTCTGAAATTTTCTGCACGACAAGGGATGGATTTTGCAGTTCCCCTTCTTTGGACTTCAATTCAGCGAAAATCCTTACGGATTCTGCTCGTTGCCCGGGTCCGAGGGTGATGATTAACCCTAATGCAACTGAGAATAAAAAAAGGATGTAATTAATTTTCATGCGGTTTTTCCTGGGTTGGTGTTCCAAATTGAATAATGAATATTGCGATAAATTCTGAGTTAAATCAGAAAAAAATTATAAAGAGTAAGGGTAAGGTTGCTTTTAAAATAGGCAAATCGGGGAACTTTATAGACCCTAATCAGGTTTGATACCTTTATTAAATCTAGTTTTTGTTAAAGAGTGTCTAATTTTTTTTTGATAAAAAAAGTCCAGTGAACGGTGCGGTAAGGGATGAAAATGATAGAGCCAGTCTAAATCATGCGCCCCATAAAATTAATCTGGGGGAGCATCTGGCGATGATTTGCAGCAGTCGGGAAGAAGTGGCTCCCACTCCCGTGAGGAATTGTCCCATTCCTTAGAGACTGGCTATAGTTGCTTCATAAAATTTAACCAAACCCCGATCCCGAGGATCAGCGGAAAAGGAATACTGTGAACAGACCGATAAAGCACTTGACAGTTTCTGCGTAAAACTGACCCCTACGGTAAAATCATCATGCCCATCTTCCCACTGGATCGAGGGGAACGACCCGATTCTCTCAATCCTTTAAATCCCTATCATTATGGTCTGCTGGCCTACTGGGTGTTTTTTCGTCCCAGTGTACTGCGAAGCTATTTGTACAAAGCTGCGCCTGATTTGTATCGACAAAGCGGATGGAGTAAATTCCGGGGGAGTTTTAAGGTCCCGGGATATCGAAACCTATATCTGATGGCGATCGCCTCGGTGGTGAAATGTTTGTTCCTACTGGCCTTCACCTTTTTCCTCTATACCATTGCGGTGAATCAAGGTCATACCGGATCCATTAATTCTGTCCTGGCCCTTTCCAATACCCAAGGGATTTCCGCCTCCGGGAGAGACTTTACTGAGAACAGTAGATTAAAAGTATGGGATCTGGATAGAGGTGCATTGTTGCAAACCGTACCGGGTAATCGCAACGGAATTAACGCCGTGGCATTACTCTCAGGAGACCGGGTTATTTCAGGCGGGGGAGACCGCGCGGTTAATATTTGGGACATCAAAAGCGGCGATCGCCTCCAGAGTCTCCAAAACCACCGTCGCTGGATTGAAGATCTCGCGGTCACCCCAGACCAAACATTAGCAATTTCCGCCTCAGCGGACAATACCTTGGTCGTCTGGAATATCGAGTCCGGAAAAAAACTGCATATTTTGGAGGGTCACACCGGACCTGTAAATAGTCTAACCCTCACCCCAGACGGAACCCAGGCCATCTCTGGATCGGGAGATGGAACGGTGAAAATTTGGAACCTGGAACAGGGAACTCTCCTGCAAACCTTAAGCGGTCATACCACCGGGGTTAAAGCGGTCGCCCTCACCCCTAATGGAGAACAGGTGATTTCTGCTAGTCTGGATGGTTCGGTCAAGGTGTGGGCCCGGTCATCCGGAACAGAAGTGCATAACTTGACGGCACATTCTGGAGGAGTCACTACCATTGCCGTCACCCCAGATGGACAACAGGTGATTTCCGGGGGTGCCGATGGAACTGTCAAGGTCTGGACCCTAAATAACGGAACCCTCCGGTATGACTTAACGGGACATCAGGGGTGGATTAATGGATTAGCGATTACCCCGGACGGACAGGAAGTGATTTCGGCTTCTTCTGACCATACCCTCAAAGTCTGGAACCTCCAAGAAGGTACTCTGGTACATACCCTGGTTGGACATCAAGAGTGGGTGAGATCCGTGGCGGTGACCCCCGATGGACAACGGGTGATCTCCGGTGCAGGCGATCGCCTCCCGAAAGTCTGGGATCTCACTTCGGGGGAAGAAATTCCTCTCAAAGCAGTCCAACGCACTCTCTTTTGGACCACTCTCGGGTTTGTAATCGGGGGCGTTTTCCTGTGGATCTGGATTGTACTCGCCTCGGCCTTAGTTCTCACCTGTAGTTTTATGGTCTTTGGACTGGCCGGTAGTGTGTTGGCGGCCTTGGGACTGGCGCTATTTGGGGGTTTCGCGTTCACGGGTCTGTTTATTTTGAATGATTTGATGAGAATCAATCCCCCCTATCAACAGACCTTCGGGGCGATCGCCATTGATACCCCCTTCCTCACCGTGGGGTTTGCCATTTTTCTAGGGACGCTTTGGTTTATGGCCTTTGCTCTAGCCGGTCGCACAGCCGTGGGTCTGTTTGCCGGTGTGGGGTTGATTCTAGTCCTGGCAATGGCGATCGGTGCCTTTGATGCCAATGTCCTCAAAGAGGCTCAAATTGCCTCCCGAGGTCGGTTTGTGGCGTTAGTTGCCCGAGGGATTGAAATCGGAGTTTTCTTCAACCTGTTGGTGGCGATCGGGTCCTTGCGCCTCTTGTTTTATCCGATTGAGTTGATTGCTGCACTCAAACCTAACCGACGCGGCGATGGACATCCCGTTTTCTGGGATGAGTTGCTAGTATTGCCACTGCCGAACAGTCATAACGCTTTGATACAGCAGTTGCAACGGGATGAAAAGACAGGGTTACACCGGATTGCGGAAGTCTGCCGCAATCCCTTTCAGCGTTCCGTTGCCTTGAGTGCTTTATCTCGCTATTTACATTCCACCCCGAACCCCCTACATCTGCTGTATGCGATCGCCCGCGACCCGGATTTAAGGGCCTATCTCTGGTCTCCCGTCAGTCCCGAAGATTGGCGAGGAGTCCCGGAACGCCGACAAGTGTTATTGGGAGAACTGGGGTTGCAATCGGTCAACGGTGGCAGTGATTGGTTGAATCAGGTCTCGGAAAGTTGGGTGCGGGTTCTAACTTGGGTAAGGCGATCGCATCGTCAAACCCCCTTAACTCGGTTCTCGGCTTTGCTGTACCACTTGCTCAATTCCGAGTCCGTCAATCAGTCGGGGTGGGATTGGACCGCGTATAAACAGAACCTCCTGAGTCTCCGAGAGTATCCGGGGGGTGTAGAAATTCTGGAATCCTTGACAACCTTGGCGGCATTGTCATCGGTGGATAACCTTTCTGACTTCCCGATTGCCTTACAGACTCTCCAAGAATCGGAACTGGCTGCTTTCTATGAGGGGGAAGTCGACTCGCGGATGCCGGTAGCTGGGGTGATTCGACCGGAGGTCCTGAATGCGATCGCCCGTCTGGGAGAAATAGGGGCTTTAATCTCTAGCAATTCTGAACAGCCGGACCCGATAAAACGATTGGCTACCTTAGCTAGAGCAACGGTGGCCCTGGATACTCTGGAGTCCGAGGCGATCGCCACCTGGGTCACTCCGGAACAGGGGCTCTTACAGCAAATTATCCGCCAGTGGCGGCAGTTGTTACTTACAGAAACAGCAGAGGCCGCAAAACTATCGGTGTAAACCGCCGATTCAGCAAGTTTAGCTTTAGCTTGCGCCCGATGTCAGTGCAATCCGCACAGGCTGCGCTTCCCTCACTCGAAGACATGGGATTGATGTTCTTCTCACACTCTACAGCGCAAATAGCTTATTCGTATAAAACCCACACCTTCAAGGATGTGGGTTTTATCTTTGGAAGATTTATACCCAAATCCGGTTGTAAAAAACCTATTTTACTCTTGTAGTTAAAAGTAGGCCCTTCGACAAGCTCAGGAGGCACTGCCCACCTTTCCTTATCTTTCTGTGCAGGTGGGCAATGCCTCCTGAACTCTGAGCTGGGCGAAGCCTGTCCTGAGCCAGTCGAAGCCTGTCCCGCAGCTCCGTCGAAGGGGGAGTCGAAGGGCCTACTCGTTTTTAAAGACCTATCACAACCGAATTCCGTATTACACCCAACTAAGGGAACTCCAAAAAATCAAATCTTCTAGGAGATATCCCCTCAATCCCCCTTATTAAGGTTGGCTTTTCCAATTCGGCAAAACTTCTAAGGCAGAACTTTTTTTATGGAAATACCTAAACAAAATCGTCAATAGTTTCTCAAAAATTCGCACTTCCTCAAGATAAGGCTTTACCGCTCATAATTGGCTTACTTTAAGAGCCGAAGGTGCATTATTTCCCTTTCAATTCTTCCCACATAGCAGAATAGGCGGGTTTAGGACGATAGGACTCGTCGAAAATTAATGGGGCTTTCCCTCCCGTAAACCCGGTCAACCAAGTATAGCGATCGGTAAATCCCCATGTCAGCATCGCTTTACAGTTCGATGCCTCTAGGCAAATATTTAGAAAATCCCGGTACATTTCACCTTGTGCGGCTAATTGCTCCTCTTCAGTGCCGCTAAACTGATTAATCGGCACATCCATCTCCGTAAACATTACATCTAAACCCAATTCGGCATAGCGCTTCATATTCTCAGCCACTTCTTGGGAGTCTTTTGCAGATAAAAAGCCGATGTGGGTTTGGAAACCGATCGCATCGAGGGGTGCGCCGCGTTCCTGGAGTGATTTTGCTAACAGATAAAAGGAATCCGATTTAGAGTTGAGTCCTTCCCCATAGTCATTAATATAGAGGAGCGCATCGGGATCGGCTTCATGAGCCCAACGCAAGGCTATGTCAATATATTCCGGTCCAATGGTTTTATACCAGATGGTTTCTCTGAAGGTTCCATCGGCTTCTACAGGTTCATTAACCACATCCCAAGCATAAATCTGACCCCGATAGTGACCTACTACCGTCTGAATGTGATCATGGAGAATGGACAGGAGTTCTTCCCGGGAAAAATTCCCCTCCACAACCCAACTGGGGAGGGCGTGAAACCAGACCAGTGCATGACCAATGACCTTGATATCGTGTTCTTTAGCGAAATTAACAATCTCATCGGCTACGCTAAAATCATAGCGATCGCGCTCTGGATGCACTGGAGCAAATTTCAGATGATGCTCGGGCATGATGATATTATATTCACGCGCCAGGACCTCTCGATAGATCGGCTCGTTTTTTAATGGGAGGGGTCTGACGGCAGTTCCAATTAAAAAGTCCCGCTTTGCTGCGAGCGATCGCAGGGATTCTGTTGCGGACTCCCTGGGGGGGAGTTCTGGGTTGGTGGCGGTACTTGTGGTGGCGATCGCGAAGACGATCGCCACCATCACCAGAATATATGCGAGGAAGGAACGGACTTTCATGATGCGACCTCTATAAAGGGGACATGATGAAGGATGAGGGATGAGGGATGAGGGATGAAGGATGAGGGATGACCAATAACCAATGACCCTTCCATCCTTCATCCCTTCGCTTCCTTGAGGCGGGTTTTAAATGTTTAAGCGTTGGTAAACTGTATCTAGGTGTCTTAGCTGGTATTTCGGGTCGAAACAGTCTTCGATTTCCTGTGGTGACAGTTTCTCGGTGACGGCAGCATCTTTGACGATCGCCCCATGAAAGTCCCCATCGGGTTGATTCCACGCTTGATGCGCGCAGGATTGTACGACTTTATACGCCGCTTCCCGATTCATGCCTTTTTCCACTAAGGCCAGCATCACACGCTGACTGAAAATTACCCCGCCGTAAACGTTCATATTCCGCTTCATGTTCTCGGGATAGACTTGGAGATTTTTCACCAATTCTGAAATTTCCCTTAACATAAAGTGAGTTAAAATGCAAGCATCGGGCAGAATCACTCGTTCGACGGAACTATGGGAAATATCCCGTTCATGCCACAGTGCCACATTTTCCAACGCGGTTCCGGCATGACCCCGGACGATTCTCGCCATCCCAGTTAAGCGTTCGGACCGAATCGGGTTACGCTTATGGGGCATGGCTGAGGAGCCTTTTTGCCCTTTGGAGAAGTATTCCTCCACTTCCAGGACATCGGTGCGCTGGAGGTTGCGAATTTCCACGGCAAAGCGTTCGATAGATGCTGCCAAAAGAGCCAGATGCTGCAAATAGTCGGCATGGCGATCGCGGGATATCACCTGAGTGGAGGCGGTATCCGGTTCGAGTCCGAGTTTCTGACAGGCAATCTCCTCAATCCGGGGTTCGATGTTGGCGTAGGTTCCCACAGCACCAGAGATTTTACCCACGGCAATATCCGATCGCACCCGCACGAGGCGATCGCGATGGCGCAACATTTCCGCTAACCATCCGGCCAGTTTAAACCCAAAGGTAATCGGTTCGGCATGAATTCCATGCGATCGCCCGATCTGCACCGTATCCCGGTGTTGCTGCGCTTGATAGCGAATCGCTGCGATCGCCGTTTCCAATTCCGACAGCAACAGATCCAGACTCGCCACCATCTGCAATGCTAAAGCCGTGTCCAACACATCGGAACTGGTTAATCCCAAATGAATGTACCGTCCGGCTTCCCCGACATACTCATTCACATTGGTCAAAAAGGCAATCACGTCATGGCGAACTTCAGCCTCAATTTCGAGGATGCGCTTGGGGTCAAAATTAGCCTTGGCTTTAATCTCTTCCACTGCCGAAGCGGGAATATAACCCAGTTCGGCTTGAGCGTCACAAACCGCCAGCTCGACTTCGAGCCAGGTTTTAAATTTATAGGTCTCAGTCCACAGTTCGCCCATTTCGGGCAAGGTATAGCGCTCGATCAACGTCCGGCACAGAATACAACTGTCTCATTTTACCCCCTCTGTCTGCATATTCTTTCCGTAGTTCACTCAATCTTTATTCCGGGGTCTTTACGCCCTTAATTTTGGCCCCTGGAGTCCTGAAGATTAATGAGGATTCGGGGGTCTGGAACCCATTTTATCCCGGGCTGCGATCGCCTGCTAGTTAATTGTGCAGGGGGTCAGGGACTCTCCTTACCCTTGACCCCCATCTTTCGATTCAAGATGTTAGACTCCCTCGGTTGGGGCCTGGTGATTTCCGTGGGGGGAGGGGACGCGATCGCCGAGCAGAATCATCCGCGCCATATAAAAGTCCCGAGACACATTGACGAAAGCCAGCCATCCGTTCGCCACGAAGCGGAATAGTTTGATTTTCATCAACCTGGCCTCTAGGCGATGGAAGTCAGAACCTAAACCCGTTTTTACTCGACTCATAGCCGTTGGCTTTACTCTAAAAGCCACTGAATTCTTCTGTTTTTATTTTATCACTAATTTTTCATGAATTTCACATGATGTTTTATGAAGCCTCTCGAAAAAAGCATCAATTTCCTCCGTAGTTGTACTGGAGTTCTCCTCAGTCCATTCCCCAGGGTTTTTGGTTTAAGGAGAAATGAGTGCCTGATTCCAAAAACTGCTCATCAGGAACCCCTCAGTCCGCCTCTTTTACTACCTCAAAACCTCATGGTGATGGATGCACCCTAATCTACCGATCGCTCCCTCAACCGAGGGAGCAGTTGCAACGGGACTTCTGCAATCCCGGCAACTCTAACTCCAGAAATGAGTTAGGCGATCGCCCGGTTTATTAATAGGTGAAACTGTTGATTTGTTGCTCTCCATCAAAAATAACGAATAACACCACCGTATCCTGTTCAAACCGAGTCGTTAACAAAACCACGTCTTGCTCCTCACCCGGAACCATCTCCGTAGAAACAATTTCTTGAAAATCCCCTGATTTATCCACTAAATCTTGCCAAGTTGTTTCCAAAGTTGCGGTGTTAATATTTTCCCGAGCCACAGTATCGTATTTCTGCAAAGCTTGGTTAAACTCTCCATCAGCGAGTAAAGAGACAAATTCTTCCGCTTGGGAGACCATTGGAGTGGCTTGAGCAATCGCTTCAACCCCCTGGAGGGGTTGGAAACTTTGAGCTTGAGCCGGTAAAGTATCAATGACCGCAACGGTGGCTAGTAAAACCAGAGAAAGAATCTTTTTCATGAGAGTTAGCTCCTTAAATAGCCAATAAAAAATGCTATTTACTGCATTCTATCAATGGTTCTATATTGAATGGCTTCTGCCACATGGGAGATATTAATGGGGTCATCCCCAGCGAGGTCCGCAATGGTACGGGCTACCTTTAAAATGCGATCGGTTGCCCTTGCCGAGAGTCCCAGCTTGCGAATCGCCCCTTCCAGGAGATTGCGGGTGGCGTCATCCAGGGGACACCATTGGCGCAGTTGGGCGGTTTGCATTTCGGCATTGCAGCGAATATTGGGTTCGGCTTTAAATCGTTCTCGGGCCCGATCGCGCGCTGCCTGAACCCGCTTTCGGACGGGTTCTGAACCCTCGCCAGTGGTTTGACGAGTAATTTCTTCGGGTTTTAAGCGATTCACCGCCACTTGCAAATCAATCCGATCCATCAGAGGTCCTGAAAGTTTGGCCCAATATTGTTCTCGGTGACGGGGTGAACAGGTACAGGGTTGGATCGGGTCACCAAAGTAGCCACAGGGACAAGGATTGGTACTGGCAACTAAGGTAAATTGGGCGGGGAACTCCACACTTTGTTTCGTGCGAGAAATGGTGACACGACCATCTTCTAAGGGTTGGCGCAGGAACTCTAGCACATCGCGTTTAAACTCTGTGAGTTCATCAAGGAATAAGATGCCTCGGTGAGCGAGGGAAATTTCTCCGGGTTTGGGATAGCTGCCACCGCCGACGAGAGAGGGACCGGAGGCGGAGTGATGGGGACTGCGAAAGGGGCGATCGCCAATTAACGCGCCGCGATTTTTCAGTAACCCCACTACGGAATAAATTTGGGTAACTTCTAAAGCTTCTTCAAAACTCAGGGGGGGTAAAATACCGGGTAACCGTTTAGCCAGCATGGTTTTCCCGCTACCTGGAGGACCGACAAAGATTAAATTATGTCCTCCTGCTGCGGCAATTTCTAAGGCGCGGCGTCCATGTGCTTGACCCTTGACATCTTGCAAGTCTAAACCCCCGAAGGGATGGGGTGCAAAGGGGACATCTCCATCGAGGGTGACGGGTTTGAATTGACTGGGGTTGTTCAACAAGGCGATCGCATCGCACAGATGCCCACATCCATAAACCTGTAACCCTTTCACCACCGCCGCTTCCCCGACATTGCCTTCGGGAACAACTAAGGCAGTAATTCCCATTTCCTGGGCGGCAGCAGCAATGGGAAGAACACCGGCAACGGGACGTAATGTGCCATCGAGGGAGAGTTCACCGAGGAAGAGAAAATCTCCTAGGAGTTGGGGACTGACTTGTTCTGAGGCGGCGAGAATCCCGATGGCGATCGGTAAATCAAAACAGGGACCCTCCTTGCGTAAATCGGCGGGGGTCAAGTTAATCACGATGCGACGCATGGGGAAAGCATAGCTGGAATTTTTCAGGGCAGCTTTCACCCGTTCCTTGGACTCTTGCACGGCGGTATCGGGCAATCCCACCACAACAATTCCCGGCATTCCCCCCGAGACATCGATTTCGACTCCGACCTTGACCGCATTAATCCCAACTAACGATGCACTCCAAACTGTAGCAAGCACGGCTGATGTCCTGATGACTGCTGGAAGCATTATAAGAAAGGCGCGGTAAAAAAGGAATAGGGGGGGGAATACTCAGAGTGCGTTGAATCCCAAATCCGGTTGTCTCAAGCAACACCCGGCGGGAGGCAACAACCGGCGGGGGATTAATCCCCCGCCTAACAGAATCAAGTCGGTTGAAACCGACTGAAATGCTTTTAATATAAGGTTTCTAGTCGGTTTTTAACCGACTTTAGCTATGAGGCGGGGGATTGATCCCCCGCCGGATCGCGGGGTCTACTAGAGCTTAACAGCTAAAGCACCAGGGGCAACAACCGGCGGGGGATAAATCCCCCGCCTAACAGCTAAAGTCGGTTGAAACCGACTGAAATGCTTTGAATATAAGGTTTCCAGTCGGTTTTTAACCGACTTTAGCTATGAGGCGGGGGATTTATCCCCCGCCGGATCGCGGGGTCTACTAGAGCCTTGGCATTTGACATTCCTCTCGCTCAAAAGTTAGGATAAATCTATCTCCAGATAGAGGACAATTCCATCATATTTTGTTCCAAAGGCCAAACCCCCTCGGGATAGAAATATGAGTTTTAAGCAACTCTCGTTGCTGACCCCCAGAGATTACAGACCTCATTGAGTGTAACCACCACTCCAGGGTTCGCCTGCATCATCTCAGATTCATAACTACCACTAGAGTACCTCCTAGAATCTATGACTTCAGCCGTTGAGAGACTTACCCCCTCAAGCTGCCTGCATCCTGATAGACAGAAGGATTCAGAATTTTGGCAACAATGGATTTGTTATCAAGACGAGCTTTATCGTGACTGCCTCCATTGGATGAAGAACCCCACGGAAGCAGAAGATGTCCTTTCTCAGGCAATGCTCAAAGCGCGGCAGCAGGTCAAAACCAGCGCCAATGCGATCGATAATTTCAAAGGGTGGGTGAAACGACTCACCAAAAACCTCTGCATGGATATCTATCGCCAACGCGACAGAGAGAAAACAGCCATTCAGGATATCCAGGCGATCGCCCCACAAGGGGAATGGGCCAACCAAGGAGAAAACCCAGTTCACTATGCTATGCATAGTGAACTGGAAAAATTTTTTGAGAATTCCATAAATGGCTTATCCCCGAAGTTACGGGAAACCTGGATTCTCTACCATGAGAATGACGAATCCTATCAAGCCATCCTAGAACCCCTACAGATTTCCTACTCAACCGCCCGCAAACGGATTTCTGATGCCCGTTCAATTTTGCGTCAGCAGTGGGTTCAGTATGTCTCAGCAGAAGAAAACCCCCGTCCTGCCCGTCTAAACCCAACCCAAACCCAGCAAAAGACCCCACCCACCCCTCTTAAACCCGCAACGACAATCCTGCCCGTTACCCAGGAGACCCCTGAACCCGCAGAAGAACCTCCTGAGCAAAATCAGCCCCTTTTAGAAGAAAGTACCGGACAGGACAATCCCCCCAGTCCACCATTCCCTGTCGCAGTACAAACCATAGTCACACCAAATCCAGTATTTAAAGGTCTAGAAAAACGGATTGTAGGGGCGCAATGCAATAGGCCTCCGGAGGCCTATTGCATTGCGCCCCTACAAATACCGCTTGACCCGGCTCGTTTTTATAGACTTATCCGTACCGGATTCCGTATCACACCAAATCCGGTTGTCTCAAGTCGTTTTTCGCTCTTAGCCCGCGAAGGCGGGCCCTTCGACGGAGCTCAGGACAGGCTTCGTCCGTATAGCCCCACCCTTCAGGGTGCGGGTTTTACAGACTTACCCATTCCCTCTGCTATATCTGTAGGGGCGATTCGGGAATCGCCCCCACAGATAGGGCAACCCCCGACAAGATGCGGAAGTCCTGCCCTAATTTCACCCCGCTTGATTGGCCCTCATCCCAGCAAGGTCAAGCTACCAGAAAATAGATTAGCGAAGGGGGTTGACAAAAACAAAGTTTTACCCATTCAATTTAGCCTCCCCATCGGGAAAGCAGTTTTTCCTCCAATTTCCATCAGTTCAGGGTCCTCGGTCATCCCCATAAAAATAGGAATCCCCAAAATTTTGAGGGGTCCATTATTACCGCCTCTTCCCACCCCAGCAGGAATCCCCAACAAATTCAGGGTCTTGATGGGACAATGTATAAAATTTCCTATCTTAACGACCACTCTACTGCCACCCCTCGAAAAACGGGTGGAACAGTTTTGGCGGGTATGCATGGATACTGGGGGCCTTTGCCGCCTTAAGCAGTACAAAATCAGGGATTAAACCTGAGAAATATTTTCCCATATTTTCTATCAAGCAATAAAAAGACCTGAAGGAGGAATTGACACCAAATCCGGTTGTCTCAAGTCCATTTTCTGTAGGGGCGATTCGTGAATCGCCCTTAGCCTAGAGCACAGGCGTAAATCTTGCTAAAAATGCGATTTTTCAAGAAGAAAAAATCGCAGGATTTGCCTTACCAAAAATTAAGAAATGACATCAAAGGTCTCATGGAGAGGTCTCTGATTCTCTAGCAATTTTACCCATTTATTTATCCCACCAAAAAACTCACAAATTGCTCGTCTCAAACGTCTATATAGATGGAAGCGTACAGCAGATGAACGGTTAAGTTCCGAACCTAGAATAGGCTGTAACTCCAAACCGCGTTGGTCTGAACGCCAGCAAATTGAGCAGATAAATTCTATTACGACCTCAACTATGGCCCTGTCTAACTTTAACGAAAACACCTACCTCCAACAAAACGCTGACGTGGCCCGCGCCGTGGCGAATGGCTCATTTAACAGTGGGTTACATCATTGGACAACATTTGGATTTAAAGAAGGCAGAACGCCGCAAATTGCCTTTTCAGAGAACTTTTATCGGGACTATTACCCGGATGTAGCCACTGCCATTACTAACGGCGGATTTTCTAGCGGATTGGAGCATTATGCCCGGTTTGGTGCTGCGGAAGGTCGAGCCTCTGTTGCCAGTGATACTCGCCCTGGTTCTCAGTTGCAAGAGATTATCGATCGCGGATTTGTAAGGGTGGCGGTTAACGAAGATGCGATCGGATTTAGCCAACGGGAAGCCGATGGTTCTTTTAGCGGGATGGGGGTGGATTTTAGTCGGGCGATCGCCACTGCCTTATTCGGGGACCCAGAGGCGGTTCAGTATGTGGTGGTAGCCCCTGGACAAGAATTTACTCGGGTTGCCAATGGTGCAGTGGATATCGCTGCCACCTTGCCGACTCATAGCCTCCTGCGTGATGCCACCTTGGGAGTGGACTATTCCCCCACAGTTTTCTTCGATACTCAAGGGGTAATGGTGCGCGGGAACAGTGGGATTAATTCCATTGAGAAGTTGCAAGGAATCACCATCGGGGTATTAGAAGGAACGCGGTCCCGGCAAAACTTACAAGATGCCGCCCGTCGTGCTGGAATTACCCTCAATTTTCAAATTTTCCCCTCTCAAGATGCCCTATTTGCCGCCTATGATGCAGGGCGATTGGGTGCGGTTTCCATCAATCGCGGAGTCCTCAGCAATCGAATTTCGACCCTATCCAATCCCGGGAATCATGTCATCCTGGAGGACAATCTGGGTAAAGAACCGTTAGGACTCATCGTGCCAGAAAACGAGTCGGAATGGGCCGATGTAGTGCGCTGGGCGGTCAACGCTCCCATTCAAGCCGAATTTTTTGGGATTAACTCTCAGAATGTCAATGAATTTCTGGATGGCAATAGCGACATCAAACGCTTTTTGGGAGGGGAAGGAAATTTAGGAGAATCCTTGGGAGTCTCCAATGATTTTGCCCTAAAAATCATCCAACAAATCGGCAACTACGAAGAGATTTACAATCGCAACTTCGATGAAACTGCGTTACCGCGCAATCTCAACGAACTGATGTTTGTGGAGCCAGGGGGACTGGTTTATTATCCCCCGTTTAGTGGTAGCGACAGAGTGAATGTTCCCTTAATTGATAACGATGACCGCAACGTTTTGCAGGAAGTCTTAGACCGAGGTTTCGTGCGCGTCGGGGTGAGAAATGACGCCCAAGGACTGGGTTTTGCCGATGAAAACGGCAACTTAAGCGGCTTTGATGTGGATTACGGTCGGGCCTTGGCAGCTTCCCTATTTGGCGACCCCAACGCTGTAGAGTTCGTGATTCAGACATCCGGTGCCCAGCGCTTTAGCGATGTCGCCAATGGCATTGTGGATGTCACCAGTCGGAATGCCACCCACAACCTGAGACGGGATGCGCTTTTGGGCGTAGATTTTGCCCCGATTAATAATTACGATGCTCAATTTGTAGTTACTCCAACTGCCAGCGGGATTACCACTTTGGAACAACTTGCTGGAGGCCGAATTGGCGTCAGTGCCGGGACGACTTCTGAAACTCGATTGCGAGAAAAGTTAAGTGCGGCAGGCATTAATGCCGAAGTCGTGGCTTTGGATAATTTCCAGACCATCTTCCAGCAGTATATCAACGGCGAACTGGATGCCATTACCGGAGATGGGGGGCTAATTATCTCCAGTATTCTAACCTTACCTGTAGAGCAGCGAGACCAGCATCAGCCCTTTCCAGAAGTTCTGGGAGAGGAACCTTTAGCAATGGTGGTGGATGAGAATCAATCCCAGTGGAAAGATGTAGTTTCTGGGGTGACTTATGCGATTTATGAGGCGTTAGAACTGGGTCTAACTTCAGAAAATGTGGCTGAATCCGTCAATAGTTCAGATCCAGTCATCCGCAGCTTTTTGGGAGGGGAAGGTAATATCGGAGAAAGTTTGGGTTTGACCAATGATTTTGCGCTGAATGCTATTTCGGCTGTTGGAAACTGGAGTGAATTGGTAGACCGCAACTTTCCGGGTATTCCTGTTGCTGAAGCTACTGTGGCTCCTTATACCGAAGGCGGTAGTATTTTCTCTATTCCTTTTGCTTGATTTTACTGAGTCGGGGTCAGTCAGGAATGGCCCCAAGAGTTATAAACCCTACAGATTTATTTTCAATAAATTGACGAGGTAAAATGATGGACATGAAAGCCCCTACTAATCAAATCCCACCCTTAACCCAAGAACAAGAACTCTTACACCACCTTGCTGCTGGGGAAACTCAAGCGTTCTGGCAACTCACCCAACAGTACCGAATCTATCTGTTTCGGTGCTGTCTCAAGTGGACAAACGGCAACTCAACCGAAGCGGAAGACCTGCTGAGTCAGGCTATGCTCAAAGCGTTGGATAAATTACCCGACCATGCCGAAAAAATCACTAACCTCAGAGCTTGGCTTACTCGTTTGACCCGTAATCTATATACAGATATCTACCGAGAACGTCGCCGACAAGTAATGCAAATGGAGGATATTGAAGAAGTGGCTGCCCGAGGAACTTCAGCAGTTATTTCGGGGTTTGACTCTCCTGAAGAGGCACTTCTACATGATGAGTTGGGACAGTACCTTCGCCACGCTATTAATTCTCTTCCTTCTCGACTACGAGATCCATTTATCTTGCGTTACTGGCATCAGATTCCCTATCAAGATATTGCCCAACAACTTGCTCTTTCGCTCAATAACATTTACAAGCGCATCCAACAGGCCCGAGATATTCTACAAAAGCGTTTGAGCAGGTATTTTTCAGGGTTGGATGATGCCCGGTTAGATTCCTCCGAGTCCTCTAAAAAGGGGGATGTTGCCTTGAGCCGGGATGATTTTGCCGCAGGGGTAGCGCCCCAGTGCCTACCACCTCAAGATTGTGGAGCAACCAGGGAAGGGGCGATCGCAGGGGGATTGCCCCTACAATCCGATAAACTGATCGCATCAGACTCGATCGCCCCCCTCCCTCAAAACATTGGCGAGACAATTAATTATCAGGTAACAGCAATATGTCTAGAAACACTACACTCCGGGTGGTATCCCTCACTCAGTCCTCTGGGGTGGAGTTGAATGCTTACCTGGTTTTAGACGAAAAGCCAGCCAGAATTGACCAGAAGCTGAAAACCTTAAGTGAGTACGTGCAGCAGTATCCCTCTGGATGGAAGAAACGGTTGGAATTGGCGAATCTGCTCTATGCACTGGGTCGTATTGACCAGGCGGTTGAGGAGTATCGCCAAGTAATCGATCGGCAGCAACCATTGATTGGCGTGCGGTTGCAATTGGGGAAACTCTTGCAGCTTATGGGACAAGAGGCTGAGGCAGTAGCGGTTTATGAAAGTGCCTTGGCCCATGCACGCAATGAGGCGACTCGGCAGCATATCTGTGGATCCATCGCACTCTGTAGAGGTGACACTCCGGCAGCGATACTGGCTTTTGAGTCGGCGGCTTCCCTAGAACCAGATAATGCGGCTCACTGGCTGGCGTTGGGGCAGGTACAAATGGGGAGAGGGGATGCGGTTGCAGCTTTGCGAGCCTTTGATACGGTTTTGTCACTGAACCCGGATGATGTTGTAGCGCTGATTGACAGCTACGACGCGAGTCAGGCGGTGGGGAATGTGCGCCAAGCGCAGCTGCGGTTGAGCAAAGTGCTAGAGGTGGCTCCGGGTGATTTCCGAGCGCTCAAACGACTGGCGGATACTCGTTGCCGGATGAGATTAGTATCCGGCGAGGAGGGCAAGCAGACTAAACAGATAATTGGTTCTTTGCTGCAACTGGCTCCTGATGCGGCGGATGCCCGCGAGTTGCTGGCCTATTATCACGTTTTCCGGGGGGAGTCGGCTAACGGGATTGGGGTGTTGAAACGATTTACTGAGGAACACCCCAATCATCCTAGGGGTTGGTATTCCTATGGGCGTTACTTGTTCCATACCGGGGAATATCAGAAAGCGGCTGAGGCGATGCTGAAGGCTTATCGTCTCTATCCCCAGGATACTGAAATTTATCGGGCGTTGTGCGAAATTTTACCTGCTGCGGAGATGATTTCTTCCCCAGCCCCTCTCGATCCCCCCCAGCCCCCCTTAACAAGGGGGGAGCCAGAGGAGGCAAAGTCTTCTAATTGCAAAGGAGAAACTCATCTCAAAGTCCCCCTTGCTAAGGGGGATTTAGGGGGATCCAACCCTCATCTCAAAGTCAAAGGGGATTTAGGGGGATCCAACCCTCATCTCAAAGTCCCCCTTGTTAAGGGGGATTTAGGGGGATCCAACCGTCAAGTAAGCCTTACCTCAATAGTAGAAGAGATGCTCGATCGTTTTCCTGAACGCTGGAGTGTTTGGACGACGGCGGGGCGGGTGTTGGTGGAAAGTTTTCAGGAAATCGATCGGGGGTGTGCTGTCTCTGCGAAGGGGACGCAACTTGAACCGCAGTTACCTGAAGCTTGGTTTTGTCACGGGCGGGTGTTGGCGCTGGCGAGGAAACACCGGGAAGCGGTGGAGGCTTTGGCGCAGGGATGGCATTTGTTACCGGAAGAGGGGGGTTATCTGCAATCTGTATCTGCTGCGGTGTGGCTGGGGGAGAGTTATCGGCTGCTGGGGGATGAGGTGGCGAGTCGGAAATGGTTGGAAAAGGCTTGTCAGTCCCAGGAATTGATGGAGTTTGACCCGGCGATGGCTGGTTACTGGCAAGGGAGGGCGTTGTTGGGGTTGGGAGATGTGACGGCGGCAGTAGAGGTGTATCGAAGTGCGCTGAGTCTGCGGTTGCTCTACCCTTTTCGCGGGGAGCTTGAGGAGGCTGTGAAACGGTTGAATGGTAAGAGGCGTAAGGGCGATCGGGCTAAAGCGTAGAGCCTTGACTTCTTAGGGAAGTCGGGGCTCTGAACCTCTCAGAGTGCATTTAGTTAGGAAAAAACAGCCTCTAACTCGAAAAATTCAGAAAATGACCTCTGGATTCGTCTTATAGGTGTAGAGACAAAAATCCAATTTCGTCTCGACTAATCTCGAACAAGATTAAGGTTTTATCCTCAATCAAAAACAACAAGTAAAACTAGCAAAAAGGAGATTAATCATTATGTGGCGTCCTATCAGATTCTTCTAGAAAGAAAAATCAATTGCGGTCTCAAATTGATCAGTAATTGAAAAAAGATGTAGGGTGGGCACTGCCGTCAGCGCCTATCCTACATTTTTTGTTGGTGACCTTAAGTTAATGACAAAATCTGGTGCAATGGGTGGAAATTAGAGTTCTCGTGTTTAAGGCTGGTTTCATCGGGTGCATTGAGTCAGGGAAAACTGTAGCTAACTCGAAAAATTCAGAAAGTGACTTGGGAAATCGTCTTAAGGGTGTAAACACTTCAAGAACCAGGAGAAAGCGAAAAAATGGCAAAAGCAAAACTCTATACCGACATCAATTATCAAGGAAGAACAGTTGATATCACTTCCGACATAACCGACTTAACAACTATTGAATTTAATGACAAAGTGTCATCTGTCATAGTTGAAAGTGGCACATTTACGCTTTACAGTGACGTTCTTTTTCAGGGATATTCAGTCACTCTCAGTTCTAAGGGAGGACCATCAAACGATGGGAAATACCCCTCTTACGTATTCTTAGGAGGGTTGAACGACTATTTTTCATCTATTAGAGTCAACTCTGTTGAGCCTAAATAAAATGCCCATCAACTGGAAATAAAAATCGCTATAGGGGGGAATCCCCCCTATTTATACCAAATTCGGTTGGTAAAAGTCGGTTTTCGGTTTTAGCCCGCGCAGGCGGGCTTTGTCCGTATAGCCCCACCCTTGAGGGTGTGGGTTTTTATAGACCTATCACAACCGGATTCCGTATTAGTAGGTATATAGCAACCCTAAATCATTTTGGCAATGGATCCGACGCCCGATTCCCTTGGAATGCGAGCATTTTGCTCGCTATCTCTATGTCAAACTGATTTAGACGCGCTATATATCAAGATGATAATTTTGAAATCCTAAATCATGCCTGTAGACCAACTCCCCTAACTCATGGAACTGATTTGGTTCTTTAAAACCCTAAACAAATACATTGCCTCCTACAAAGGGCAATTCATTTTACTGTTTATCTGTCTAATATTCGATGCCGCCTTTGATTCAGTCTTCCGAGCCAGCTTAAAATTTATCATCGATGCCGCCATCGTTCCCCAAAACTATAGTCTTCTGGTTCTAATCCTATCCTTGCTAGTCGTCGGAGCAATTCTATATGCCTGCATCGGTTTGCTAGGAATTTTCCTAGGAGCGCGTTTGGGCATTTTAATCACCAACAATATCCGATACTCTCTATTCGAGCATCTCCAAAGCCTTTCAATGGAGTTTTTTGGGCGACGTTCAGCCGGGGATATTGTCAATTGTCTCATCGCCGATGTCCAAAAGGTGGAAAATGGTGTAATTACAATGGGACTGACAGTTGTTGTTTTAGAACTGTCTAACTTCCTATTTTCTCTGGTTTTCCTCTTATTACTCAACTGGCAATTAGCCCTGCTCAGTTTAATCGGTTTAACCCTCTGCACCATTGCCCCAGCAAAAATTGCCAGTCTTGCCACCGAAGTTGGCTATAAGTTGCTGCAAAAAGAAGGACAGATTGCCAGCGTCGTCGAAGAGAATATCCTCTCGCAAACCGTTGTCAAGATATTCGGGCTGGAAAACCAACTGAGTAAAGATTTTTCCAACGCATTGAATGACTTAAAACAGGTTTATGTCCGCGCAACCTTTCTATCCTACTTAGTGCAGAAAGTTCCCATGATTGGTTTTGTCCTGACGCAGCTTATCGTTTTAAGTATCGGTGCGGTCATGACATACCAGGATATCATTTCCGTAGGCACCCTTGCCTCCTTTCAAGTTTTAATGCTAGGATTGAATCTCAATATCCTTGGTTTAACTTCGTCACTGCCTGCATTTATCGATGGAGTAGCAGGGCTGCAACGCATCAGCGATATTTTATCAGAAACTCCGGCGGTTCAGGATGCAGCCGATGCGATTGATTTACCTCACTTTTACCGGGAGATTAACTTTGACAATGTTAGCTTTAGCTACTCCCAAGATAGAGGAGGAGTTAAAAATCTATCCCTGAAAATTCGCCAAGGAGAGTTCGCTGTATTTGTAGGTCAAAGTGGAGCAGGCAAAAGTACAATTGTCAACTTGCTGACGCGATTTTACGATCCAGATAAAGGACGCATTCTGTTTGATGGAGTTGATTTACGTCAGGCAACAATACGCTCCCTCCGTTCTCAAATCGGACTGGTTTCTCAGGATGTTATTCTCTTTAATTGCTCAGTGCGAGAAAACATCCGCATGGGCTATCTAGAAGCCACTGACGAACAAGTGGAAGCCGCAGCTAAAGACGCCGAGATTCACCAATTTATTTTGTCCTTACCCCAAGGCTACGATACACTGGTTGGTGACAGGGGCGGACAGTTATCAGGAGGACAACGGCAAAGAATCGCTTTAGCTAGGGCCTTGGTGAGAAATCCAGCCATTCTGATTCTCGATGAAGCCACATCCGCCCTCGACCCTGCCACCGAAGCCAAAATCCTCACCACTATCGAGCGCATTAGTAAAGAACGCACCGTGATTTTCATCACCCACCGCATAGCTAATGCATTGCGTGCGGATGTCAGTTACGTGATGGAAAACGGCAGCTTGGTCGTGAGTGATTGACCCGCCAATTTGACCTATAATGAACATTTTGGAGTTAAAAATTATGACCGACACAAATGATTACAAATGGCTAATTCCCTCTTCTCATAACCTAGGCTCGAAATCTATTGAAGAAGAGAAAGCTCTCTGGGATAAAAGTCACGAAGATTATACCAACACCGCTTTCAGCCTCACCCAAGACCCCAAAATCTGCAAAACTTTAATCCGTCCAGAGCATTGTCCCGGCTATGATATTCCCAACTCGCCTGATATCAAAGTCCTAATTCCCGGTTGTGGCTCGGAAATTTATCTTCAGAAGACATTATTAGAACTTTGCCCTAAAATTGGACAAGTCTACTGTACCGATTTTTCCAAAACAGCCCTTGAAAAATCACAAGCCGATTGGGAAAAAACAGAGGGAGATTCTCGACTCAATAATCAACAAATCGTATTTGAGGAAGTAGACTCCACGCGAATCACTGAACAAAAACCGGAGTGGAATGAGAAATTTGATTACGTCCTCCTCGCAAATTCTGTAGTTTCCAGCGAGGATAAAACAAACCGCGCGATGATTCGGGAATTTGGTAAAGTTCTTAAACCCGGTGGCAAGATATACGGATATTTCCCAACCACCTTATGCTTCTTAGAAATTGCCTATTTTAGTCGCAAACACGCTCACTGCGTTACCGAGGGATTTATCGATGTCTACGGCAATAAAGTTTGGGACGCTGAGTGGCAAGAGGCCCAGATTTATTACACTCCCTTGCGGTTAAATCGCATCTTTAAAGAAGCAGGATTAAAAAAACTCAGTTTGGAGATGCAGTTTTTAGACTATGAGCCTTTTGTGTCCCTGTTTAAAGAGATGATAGAGCATGACGATCCGGATATTTTTCTCTGGCATCTTCTAGTCCGTTATGAAAAATAGGACTTAGGTATTTAGGCGAAGCATCTTCCTCGATGCTTCGTTTTACTAATCCATTCTTCTGGAGTTGCCCACCCGACCCGTGAGGGTGGTGCGTAAGTCCTAATTATGGCAACACTCGCACCAACAAAGCTGGAGTCACTATTTGAGTGCCTTGATAGTATTTTAAAGAGAGCAAAGGGTTATCTACTGAAACTAAATAATCTGCTTTTGCCTCATAAGCGGCTGCCAAAAATTTATTAGACCTCTTGCAAAAAAAAGGATTGATCCCCCCAACCCCCCTCGCTTACGTTGTAGCAGGCCCCCTAGCCGATCGCATCTTTGAACCTCTGATGGCGGCTGACGGTTTACTCGCTGGCAGCATCGGACAAATCCTTGGCGTGGGTCCAGGTCGCGGGATTGGCCTACTATTTATTACAATGGAAATTATCGCCATCATCGTCACTGTTGCCGTTTACCGCTATCCTCGCTTGTGGTTTATAGAACGCGAACTGCCCGATGTGATTTAGTGCTTCGGTAATAGCCGCGTTTTGGTGCTGTTTTTCAGGCTCGAAAGATGGATTCAGTGCCTGCGCGGGAATGACAGAAAAGGTAATAATGATGATAAAATAAGCAGGCTCGATCTTATCTACAAATACCGGGATAAACTTAAGTTAAATCCGGGCAGAATTTCTTCCCCTGATAACTCGGTGGGTAAATCGCGCACTTCTATCTCTTGTCCCGGTCGATAAATTTCCACTTGTTGCTGTTGGGGGTTTATCAACCATGCCAATTGCACTCCTGCATCCATATATTCGCCCATTTTCTCCTGCAACATTTCTAAATTATCGGTGGCTGACCTTAACTCGATCGCAAAATCGGGGGCAATCGGCGGAAATTTGCGTCGTTGTTCTGGCGTCAGAGCCTCCCACCGTTCCCGGCGAATCCAAGCAGCATCAGGGGATCGGTCTCCACCATTGGGTAACTTAAACACCGTAGACGAACTGAAGGTATAACCGAGAGCAGTTTGTCGATTCCAGATGCCTAAATCAATAATTAAGTCAGCTTCTCGATTGCCGCTATCGCCGCCAACAGGTGACATAATAATTAATTTGCCTTTAGCTGTGCGTTCAAATTTTAACTCGCGGTTATTTTGACAAATCTCGTAGAACTGTTCGTCACTGAGGTGAACGGTATCTAAATTTAATGTCAAAGCAGTCATAACCCTATACCTCAACGGAATAGCCCTAAAAATTATATCATATTTTTTTAAAATCAAGCGGTTAGTTTCCCAACAAATTATCACAAAAATCAAATAGATTTGCCAAAATAGAAAGTTGTAGTCCTTCCAACTTTGTGAACCCCTCGCACGATCGCAGTTTCTCTCACAGAAGAAGTAGATGCCACAATCCAACCCAAACCCCCAATTCGTAACCTTTGATGAGTTTATCGCGGGGTATCCAGAAAACTCAGAACACCGCTATAAATTGCACAATGGAGTCATTGTTGAGATGCCTAAACCCAAGGGGAAGTATTCAGAAATTGGTGGATTTTTAACCTATCAACTCAATGTTGCGATTGAGACTCAAGGTTTAAACTGCTTTGTCCCCCGCGAATGTGTGGTTAAACCGTTGCGGGACGAGTCTGGATACGAACCAGATGTTATTATCCTCGATCGCCTGTCTCTGAGGGACGAACCGCGTTGGGAGGCAGAATCAATCGTGACAATGGGTTCCTCGATACGTCTGATTGTTGAAGTGGTGAGTACCAATTGGCGCTACGACTATTGTCTCAAATCTGCCAATTATGAAGAAATGGGAATTCCAGAATACTGGATTGTGGACTATCTCGGTTTAGGAGGCAGGCGCTTTATTGGCAATCCCAAACAACCAACTATTTCTATTTACCAACTGGTTGATGGGGAATATCAAGTGAGCCAATTTCGCGGAAATAACCGGCTTGAATCGCCCGGGTTTCCGCAACTCAATTTAACTGCTGAGTCGGTTTTTCGTGCTGGCGGTTAAAGGCAGAACTAGGTCGCTCTATTTCACAAATCGCACAAACAAAGCTGGAGTCACGATTTGAGTGCCTTGATAGTATTTTAAAGAGAGCGAATGGTTATCCACTGAAACTAAATAATCCGCTTTTGCCTCATAAGCGGCTGCCAAAAACTTATTATCATCGGGGTCAATTTCATCAAGGCGCGTGGCTTGATATGCACCGGGAATATGCAAGGCGATCGCTCTGATATCGACCAGTAAATCTTCAATATCGGCTGGATCGACTCCCCGCCTCATCAGCCGACTGACTAGCTCCTGAAGCAAAGGTGGAGCCATGACTAAACTAAACCTTCCCTCACGCCACAATCTTAAAACTTGGCGGGGACTACTGTTACTTGTTGGACGAAGGAGCGCGGCAATAAATACAGAAGTATCAATCACAACTTTAAGCATCAAAATTCGTCCCCTTTACAGAGGGTTCTGACTGCTCCCGCTGGGATGCAATCCGCTCGACAGTAGCTTCAAAACT
Organism: Laspinema palackyanum D2c; assembly: GCF_025370875.1. NCBI lineage: Bacteria > Bacillati > Cyanobacteriota > Cyanophyceae > Oscillatoriales > Laspinemataceae > Laspinema > Laspinema palackyanum. The sequence continues at coordinate 60,701 of NZ_JAMXFD010000013.1, forward strand.
TTTCCAGATTTCTTCAGATGGACGGGGTGGCATAGCTTCAGAACGGGCAAATGCTCTGTTAATTATCTCAGAAGCTTTGCTAAGTTCTTCTGCACTGGGAGGAGTGGTATCTCTCTCCACTTCCTCCCAGTCTAAGACGAATAAATCGTTGGGAGTACATTGAAAAAAATCGCAAAGTTGAGCCAAAGTATCAAATTCTATAGCCCTTGCTTCCCCGGTTTCTAATTCTTTAAGCTGTTGTTCATCAATTCCCGTCAGTTCGGAAATTTCCCGGTTGCTGATATCGCCGTAATTTGCCTTTAATTGAGCCAGTTGAGTTTTAACTTTCATCTGTCACCACCTCTTCCCGGGTAATTTTTTAGTCTTGATTATAGCAGATAAATTCGCTGATTATCCTCATCAACCCTACAACTGAAATGTCTACTCGCAAGGGGGCGATCGCCTATCCATCGGATGCACTGCCGTCACTTCCCCATACCGGGCAAAATCCTTGGTATTAAACGTCAGAATATGAGTCAATCCATGCACCACCATCGCCGCCACCAACCGCGCATCATGGACATTAACACCCCTCACCCCATAAGTCAGCACCAACCGTTCCCACTCAGAATAAATGGTTAACCTATCGGGTAACAGCAAAAAAAGCCCTTTTAACCGATTCACTTCGGCGGCGGCTTCCGCTGGAGTATGCCCTAACACATTCTTCTCCGCAGGGCGGGTGTAAACATTCCAAAACTCGATTAAATTTTGGGGAATGATACAAAGCTGATGCCCTTGACTGCGTAAACTTGTTGTTGCATTGATGGCATCGCTGTGCATGGCATGGAGAGGGTCGGCACTCCGCAATAAAATATTAGTATCAATCAAAAATGACATTAACCCCTCTCTCCATAAATGCTTTCTCGGCTAATCGCTTCATCGGATAAAGAGGGCCGATCGCCCGGATGACTAGCCGCCCACTCCCGAAACGCTTTGATCCATTCTTCTGGAGTAGCAGTTTCATAAAAAGGACGCTCTTTCTCAGATTCTGACGGGTTTTCTGGGTAGGTTTTCAGCTTTTCCTCCAAAAGCGATCGCTCCTCTGGGGAAAGAGATTGAACGACTTGGGCTAAAGATTCCACTAATTTAATGTTCATAAATTCTCCTATCATGCTGTAGTCTGGAGCAGAAAGCGGGTTTATTAAATAACCCTCACATTCATCGGCTGATTAAACTTCTAATTCCCCAACAACAATAATTTTAACTTCGGTTACCCGCCTCAGTTGCACATCATTGGTTAAAAACGCCTCACAGCCAGCTACTAAAGCAGTCGCAATTTGCAAAGCATCTGGTAATTTCAATCGGTATCGTGCCTCCATATCTGCTGCAAGTCGCCCAACTTCCACATCAATATTAGTCAAGGTTATCCCTTGGGTATTCGTGAGCAAATCTAAAAAATTTTGCTGTAAAGCGCTGTCACCCAGTCGGAGTGGTAAAACCATACATTCTGCTAAAGTCACGGGAGAGGATATTGCCCGCAACTTACCCCTTTCAATTTCTTGAAATAAGGCATCTACTACAGGAAAGAACGGAGTTACCCCCTGCACATAATAAATCACCGGGGCCGTATCGAGATAAATTTGGGATACCCCCCTGAGCGCCGATTCAATCTTCATAATCCCTCAAATATCCGCTTTTCTCGTTCTGTCCATTCCCCCCGTCCCTCATTAACCCAATCCTGAGCATCCTGCCCCTCTAGCAAGTTGGGCGCTATCCCCCTAAACTCACTCAGCTTGTGTTTTTTCGGTTTAACCGTTTGCCGCTTCAGTTGCTCCGTTGCATGGCTAATCACCTGCAATTGTTCCTCGGGACTCAGTTGCTCAATTTCCCGTAACACTTGCGCTAATAACGGACTCATAACCCCAACCTCCTAAGATTTGCCTAACTCGCTACATCTAATTTAGCGCTTGCCGCCACCGTTACATTCATCGGGTTTATAAATTTAACCCCTTCTCTAAATTTAATCCCTCAAAACTCAATAAGTTACTATTCATTACTCCCCCAAAAACTATCAAAAATGGCATTAACCCCTCTCTCCATAAATGCTTTCTCGGCTAATGGCTTCATCGGATAAAGAGGGCCGATCGCCCGGGTGACTCGCCGCCCACTCCCGAAACGCTTTGGCCCTTTCTGCTGGAGTGGCGGTTTCATAAAAAGGACGCTCTTTCTCAGATTCTGACAGGTTTTCTGGGTGGGTTTTCAGCTTTTCCTCCAAGAGCGATCGCTCCTCTGGGGAAAGAGATTGAACAACTTGGGCTAAAGATTCCACTAATTTAATATTCATACCTTCTCCTGTCATGCTGGGGTAGGGAGCAGAAACCGGGTTTCTTCAACAAATATAAGCGAAAATTCCCGAGCTTGAGTTCCGGTTTCTGGTCCCTGTTAGAAAGGTGGGGTAAAACAGGAATAGGGGTGTAAAATTGAGGGGGGTCTAGGCGGATCGCCCGCTTTTTTAAGCTCGTGAAAGCAGAATCTAAAAGTGAATGGAAAACGAAGGCACGGCTTTTTATAGAGGGGGTAGCAATTTTGCTGCCAAACCCTCGGAAGTTAGAATAGATGCGGAAACCAATACCGTTAAACCCACTCATGGCATCTCGATTCATAAAGATGCCACTATCATGAGACGTTTTGGAGGGGCCTATAAAATCTTGTTTCTGCCGGAAACGTTAAAATTAGTTCAAAGAGGACGAGATCGGGGTCATTACGAAATTGTCCCGAGAGAGGCTAATTTACTCACCTACGAACAATATCAAGACGAGTTAAACAAAATCAAGGCCGTTTTAGAGGAATAGCAATATGGAAACTGCACCGAAACTGATATTTAAAGATGGCTGGGATGAAAGAGATGAGGTGGAAACGCCCATGAAAGGATGTAGAAGCGATGGAATCGTTGATTGCGGTGATGGCACAACCTATTCAGTTTATTTTATTGATCCCATTCGCTTAGAGCAAGATTTAGAGGCGGAGGTAGAATGTGGTTCCCCTTTTCTGGCCCCACCGGGATTGATTGTGGTACCCGAGGTGACGCGAAGTGCTATGGAAACAGCGATCGCCCAATTATGGAAGCAAGGATATTTTGAGGCGTTGCAGCCACTACAACAGAAAAGGGTACCACAGACAATCGGGGATGTTTCTAGATCAAAGGAATTCCACAAGAGTCTGGATGAACTAAGACTGAGCAATTTCTTGGCTAAAGAGGATGAAACCTTAGAATCTTTAGGGGAAAGGAAGCTGAAGAATCAGATTGAGTAGCAACAGAACTGGAGATTTTGTTGCCTAAGCCTGAAACTGTTGATTTTTCCTTTGGGAGTGTAAAATTCTCTCCCTCCATTACTAGAGAGTGCCACAGGCGATCGCCTCGGCGGTCATAATTCAGCCCCGTTGATCAAAGTATTTCTGACTCCTAGGGTAACTGGAGCGAGGACGATCTCAAAATATTCGTTTACCCACTTACACCCACAGAAACCCCCTAGGGTGCATCAAGTGGTTCTTTTTCAGCTTTAAGCTGTACTGGGGGACAGGCATCACCCGCTGTTCTCCTACTCTACATTCTTTCCCTCCCCGCCTCCACTTCAGCCGGGATGTGATCAGCATCACCGACTCTCCTGCGTCAAGTCACTGCAACACTTCTTAACATTGCGTTACATTTATTTACATAAAGACACCGAGGAAAAACGAAATGTACACCAGCACTGACGAAAAGGGAATCCTGAACAACTTTGCCACCGAACCCAAGCTGTATCACGCTGATTATCCGACTCCTGAAGAGCAAAAGCGTTACATTGCTTACGGTGTGGCCTCAGCATTACTTGTGGCCTTGAGGATTTTTACCGCTGTCGCCATCAGCTAATCTGTAAGGGTTGATGAAGGGTAAGCGTCTTTACCACGCTTAATGCCCTAAGTCAAGTTAGAGCAAGACTTCTTAATATTGCATTACATTTATTTACATAAGCCAGCGAGGACAAACGAAATGTACACCAGCACTGACGAAAACGGAATTCTGAACAACTTTGCCACCGAACCCAAGCTGTATCACGCTGAGTATCCGTCTCCTGAACAGCAAAAGCGCTACATTGCTTACGGTGCGGCATCTGCGTTACTTGTGGCCCTGACGATTTTTACCGCAGTTGCCATTAGCTAATCTCCAAGTTTCGATTCAACTCTCCTCTATAAAGCGTCCCTACTGGTTAGGGGCCTTTTTTTTGTGCCGGAGGAAATTGTCAGCGATCGCCTCTTCCCCTAAGATGGCAACTAGCGGCACTTACAACAAACCACCCTTTATGACTGAGACCATTTTTAGTAAAATCATCCGTCGGGAAATTCCGGCTGATATCGTTTATGAGGATAACTTGTGCCTCGCCTTCCGAGATGTGAATCCTCAAGCGCCGGTTCATGTTTTGGTGATTCCCAAGGAACCCGTCGCCAAATTATCTGATGCAGAGTCCAACCATCATGCCTTGATGGGTCATTTGCTCTTAACTGTTAAGCGCGTCGCCGAACAACTCGACCTCAAAAATGGCTATCGAGTGGTGATTAATTGCGGGGACGATGGGGGACAAACGGTGAATCATTTACACCTGCATATTCTCGGGGGACGGTCCCTTGGTTGGCCTCCTGGATGAGGCGATGAGCGCCGATTTCGCTTAATTTTAGGGGCAATTCACCCATTGCCCCTCTCTCTAAACAATGGTTTTGAGACTATGGGCCGCTTCATTGAGCTTTTGAATCCCGACTTTGGTTTGGGTGATGCCGCTGGCGGTTTGGACGGCACCTTGGTTGAGATTATTCATCGCTTCAACCACCTCTTGAATGGCGATCGCCTGCTGTTTAGCGGTTAAAGAAATTTGTTGATTGTTGACCACCACCTCATTGACCGCTGTTAGGGAATTTTGTTGATTTTGTAACACCACGTCATTAATCGCTTGGACCACCCCTTCCGAGGATTTTAAAACAATTTCCTCGATCGCCTCGGTGACCTTAATAAAAGCATCTGCTGTATCTCGGGACAATTCGATGCCGGTTTCGGCAGTTTTGCGCCCTTCATCGGTTACCATCACCGTAGAATTAATCGCACTCTGAATCGCAAATACCAACTGATTAATCTTCTCAGCAGATTTTTTACTTTGGTCTGCCAGCTTTCTAATTTCACTGGCAACCACGCCAAATCCTTTGCCATGTTCTCCCGCGCGGACTGCTTCTACTGCCGCATTGAGAGAGAGCATATTAGTTTGATTAGCCAAATCACTGACGAGATTCGTAATCGAGCCAATTTGATTAGTTTGTTCACTCAACCGCAAGATTTGCTCGGCGATCGCCGCGACTTTTTCTTTTAAAATAGACATTCCCTCTAAAGTCCGACCCACGGTTTTGTTCCCACCTTCGGCTAAGGTGAGGACCTGACGGGACCCCTGGGCTGAAGACTCGGCTAAGGATAAGACATCTCGCGCACCCACCACGGATGATTCTGCTAATCCTAAGATTTGACGGGCATTTTCCGCAGCAGACTCAGCTTGTTGTACGGTTTGCGCTGAAGAGACCCCCAGTTGATGCATGGTGCTCGTTGTTTGATTGGCAGAAGAAGCTTGATAGCTGGCACTGCGTTCTTGTTGTTCCACTGTGGCAGAGATTTCGCTGGAAGAGGTGACGATCGCATTAACCGTTTCATTAATGGTTTGATTGGTTTTGGCGATCGTTGACCAAATCAAAGAAGCAGCCACAGTCCCTAAGAACAAAGATAATAAGGTAGTGACCATTGCCGCCCCAATTAAAAATCGGATACTCTCCTGGGCTTGGGCTGTATAGTCATCCAGGATCTTCTGCTCATTATCATTAAAAATTCCCCCTAGGTTATCCAGCCTTCCCACCAGTGTTTTGGACTCTCGCAAGTAGAGATTGACGGCTTCATCATGTCTATTTCCATTTTTTAATTCTAGGGTTCTCAGAGACATCTGATAATACTCTTGACCAGCCAGAATCATGGTTCTATAAATTTCTTGTTGTTCCGGCTCGTGGATTAGAGGTTCTACTATCCTAGCGGCAGTATCATACCGTTCTTTTTGGTTCTGAAATTCTAATAAAGCCTCTTCGCTCTGTATTAGTAAATATCCGCGAACTTGCCGCGCCATCATCGCAGTGCTCAACACCATTTCATCGGTGTAAGATAAAATTCTTTGCGCTCTACTCACCTCATTAAATTTTTCCGATATTTCACTCATTACGGAATACACCAACCCACTAAATACCATAATTAAGAAGACCGGAATTGAAAAGCCTAAAAAAATGCGGCCTCTTAACTTTAAATCTTTGAACATGGGGGCAGTCTCCTTCAGCCAATGGCTCCTATCTCTGATCCTAAAAATATTGTAGCTAACCCCCCAGAGTTTAGACGGGGATTCGGATCCTTTTGAAGGAAAGAGGAAGAACCATAAATTTAACCCAATAGGTGGACGTACTTAGGGGGAAAATATTTTGAATACAGACTGTCCACCTCCAAAAAAAAGTGCCGTTATTCCGAGGGGGAAAATCCAGTAAATTATCGGGAATATTACTTAGACCAAGGCATTCAAATTTTGGGCTGTTTCATTTAATTTATGAATGCCGATTTTGGTTTGGTTAATGCCGTTGACGGTTTCTACGGCACCTTGGTTGAGGTCGTTCATGGCGGTGACCACCTGGTTAATGGCGACCGCTTGCTGTTTGGTGGTCAGGGAAATTTGCCGAGAGTTGAGAACGACATCATTAATGGCATTCAGGGAGGCTTGTTGATTGGTCAAAATCACCTCATTAATCGCTTCGGTGACTTTGGAAAAGGCTTCGGCAGTTTCCCGAGAGAGGGTGATACTTTCCTGGGCTTTTCTTTTGCCATCTTCCGTGACGGTAACCGTTGAAGCAATGGCGGATTCTATATTAACGATCAGGGTACTAATTTTCTGGGCGGAGGTTTTACTTTGGTCGGCCAGTTTGCGAATTTCTGTGGCAATCACGCTAAATCCCTTGCCATTTTCTCCGGCGCGAACGGCTTCTACTGCGGCATTGAGGGCCAACATATTGGTTTGTCCAGCGAGGTCACTGACGAGACTGGTAATGTTACTAATTTGGTTGGTTTGCTCACTCAAACGGAGAATTTGGAGGGCAATGGCTTCTACTTTGTCCGTTAAAACTGACATTCCTTCTTGAGTGCGCTCCACGGCTTGGATGCCGCGATCGGCGAGGGTTAAGACGTCTTGAGCGCCTTGCACTGAAGATTCTGCAAGCTGCAAGACTTGATTGGCGTTGTTTTCGGAGAATTGGGCTTGTTCGGCGGTGAGGGTGGAGGAGGAGCCTAATTCGGTCATTGTGGCACTGGTTTCGTTGACTGAGGTGGCTTGTTGAGAGAGGGTGCGTTCATGTTGCTCAACGGTGGAGGCAATTTGGGTCGATGCGGAGGCGATCGCATTGGTTTCTTGGCGGATAACTCGGGCAATGCTGGAGGAAATAATCAGGGCCACTCCCACCGCAATGCCCACTAATAATAAACAGCCTAGGGTGATCCACATCACTAGGGCTTGTAAAGTTCGGGTGGACTCCTCATTTTCTGATAACAACAAGGTTTTTTGCTGGGCTTCAAACTCCTCCGTAAGTTCTTTAAATCGAGTCACTAATTGTGTGCCTTTTGCCGTGGACCATAGGGTGATCGCCTCCTCCTTTTTCCCGGCATCATAAAGGTTTCTTACCTCGTTGTAGAACTTGATGTAGTCTCTAGTTAGGTCAATCATCTCCTGAATCACTTCTCGATCTTCGGGAAGCACATACAGTTCTTTTGCTTGCTCCACGAGGTTATCAAAGTCGCTGACTGCGCTATAATATCGGTTGAGATATTCTAAATTCCCATTCACGAGATACCCCCGGGCCTCTCTCACGATACCTAACGCGGTATTGGTGATATCATTTAAGGTGATGAGTCGGGCTTGAATCAATTCAACATTTTCAAAAGAACGACTGACTTTTTGAGCAGATTCATAAGTAACGATCATAAATCCGGTAATGGCGATCGCGATGGGGATGCCATATCCCAATACCATCTGATTTCGGAGCTTTAAATTAGCAAACATAGTCGGTGATTTTCCTTTTTTAATACAACAAATAATGACTTGATGTCAATCTTTGAGTCATTGCTGCATTGACCTAAAAAGTAAAAATGCACTAGCTAAATACGTTTAGATCTGTGCTGAGTCGAGTGAAGTGCAGCTACATCCCCGGTCTTCAGTCCTTTCAGGCTTAAAATCACTCCCTCATGAAGAGTGAATCCTTCGGTCAGCCATCTCCCTGAAGGTTTGATAATGTTCCTGCCGCTCATGATTCGATTTCAAACTCCTCATTTTACAGCAGTCAGCCGACTATAAAACCCCAGCCCGATTACGGAGGGAATTTTAACTCAATCCGCCTTAATTTTCCGATTTACCCCACATTTACACTCTCTATTATTATCGCCCAAAATGGGGACAAACATCCCAAGCATTCAGGATAGTTTACAATTCGCATTATCTTTTAACAATTTTTGAGAGAGTTTTTTGTTTCTATCCACTAAAACCTTGTTACAGTCAGGGTTTCCCCAGAGACCCTAGATTGAAGGCCCCTGATTGTAGGCCGCCTAAATCATGTTTTCCCAAACCCGGGTTTATGCCCTAAACTGCTCCATATTCTGAAGAACGGGTTGAGATCTTCAGATCATTGATCGCTGATTGGAGATAAATGATTAAGGATTGTTAAGACTCCATGACTCACTCTGACTCCCTAGGGAATCAACCCCATCTCAACTCGTGGAGTGAATCACCTTCTCCTGTGGTTGGATAGGATATTAGCTAAAGCATTCCTAACTGTCTTTGAACCCTATAGCCCAATGGCGATCGCAATTGATTTTGGCACAAGCAACACCGTAATCTCGCGCTGGAATAGTGCAACCCAACAACCGGAAACCCTGAAACTACCGGGATTATCCTGGCAGTTGGGTCAAAATCCACCCTTAATTCCTAGCTTACTCTATGTCGAGAACGCCACAAAACAACAAGTGGCGATCGCCCAACAAGTCCGCGATAAGGGCCTCGACCTCAAAACCGACCCCCGGTTCTTCCGCAGCTTTAAACGCGGCATCGGCACCGATATCCAGGGGTTCCTCCCGGAACTCGATGGCGAAATCGTCACCTTTGAAAAAGTCGGGGAATGGTTCCTCACCGGACTGGTGGACTCCCTGCGCCAAATCCCGCTTCCCGTAGACTCCTTAATCCTAACCGTTCCCGTGGATAGCTTTGAAGCCTATCGCCACTGGTTGGGACAAGTCTGCCAATCCCTGCAAGTCGAACAAGTCCGCATCATCGATGAACCCACCGCTGCTGCCTTGGGATATGGACTCACCGACGGCGAAAACTTGCTCGTTGTAGACTTTGGCGGTGGCACCCTGGATTTATCTTTAGTCCAACTGGATAAAACTGCCGGGAAACAACCCCTAGGATTTCTCCTCAAATGGGGGGATAAACTATTTGCTGAAAGTTCGGGACAAAAAGTCAAAACTGCTCGGGTTTTAGCCAAAGCCGGGAATAACTTAGGCGGCACTGATTTAGATAATTGGTTAGTCGATTATTTTGCCGAAACTCAAGGCATGGCCAAAACACCCTTAACCACGCGCTTGGCGGAACGCTTGAAAATTCAACTCTCTTTACAAAAACAAGGGAAAGAGGTTTATTTTAATGATGAAACGTTGGAAACCTATTCCTTAGAATTAGACCGCCGTGGTTTTGAGGAAATTCTGGCAAGTCATCAGTTTTTTGAATCTTTGGATGATGCCATGAATCAGGTGAGTCAACAAGCGCGACGGCAGGGATTGGATTTTGCGGATATTGATGCTGTGTTGTTGGTGGGGGGAACGGCACTGATTCCGGCGGTTCAGAATTGGGTCAAGCAATATTTTGATGAGAGCAAGATTCGGTGCGATCGCCCGTTTGAAGCGGTTGCTCAAGGTGCCCTGCAACTGAGTCAAGGCATAGAAATCAAAGATTTCCTCTATCACAGTTACGGCATCCGCTACTGGGACCGACGCAATCAATGCCATAATTGGCATCCGTTGGTGCGCGAAGGACAACCCTATCCTATGAGTGAACCTGTGGAATTAATGCTTGGTGCCTCATTAGAGAATCAGCCGAGTATTGAGTTAATTATTGGGGAATTAGGAGCAGATACTGGAGGAACCGAGGTTTATTTTGATGGCGATCGGCTAGTCACTAAGCGATTAGAAACGGGAAAAATAGCCGTGCAACCCTTGAATGATAAAGAGGGGGCCAGAAGTATTGCCAAGCTCAATCCGCCGGGACATCCGGGGAGCGATCGGGTGAAGGTGTTATTTCAAGTGGATGAACAGCGCTTTTTGCGAATTACCGTGGAAGATTTATTCACCAATCAAATCTTATTGGAGGATCAAGCGGTTGTCCAATTGAGTTAAATAATAGAGCGGTTCTCGAACTCATGAGGTACAGATTGCTCTCAGGAGTGGGTTGGTAGCGAGGGTGTGGAGTGCGAGCATCTTGCTCGCTTTCTTCAATAGCAAGCAAGATGCTCGCACTCCAGAAGAACGACTAAAGTCGTTACTACGAACTGAAGAGAAATTCCCCGGTTTGTAGTAACGACTTTAGTCGTTTCCGGATTAAGAACGACTGAAGTCGTTACTACGAACTGAAGAGAAATTCCCCGGTTTGTAGTAACGACTTTAGTCGTTTCCGGATTAAGAACGACTGAAGTCGTTACTACGAACTGAAGAGAAATTCCCCGGTTTGTAGTAACGACTTCAGTCGTTTCCGGATTAAGAACGACTGAAGTCGTTACTACGAACGGAAGAAGGATTTTCTTAGTTTGTAGTAACGACTTTAGTCGTTTCCGGATTAATGTTAATAATGAACTACAATCGGCGTTCCCACCTCGGCCCAATTAAATAACCATTCAGCATGATTGACCGCAACATTAGTACAACCGTGACTCATGGGCGTGCCAAAATTGTTATGCCAATAGGCACCATGAATGGCATAACCGCCATAATAGTACATGGTAAACGGAACGTCCGGAACATCATAGGTGTCTCCTTGCATCCGGGTGACTTCATACTTGGTTTGAACGGCAAAGGTACCTGGAGGAGTCAAATGCCCTTCTTTCCCTGTAGAAACACTGACGGCATAGACGACTTTATTGCCTTCCCATGCCATTAATTTTTGTTCTGTGAGGTCAATTTGAATCCAGCGATCGGGAGAGGATTGCAGATCGAGCATCATGCGGGCAATCCGGTCATGTTCTACCGCTTGAGCAACTTGGGGTTGAGAAAACCCACAGAAAGCAGAGAGGGTCACGGCAGTGATTGCGCCCAACAAACGAACGGGACTCAGACGGATGCAGCTGATGTTTTTTTTCATGACAATTGATATCTCCTACAGACTTGTTGAAAACGGGGTTTTGTGTTAAAAAGGGCGTAAGTTGGGGGATTGGGACTGTGATTTGAGAGTTAGCTACAATCCCAAAGGGGTTAATTTCCAAAGGAGGTTATCTCATTATTATTAAAGTTTTGGATAGAAAAGGTCAAGATTCGGGCCTGGTCCGAGATAGCGTCCCAATCTTGGTCGGCGAGCAGTTTTTTGGGAAATAAATCCCCAGAGAGTCCGACAGCGATCGCCCCTGCTTTGAGAAAATTGATGGCATTCTGGAGATTGACCCCGCCGGTGGGAATTAAGGGAATGTGACCCAGGGGGCCGTGAAGACTTTGGATATAGTGCGGGCCACCCACTGCTGAGATAGGAAAGACTTTAACGCAATTGGCCCCGGCGTGCCAAGCGGTGACGATTTCCGTCGGAGAAAGCGCGCCGGGGATGATGGGGATTCCAGAAGCAGCAGCGACTTGAATCAGGGCCGGTTCAGTGTGGGGGGTAAACAGGAATTGAGCACCGGCAGCGATCGCCCGATGCAAATCCACCTGATTTAACAGAGTGCCAGTGCCAATCGTACAGTGCGGTAAATCCGATCGCAGGATATCAATCAGGTCATCAGGGCGATCGCTATTCCAGGTAATTTCAATCAGGTGAATCCCGCCTCTGGCAACCGCCCGGGCCATTTCATACCCCAATTCAAAGGTTGTCGCACGAATCACCGCGATCGCACGGTATTGTTGTAATAATTTTAACCAAGACTTTTCAGACATCATCCTTTGACGTTTCTACAATCTGGCCTCTTGGGAGAATTCAGACCCCTTAATATCTCAACCCTTGCTGGCCTCCACCTGTGATTCTTGCTTCGTCAGACCCTTCCCCCCTTTCGTGAGCACTCCTTGTTATCGTAATGGAAGGAGCGTACCGAAGAGATCATCAAGAGGCGATCGCGAAGATTTTCTGGCCCTCGCCGTTCAACCCCGTTCCCCTACTCTGCCTAGTCCGCCTGTGCCAGAAGCACCCTTTACTGACCTATAACCTCTACCCTCAGTTGTCAAGATTCCCGCTTAATTAATTCATCGGGATGATATCAACACCTTAGAATTAAGTCTAATATTAAAAAGTCCAGGCATCCCTGACCAGCCTATTATCGCCGGGATATTGCAAGCCCGTAGCCATCCATGAGCTACTGTATCAACCCCTCCTGTCCCAGACCCACAGACCCCTTAAATGCCAAGAATCGCATTTGTCGCCAATGCGGTTCGGAACTTGTTGTGGCAGGACGCTATCGCATCGTGAAACTCCTGGGGACCGGCGGGTTTGGACAAACCTTTGAAGTAGACGATCGCGGGTTTCCCAAGGTCTTGAAAGTCCTCACGGAACAAAATCCCAAGGCCATTACCTTATTTAAACAAGAAGCCGCTGTTTTACAACGCCTCAGACACCCCGGCATTCCAGCAGTGGAACCGGGCGGTTATTTTACCTTTACCCCTCGATATAGCAAGACCCCAGTCCATTGCCTGGTGATGGAAAAAATTCAGGGTCAGAATTTGGAGGAATGGTTAGCCAGTCGTAACCATGAACCGATTACCCAACAACAGGCAGTGGGATGGTTATTACAACTGACAGAAATCTTGCATCAAGTTCATAATCAGCAGTATTTTCATCGCGATATTAAACCGGCCAATATTATGCTGCGGGACCCCGCCCAAATCAAAGCGTTCGGAACTGAACAATTAACCTTAATTGACTTTGGTTCCGCCCGGGAAGTCAGCGGCACCTATCTGGCAAAAATGGCCGTAGGAAAACAGGGAACGGTGATTTCTTCTAAAGGATATGCACCGCCGGAACAGGAAAATGGTAAACCCGTTCCCCAGTCCGATTTCTTTGGGTTGGGACGGACATTTGTACAGCTACTCACGGGGAAACATCCCCTAGATTTTTATGACCCGCTCAATGATGAATTGCGCTGGCGACAGGCAGCCCCTCATATTTCCCCAAAATTAGCCGATTTTATCGATGAATTGATGGCGCGGTTACCGGGAAAACGCCCCCAAAGTACCGAGGTGATTTTGCAACGGTTAGGGGAACTTGATGTGATGTTGCATCAGAGGAGAAAATCTCGGGGCCAGTTCATGGTGTTGAAGCCCCCAAATCCACTGCTAGATAAGCTGGAACAGTGGAAAATGCAATTGGTTTTGGGGGGCGGGGTGGTCCTGTTTGGGGTGGTTGCCGTCACTCAGGTGAATGTGTATCGGCTTGGACTCTCTAGCATCGGGAATGCTGGCGCTGTGGCAGAACAATCTGCCTTGGAGGTAACTCAGGAGGTTTTGCCTGTTCCAGAGAATGGGGGAGAAACTGCTGTCGCCTCGGTTAATTCCCCAGAAAATTCGGCCCCAGTTAAGGCAGATTCAGGGAAAATATCCCCGGTTTCACGGTCCGGCAACCGGCAGTTATCCCGAACCATTGCGGTTAATGATATCAAGTTGTCAAATACTTTAACGGGACATTCCCAAGACGTGCGATCGGTAGCGGTGAGTCCCGATGGACTGGCGATCGCCTCGGGAAGTTTTGATGGCACGATTAAAATTTGGAATTTAGAAACCGGCGCTTTAATTCGTACCTTAACCGGACATTCCGATGCCGGAGAAATGGTTTCATCGGTGGCGATCGCCCCCAATGGAACTCTGTTGGTTAGTAGTAGCAATGGTTACGGGGGAACGATTAAAATTTGGAATTTAGCCACCGGAGAATTATTATCTACCATTCCTGGGACATCTTTGGGAATTTCTTCCATTGCCATTAGTCCCGATAGTAAACTTTTAGCCAGTGGTTCGGAAGAGGGGAATATTTACCTGTGGAATCTGGACTCAGGGGAAGCCATTGGAACCTTAAACGGTCATTTAGGAACCGTCTTTTCTGTAGTGTTCAGTCCCGATGGTCAAACCCTAGCCAGTGCTTCTGAGGATGGTTCGATTAAATTATGGCCAGTTGCCAATCAATCCACGGAATCCGGATTAGCACAAACCGAAACCCGGCAACTCTCCGGCCATGTGGGGACCGTGTTTTCTGTGGCGTTTAGTCCCAATGGCAAGATGCTGGCATCCGGGAGTGCAGACAATACGATTAAATTATGGGATTTGAGTAAAGGTCAAGAAATTAGTTCATTCTCGGGTCATGCCGGAACGATGTTTTCTGTGGCCTTTAGTCCCGATGGCAACACCATTGCGGGAGGTACGTTAACGGGTCGAATTAAACTCTGGAATTTAGCCAGTGGAGAACTGGTAGAAACCTTGTCCGGACATTCCCGATGGGTGGAATCCATTGTGTTTAGTCCCGATGGGGGTAGACTCGCTTCCGGCAGTGGCGATCGCACCATTAGGATCTGGGGAATTCGGTAAACGGTATTCAATTGAACTCGTAGATTAACGCTATGTTGTTAAGTATTCGGTGATTTTTGTATTGCACCCTTTAGGACAGCCAGACCCATAAAGGAAGAAGAGTTTCTCTTGAAAATAGACTGGACATCAATTCTAACAATCAGACTACGAGCGATCGTCGCAGCGACGGCCATCATGAAGACCACAGCGGGACTCATTGGACATTAAAATCTCAGCGGTGCGATCGGACTCCACCCCTTGCAGCGAAGTAGAAGCAAATCCAGCGAATTGCACAGCAGCCGTAGAAACCAACAGACCGAACAGTAAGACCGAGGTAGATAAACGCATGATTGACTTCCTTCCGTTTTAGATTGACTTTCTATAACGGAGAATAGCCAGACCCACAGCGTGGCGTCTCCTACTGTGGTGTCACTTTCAAGAGCGTCTACCCACCCGCAACCCAGGTTCTAGGCGGATAATCTCTCCCCATACAAAAAGGACTGTGCCATCTCGACAACTGGTTGTTCGTTCTGTGGTGGGGTTCAGAAACCGGGTTTCTTTCCTAAATTTAGGGTGTTGAGGCAAAAATTATCGCAAAAACCCGGTTTCTGGGTCCTGTGGTGGGGATTCAAAAACCGGGTTTCTTAGTCCTTATTGTAGGGGCGCTTCGCGAAACGCCCCTACAGGTGGGGGATTTATCCCCAGCAGGGTTGCCTGTAAAGGCTTGTCGATTAGGCGATCGCCGCCATCTTGACATCGCTATTAGCTAACAACTCTTGCAATTCATCCGCATCCACGGTTTCCTTCTCAATTAGGAGTTGGGAGAGTTCATCCAACACCGCACGGTTGGAAACGAGCACCTCTTTAGCTCGTCCGTAGGCTTGTTCCACCAGGTTGCGAACTTCATCATCAATGGCTGCGGCGGTTTCTTCGGAGAAATCACGTTCCGCCATGATATCGCGACCGAGGAACATATTGCCTTGCTGACGACCGAGGGCCACGGGACCTAGGCGATCGCTCATCCCAAAGCGAGTCACCATCTGCCGTGCGACTCGTGCCACCTGTTGCAAGTCATTGGAAGCACCTGTGGTAACTTCTTCCTCACCGAAGACAATTTCTTCAGCAATCCGACCGCCAAGGGCCACTGCCATCTGATTTTGCAGATAGGACCGGCTGTAGAGACCGGAATCCATACGTTCTTCACTAGGAGTAAACCAGGTTAAGCCACCGGCACGTCCCCGAGGAATAATGCTGATTTTTTGCACAGGGTCATAATCGGGCATCAAGGCACCAACTAAAGCATGACCGGCTTCATGGTAGGCAACCAGAGTTTTGCGTTTCTCGCTCATCACCCGGTCTTTTTTCTCGGGTCCGGCAAGGACGCGATCGATGGCATCATTGATTTCATCCATCGAAATTTCGGTCAAATTGCGTCGTGCAGCCAGAATTGCGGCTTCGTTGAGCAGGTTGGACAGGTCAGCACCTGTAAAACCGGGTGTCCGACGGGCGATTTTGTCTAGGTCCACATCCTTTGCTAGGGTTTTACCGCGAGCATGGACGTTGAGGATTTCCCGACGACCCGCATAGTCAGGGCGATCGACCACAACTTGGCGATCGAAACGACCCGGACGCAATAAAGCGGCATCGAGGACATCAGGACGGTTGGTTGCAGCAATAATAATGATGCCGGTGTTGCCTTCAAACCCATCCATTTCCGTCAGGAGTTGGTTGAGGGTTTGTTCCCGTTCATCGTTACCACCGCCTAAACCAGCACCCCGTTGACGACCTACGGCGTCAATTTCATCGATAAAGACGATACAGGGAGCGTTGGATTTGGCTTGTTCAAACAAATCGCGGACGCGAGAGGCACCGACCCCCACAAACATTTCCACAAATTCTGAACCAGAGATGGAGAAGAAGGGGACGCCAGCTTCACCCGCTACGGCTTTTGCCAGGAGGGTCTTGCCGGTTCCCGGAGGGCCGACTAATAAAACACCTTTGGGAATTTTGGCACCAACAGCGGTAAAGCGATCGGCATTTTTCAGGAAGTCTACTACTTCGCTCAGTTCTAGCTTGGCTTGCTCAATCCCAGCGACATCCCCGAAGGTGACTTGGGTTTGGGGTTCCATTTGCACCCGCGCTTTCGATTTGCCAAAGTTCATCGCTTGAGAACCCGGGCCATTTTGAGCACGACGGAGCAAGAAGACTAAGCCCACTAAGAGGAGAACAGGGAAGAATAAGCTACTGAGTGCTTTGAACCAGAAGCCTTCATCACCTTGGGGGGAGACTTCAATATTGACCCGGTGGTCCGTGAGGATGTTGAGAAGTTCCGGGTCATTGGGTAAATTGACTACGACCTTTTTACCATCCTGAGCGGTGACTCTAGCTCGGGAGCGATCGGAGCTAATAACGACTTTATCAATGCGGTTGTTTTGAACTTCCTGGATAAACTGACTGTAGCGCCAGGTTTCCTCAGTTGATGTTTGATTTTCAAAAAATGTGGTTGCCAAGAAGATGACAACGATCGCCAGCATTGCGTATAGTCCGGCGTTTCTCCATTTTTTATTCACCAGCGGTCCTCCTAGTTCTGGAATGGGGGGTGTTTGGGCTATTTTTATTCTACTCTGTTAACTAATGTTAACGTATTATCAGAATTTGCGGGGCAACTACCCCAGGAAAAGCTGACGTAATTGGCTGAACCCGTTATGGGATGAGGGATAAAGGCGGGTTTGGTTTTCTGAGAAGACTTCACAGATAGGGATGACTTCTACCACACTATTACTATAGGCTAAGGCTTCAAACCCGCTCACCACTTCGGCTGTCCAGGGTTCGAGGATGGCGGGATGACCTTGAGTGGCTAGGCAGTTCAGAAGTTGCGATCGCATCACCCCGGGTAAAATCCCCACCTCCACGGGCGGAGTCCACCACCGCCCCTCCCGCCATCCCCACAGATTTCCCGTACTGGTTTCCAACCAATTCCCCTGACCATCAACGAGAATCGCCTCCTGACAACCCTCCCGTTGAGCCGCTTGCAACGCCAACCAGGAGGAGAGATAGTTGCCGGTTTTATGGGTAGGGAGCGATCGTATAAACAAAGAATCCGCCGCCACCCAAGCCTTCACCCCAACTTCTTGACGAATCGCCAACTCCTGTGGTAAAATACGCCCTATAATTAATTCTCTCCCATCCGGGAAAATCGCAATCCGCAGTACCGGCCACTGTGCCCTCATCAACTCCGCCCCCTCCCGCACCCGCTGCCAATCCGGTTCAGGCCAATGGAAGGGTTCCAGGGAGGATTTCAAGCGCTGACAGTGCTGAGGCCATGCAGTCAGGGGAGAATCCAAGGATTGCTCATAAACCCGTAGAGTGGTGAATACGGTGGCACCGTACAGGAGAGCAGGGTCAGCGATCGAGAGTGCGATGCTGCTAGAGTCGTGCAGATTGCCGTTGTAGAAGAACATGACATGAGTTGAGGTTTAAGCGTAATCTTCAAGAACTATCCACCGGCTGTTAAAGCAGTCGATTGATATTAGTCTCCCGAAACTGTAAGGGATGATTTTGTAGCAATCACATTTAAACTAATTAAGGTATTTATGAGGCGTAAACTACTGCAGTCGTCGAATAGATTAAATTCGGAGACTTGCTCATATTCGGCAAACCCAACCTCGCCGAGATACATTGCTAAAGTTTCACTATCAAACCCTACTTTATGAACATCATACTGGTCTACCTGGCCTCCAAACATAATCCTCATCAAGTGATGGCGTTCTAAAGGAAGTAAATTAGGATTAAGATAAAGCCAACATAAAACTTTCAAATCTGGAACGCTAACCAAGAGTTTCCCTCCAGGCTTTAAGACACGATGCCATTCTTTTAAGGTATTAATCAGTTCATTATTCAAGCCATAGTGAAAATGTTCTAGCACATGGCTGGCATAAATGGCTTCAATGGAATTGGTTTCAAACTGACTCAAGTCAGCCGCATCACCCACATAATCTACTTCGGGACGCTGTTCAATATCTAAGATTTTCCAATCCGGGTGAGGTTCTTTCCCTCCGATATGCAATCTAATAGGAGTCATTTGGAGTTAAGTCCTGAGCGATATATAAATAAAGTGACCTATTGTGACCCCAAATCAGAGGGAGCAGTGAGAATTGCCACCGCTGTAGTCTGAGCAGTTCTCTCACTAGCTGGGTTACAACTGATTTAGGATCGCTATAGCCCAATAAATTGCAATTATAAATTTATGAGGCTAGTCATCCTGTGATCCTATCATAATAGGCCTGGTATCGGGATAAATGAATCAAGTTTTATGAAACCAAACCCCGGTGACATTCTCGGGCAACCCATTAATGGTAAAGGGTTTCAGATTTTAGGGAAGATCAAGCCTATCGGGTTGGGGTTTGGAGTTAACAAGATTTACGAAAGACCACGGACATAAGTTTCCCACATTTGGGTATATGCATTTTCCATCTCTCGGGTAAATTTTTGGGCATTCCAAAGCGGGGCAGTTTGTCGCGATCGCCGCAGTCGCCAGGAGATATCTTGCCGCAAAGATGAATCGGTGCCTAGGCGAACCCCCCATTCTACATACTCCTCATCCGTCCAAGCAATCCCCTCGGTGACACCGACGTTCATCATCATCGTATAGCTGTTCCTGGCTGCAAATTGTTCCCCTACCCGGGTGACGAGGGGAATCCCCATCCAGAGGGTTTCTAATGTGGTGGTTGCGCCGTTATAAGGATAGGTGTCGAGGACGATATCGGCGATGCCTAAGTTCGCACGATGAATCGCTTCCGAGGGAGTAGGCGGCAAAAATCGGAGGCGATCGCACGCTACTCCTTCTTCTTCCGCCAGGTTAATAAAGAACGTCTGGATGGATTGGTTATCCGCAAAACCTTTAATCAAAAAGTAACTATTTGGCACTTGTTTAATAATTTCCATTTGCAGTCGTGCCGTATCTGGATGACGTTTATAACCTTTCTGGCCACTGAAATACACAATGGCATCACTCGGAATATTCAACTCATCACGACGAAGCGTCGGTACACCGACCTCAAACCCGTCCACGGCAATATAAGTTTCAGGTAATCGCCAGATTTTTTCCCGGTAATACTCCTGAGCAGATTCAGGCAAAACGTAAGGATCGGCAATAAAATAATCGATCATCGGAATCCCCGAAGCATCCCAGCCGAGCCAAGTGACTTGTATAGGAGCAGGTTTCAGTGCCATTACCTCACAGGTAACATCCATCGTAATACTATCGAGATCGATTAATATATCAATGTCATCCTGATAAATTTGCTCCGCTATTTCCCAATTGTTACCTCCCAGCTTTCGAGGACATTCTATTTCATGGATATACCACTCATTTAATGGGTCTCCCACCTCCGGATTAGTGACAAGATAACCGTGAATTTTAAACCGTTCGCGATTGTGATACTGGATTAACCATCGCACCAACCACCCAACGGAATGAACCTTCAAACAATGAGAAATATAGCCAATGTTTAGTCTTTTGGAGAGAACATTAGACTTGGGTTTAGGATTGCCATTTGAGGGTTGATAATAGGGTCTGACCTGTTCAACTTGCTGATTCAAAAATTGGAAATGCCACTGGCATCGTTCCAATAACTGATTCATAATCTCTCGGTTCTCTCGGGGTTGATCTCGAAAGTAGGGGAAAAAATAGCCGGAAGTCAGTAAACGTGCCACCGTTGCTTGCGGAAGTGGAGTCGGTTCTTGTGCAATCAAAGACGCGAGCAACCGTTCCTGTTCTTCGATAGTTGAACAAACGGTTTCCCAGTGACCCCCTGCACTCATTAGGCCCCTCATTAATAAGTGATTTGCAAAAATTTTTTCAGGCAGTGTCTTCACCAGGGAATAGCATTTTTTCGCTAATTCTATTCCTTTGGAGTAATCAATTCCATATTGATAAAAAGCCGCTAAATGCCTTAAAACTTCCAGATTGTGTTCATCGATTTGCAAAGCCATCTCCAAAATAGAGATTGCTATTCTAATTTGTCTCAGAGAGTAACCAATTTCCAAAGAAGCGGGCAATAAAATCCCAATCACATCGTAATGCTCCCGGAGATGGGGTAGAGCCGCTTCTATAAAGTCTAGGGATGACGGTTGTATGGGATGATGTGATAAAATTTCGCCGAAGACTTGCAGTAACTTGTCTCGATCCAAGCATCCCTTGTCAGGCTGTTGTAGCAAGTCGCTCACTCCCCAGTCTCTCAGTTCTTCTCCCCCAAAATTGTCAAGAGAAATCCCCAGGTGAATTAAGGATAAAAGGTTATTGAGGTCTTCCGGGTTAATTTCTCTGATATGCCCGCGAATCAACCAAGCTTGTAGCCGATCTGCTCCCGTTTCTTGATATTGTGCTTCTTGTTCCAGAATATCTAACAACTCTGCCGTCCATGAGTCCACCTGCTCCTCTTCTCCATCCAGCATTCCCAAGAGCCATGTGCTAGTTGCCTCTTCTTCTTTTCGTTGCAATAGCAACATTAATCCCAAATGCCAGTAGTGGGATTTCACATCCGGTTCTGCTTCTATAGCCTGTTCATAGAGAGTCGTGGCTTTGCTATAGTCTCCGGTCCGCCTATATTGCTCAACTTGTTCCCGGAATAAATTTTTATCCCAGGGTTGGCTAGAAAAAAATGTCATAATCCAAATCACCCATCAAAACTTTTCAATTTCGCCGCTTTTATGTTAAAATAACCCGGTTGTTTTGGCGGGTTGCGAGGTATCAATTAGATTGCCCCTGCGTTAGCATTTTCTATTGTATTGTAAAATATTAGGTAGGGTTTTAATCGGACCCAAACTTCATTTCCCTAGTTTTCCACCTCTGAAACGCTGGATTGATTCCATCTCGTTTAAGATTGCTACAGTAAAAGAGCCTATTAAGTAGAAAAATAAATGATGATGCTTGTTGAAAAACCTCATGGCATCATGGATAAAATATGGGGGCCCAATTGATAGAAGTGATAGAACTGATTTGACTGCATTTTTGATTCAATTTAGGGCGGAAGCAACTCACCCCTCGGTGATATGTTTATCCAATTAACGGTAATTTTATATTAACTTTAATGATTTCTAGATCAGTATATCTTAAAAAGCCGGTCAGCAATGAGCAGTTTTTATCCCTTGTGAAAATGATGATTGGATATAAATATGGGGAGGGGATTTTATTACCCCTCCCCCATTACAGCCAATCTGACGATTGGCTCTCTAAACCTTGGAAGAATTATCTAGGACAGGTATAGCCTTGCCGATGGAAAATTACTCACCCAGGTTGACCATAGCACCACAGTCAGTCGCAGCACCACCCAGAGTTGGACTACCGGCTTCTGCTTTCGGTAATTTTTCTTCGCACAATAAAGCACGAGTGGTGGATTGAGAAGTAGTCTCATCTACTTCTGCCCAGACTAAACCTGTGTAGGGCTTGAGTCCATTAGTTAGAGTGGAAGCCAAAATAGCAAGTCCGGAATTCGCAGTAGTGGGAGCTGGTGGATTGAACTCATATTTATAATTAGTTGTTTCAGTCTGGATACCCACGCCGAGTTCACTATAAGCGCCAAATCGACCTTTTTCTAAGAAGAAAGCTTGTTGTGCACGGTTCATTGCACCAACGTTGTTACGAGCTTCTACTTGCTTGGCTTTGTTGGCTTGGCTGAGTAAAGAAGGTAACGCCACAGCCGCTAAAATACCGATGATGATAACTACGACGAGCAGTTCGATTAAGGTGAAGCCTTCTTCCTGCTTTTTGATATTCAGATGTTGCAGGAATTTCGTTTTAAATTCGGTCTTCATAACAGTAAGTCTCCTGGATGTGTGGGATGCTTGATTTCTAACTCCTGGAAATAACTTACCCAGCTTCAGAGCATTTGATATCACCCTCGGGGAAAAATTTTTTCTTTCTCAAGCTAAACGTTCCAAAAGCACGTACAGAAACACTTCTAGGTTACTCAAAAATCCCACCACCTCTTGAAATGCCTGGTTCTGGCTGACTGGCTCTAAGGTTACCGGATTGAGTGGTCTAATTTTCAGCCAGCGTTCCACTAAGGATGGAA
The DNA here is from genome assembly GCF_025370875.1 of Laspinema palackyanum D2c. NCBI lineage: Bacteria > Bacillati > Cyanobacteriota > Cyanophyceae > Oscillatoriales > Laspinemataceae > Laspinema > Laspinema palackyanum. The sequence goes on from NZ_JAMXFD010000013.1 coordinate 83,630, forward strand.
CGGATTGGGGGCCTTCCCATAAGGGGAGGAGGCAGGACGCTATACCACTGCCCACTTTTAGCGGTATTACCGTTGGCGCAGAGAGATAGCGGCTCACCTCAAAAGGTCTTTGATATCCAATACAGTCAATTAGGTTTTCCTTAACTTGGGCAGTTTTTAGCTGTGGATGGAGATGCACCCTTGTAGTGTCCCAGTCAGATTCGGTCCATTCCTCCACCGGCAGAAACGGTTCAGCAGGGTTGGGATGACCACACCAAAAGTCTAATAACCGATGAATCGGTTGTAACAATTCAAATAAATGTAACTGGTCTTCTATTTCCAGCCCGGGTAAACTCATCGCCAGGAAGGTCGGCAAATCATCGGGAGATTGAAATAGCTCGGTCAAGTCCCAATGCCGCCAGTTCACCATGTTGATGAATTCTAAATTAGCTGCACTCAAACTGGCGAACAGCTCAGGAATGGTGTACCCTTTATCTCCCTGTAACAAATAATTGGCTAAATAAAATTCTGGATCGTTTTCTCGCGAAGTCTTCCAGGTCGTTTGTTTCAAATAAATGTCATCTTTTAAAGACTTCATCACCTCTTGGACGATAGCAATCTCCATGTCTCCAGGATTGCTTTCCATTAAACCCATCATTTTAAAAACATCTTGAGCGCGATAATACACCCCCCTCTGAAATAAGCTATGAAGATTTCCTCGGATAATTCCCTGGGGCTTAAGCACTAATTTTAAAGATTGCAAGCCTAATACTAAATCCGGAAGAAGATAGAGGACATCATCGCAATTTATGTAGTCAAATGTCTGGCCTAATTTCGGAAGTTCTTCGATACTTAAGCAGTGAAATTCGGAATTTTCAATTCCATGATGAGCCAGTCGTTTTCGAGCGAGCTTGACCGATTCTTCTGATAGATCTATCCCGACAATTTTCGCGCCCGGATTGGCTGCAGCTAATGCTAAAGCTTTATAACCACTTCCACATCCTGCATCTAAAATAACTTTTCCTTGAGGATTGACCACCGATTTATTACGAAGATAAAACGGAGTAACGATGTTGTGAATAAATAAAAAATTATTATTACCTTGAGGAGAGGCTTCTATCGGGTGGCGAGGATAAGGCCCTGTATCAAATTGATGACGAATTTTTTCTAGCAATTCTGAATTTTGCTCTTCCATTTAGCCTAGACCCCTAGATTCCAGATAGGTTGAATAATTTTATATGGGATGATTCTACTTCCCGAATTGAGATGATTAAAAGGAAAGTCACCCTTGATGGGTTAATTCCCTTCTCCTGTGCCGCCCGTACCTGGCGCATTGTCCCCGCCTGTTTCAGGAACTAGCAGATTGGGCGCTCCCAAACCATTATCGGGCCGATCGCCACCAGGTAGCTCGAATAGGTCGCCGGAACTGGGGATGGTGGCTAGGGCAACCCGATCGCCTCCTACGGACCTCAGCAAATCCAGCACCTGCATCACGTCATTATAACTGGCCATCTTCGACGCCGAAAGCACAATCAACCCCTCGGGTCTAGCTCTTTTATAAGTCAACAATAACTGATACAGTTGCTCCCGGGTGACGGGTTGTCTATCCACATAAGTTTGTCCCAGTTGGTCCACGCTGACAAACAGTTTCAACTCTTGCATCTGTACCGTCCCCGTCTCCGCCTGTGGCAAATCGACGTTCACCGCCTGTTGGCGGGTCAGTTGCAATGCCGCTAGGAGAAAAAAGGTCAAAATACAAAAGATGACGTCGATGAGCGGAATCAACTCGATGCGAGCTTCTTCCATTTCTGACTCATAGTTAATCTTCATCCGGCGATCGCCTCCCAGAAATTCCAAAGGGGTAAAAAATAGCAAGCGGCAGGAATTCCCCCCGCTTCATCTAACTTAATTCGACTGGTCCGAGGAATTCAAGCCATCAATCTTGTTCGTTCTATCCTGGGGCTGATCCCCTATTTCTGGGTAGCCTTTACTATGATTCACAGACCCTTCGGGTTTAACTGTGAACCCACTGTCTGGGACCGTTCTGCTTGCCCAAGATGCGGGAGTTTCTGGCGCACCACTGCGATTGTGGTGGATTTGGCTCCAATACTGGCGATACAGCAACTCCAGTTCATTCCCACATTTGCGGAAAATTTTGACCTGGTTAACTAGCAAACCTTGAAATAGACGATAGAAGGCTAAACTCGTAATGGCCACGATTAGACCAAATGCGGTACTAACTAGGGCTGCACCGATGCCAGTGGTCACTCCAGCGGTGGCTCCCGTGCCGATGTCTCCCAAGCGGATTGAACCGAGGGATTCAATTAACCCCAGAACGGTCCCGAGTAACCCGAGTAAAGGTGCTAAAGCAATGACTGCTTCTAATACTTTATCACCCCGGCGCATAGTGGCGATTTCTTCTTCTGCCCCGGCTTCTAATGCTAACCGAAAGACTTCGGGATCGGCATTTTGTAAGCGCAAAGGGGCATGGAGAAAGCGTCCGATCGGGCGCTTGCTGGCTTGTCGGGCCACTTCTTGGGCGACTCGCCAATCATATCGCGCTGCTTCTAGGACGCGGTTAGCCGTTTCTTTTTCTTTGCTGACGACGGTTGCCCAAAACCAACTGCGCTCTAAAATGGTGGCGACGGCGAGGATGGATAAAATTAATAAGGGCCACAAGGGCCACATGGATACGCCGCCTTTCTCAAAAATATCTTGGATAGTGTCTATATTCACGCTTTAGGGGTCCTAATATCAATTGCGATCGCCAGGGGTGAAAACTCCAAGCGATTTAGGATATGGCATCTCTATTCTAGAAATTTACGATACTTTACAACCAGTCTGAGAGGATTCGGTAGAATTCGAGAATAGGGTGGGCGCTACAAACGCCTCTGGGTGTTTTCAGCAAACCCTCTGGTCACTCATCTACGATACTAAAAAGATGCCTTCTTTGGGGTTTCAGTATCCCCAGTTCAATGTTCTCATTATGAAAATCAGCGAAACAATGCCTCGATGGTTGACTTTGGGATTCGCCTTCCCCTTAATTTTCCTCAACAGTTGGCTGTTGCTGGTGGCGTTTGATTATTTTGACAAGATCATCAGTATCCTGCTTGCCGCCTCGTTGCTGGCGTTTATTTTGGATTACCCGGTGAATCTACTAGAGCGATATGGGGCCAAACATACCCCAGCGGTGATTCTGGTGTTTCTGTTGACCTTACTGACTTTGGTGGGGTTGGGGATCACCTTGGTGCCGATCGCCTTAGAACAATTGACGGAGTTAGCCAATCGTTTGCCGGTTTGGATTAAATCCGGTGCCGCGCAACTCCAGACCCTGCAGGAAATGGCGATCGCCCGCAATTGGCCGGTAGATCTCAGTGGATTGAGCACTCAACTGACGGAACGCTTGTCGAGTCAGTTGCAAAATCTCACGGGTCAAGTCCTCAGTTTTGCTGTGGATACGGTCAGTCGCATCTTTGATGTGGTGGTGACTGTTATCTTGACGTTCTATATGCTCTGGCGCGGACGTAGCCTTTGGGAGGGCTTATTACAATGGTTACCTCCCCGTCTGGCAAAAGAGATGCGGTTCTCTCTCGGCAAAAATTTCCATAATTATTTTGTGGGTCAAGTCACGGTGGCTTCTTTAATGGGAGTTTCGATGACTTTAGCGTTTTTGGTGTTGCGGGTTCCGTTTGGTCTGTTATTCGGTTTAGTGGTTGGCGTGTTGAGCCTCATTCCGTTTGGGGCTGGTTTAAGTATTAGTTTGGTGAGTATCTTAGTTGCGTTTAATAATTTTTGGCTGGGGGTGAAAGTTTTAATTGTGTCCGTGGCGATCGAGCAAAGTATCGAAAGTGGAGTGGCACCGCGATTGTTGGGAGGATTTACGGGTCTTAATCCAGTCTGGGTGTTAATTTCCCTGTTGATCGGTGCGAAGTTGGGAGGAGTCCTGGGGGTTCTGATTGCAGTGCCTCTGGCTAGTTTTATCAAAAGCACAGCAGACAGTTTGCGATCGGAGCCCGATAGTCCCCCGGTTGAAGTGTCCAGTGCTCACTGATTTATAGAGTAGCCCCCGCAGGCGGGCTTCGTCCGTATAGCCCCACCCTTTAGGGTGCGGGTTTCGAGGGTTTGCAAGGATAAAACAAGCGATCGCCTTCTTGAGGATTCAGGAGGGCGATCGCTTGTTTTATGGATGGGGTTGGGTGTTGGGGGCGATCGGCCCAAACAAGGGGCTTATTCTTCTGCGCCTTGAATTTTGAGTAAGGCGAACCCGAGGACTAAACCGACCATGACTAAGGCAAAGGCTAAAGAGGCTGTTGTGAAAATTTCACCAGACATCGTTATAATTTCTCCTAAATTTATGGGCTGAGGACAAGTTCTAGCCAGAGCGCTAAACGGATTGCGGTTTAAACCCGCACGGAGTATTGTAGAACACTTCGGACCGGGTTCTGCCAGGAACTACGCGGTGGTTTTGGGAAGGGCGATCGGTCCTCTACCGCTTCGTTCGGACAAGAAACCGGGTTTCTTACCCTAATTTGTTGCCAATAGCCAGAGATTTGTTACAGAAACCCGGTTTCTAACCCCTCTATCGACCTTACAGGATTAAAAACACAGGACAAGAAACCGGGTTTCTTGCCCTAATTTGTTGCTAATAGCCAGAGATTTGTTACAGAAACCCGGTTTCTAACCCCTCTATCGACCCAGAAAACTAGCCAACCAGCCCAAATAGCTTACTCAGAGTGGGTAGATATTTTTCGGCAAATTCAGCCAGTTTGCTGGCATGACCCACGGTGGCAGAGATTCCTTGCAGCGCATCTAAAGCCATTCCTGCAATATCCTGGTCCCGCTCTTCTGGCGGCTTTTTCCCCTCTTTGGCGAGGGTTTCCACCGCTTTGAGCGCCCGTTTCTGCTGATTTTCCCCTAGGGCCGGATCCGTGGTAATCGATTGTTGCAAATTGGTCAAAATATTGACTAAATCTTGACCATTTTCGGATTGAACGTCGTGGAGTTCCTGAATGGTATTGGTCACTTGACCCGTGAGGTCCCCTAATGTAAGTTGAGCGCCGGTCATGGTCATGTTATCTCCACCGATCGCAAAATTACCGCCGACGTTGAACCCTTCACTTTTGGTTTCCATGATGTCTCCTGCTTGTTTTAAAATATAAACTCGATTGCCTTCACCGTGGATGGATATAGACCGATTGGCCTCAGAGAAGACATTCACCAATTCTCTAAATTCTTGCCATTGCGATCGCAGCAAGTCGCGGATTTCTTCAATTTGGTTATTTTTCGCCTGTAAAAACAAAGGCGCACCGCGATCGAGCAATTCAACCGCCGAGTCATAGTTGTTAACTATTCCCTGATGGATTTCCGCTTTGTTAGCCTCTGAGGTAACCCCAACTTTCACCGCCATCACCCCATCCCCTTTATGTTCTATCTGATAGCGAGATAAATCTAACCCCTCGTTATCGATAGCGGTTTGGGTCATCGCAAAGGCAAACGCTTTCCAATTTAAACCCTTTTGGAAAATTAAATCTACCGTGTCTTGGATTTCCCTAATCCATTTTTCAAATTCTCCCGGTTGAAACGTTCCATTATCAGGCTTAGGTTCCGAGAGAATGAAGGTTCCATTCCCTTTGCGCGTACATTTCAGATAAACCTTTTCGCAGAGGACATTCTCAAAGCGAGTATTCTTATTAATATTCCATTCTTGAATGCAGGCGTCAGTTAGAGTAGCCCCTGAAAAATCCGCATCTAATGCCTGAACCTCGGTTAAAATTGCCCCCGTTAGATTTGCACCCTGCAAATTTGCTCCGTTGAAGTTTACGCCAGTATAATCTCCCTCAACTCCCATTTTAGAAGTCAGTAATTTTCTAACTTTGGGTTGTTCAAGAATTGTCCCTTGGAGGCGAGACAAATCTAGTCTTTTTGCGCCTTCAAAACTAGCGCGAGTCAATTTAGCTTGTCTGAAATCCGTATGAGGCAAATCTGCACCATCAAAGCAAGCATCCGTAAGGTTACATCCATAGAAAGACGTTCCCCCAGTTGCAGCCCAAAACACTGCTTGTTCTCGAATCCAAGCAAATTTAAGGTCACCCTTCAAGGCTTTTTGGGCAAGGATAGCACCAGTAATTAGGACTGAAGTCGAGGCAATCAGGTTGAACGGAGATTTAGTTGTGAAGTCACGTTCTATGATCAGGAAGGAAACTCCTATAAGTTGAATAGTAAATGTAAAAACTAGCCCTTTCATAGCCCACACAAGGCGATTGAAAGTTAATAAAAATGCAATAAAAATAGCTCCAAGTAGTCCTATTATTATGCTTACCCCAAGAAAGGGTATAAGAATTAAAATTCCCTCATCAAAGCCTAAAATAATAGCAACAATAGTAAAACCTAAAGTAGGGATTATGACCAGGAGAAATAAAAGCCTATTAAAACCCTGTGTTATCGTTAAAACAAGAGCGCTGATATATAGAAAGAAGACAAAGGCATAGAACCCTCGGAATATCCAAAACTGATTGATTATAATATCGTTAATAATTAATTGCAGAAAAAAACCTGAAATGACTGGAATAATGCTTACTAGAAGGGAACCTACAGTACCCCCTACAATCAGCAATAATATTTTCATCCAAAGCTGATGTCCTGCTTGGCTATAGGAAAAATCAGTTTTGCTAATAATGTTTTCAGATTTTTTTCCTCGGATATCTAGCCCTAACGTCATTTTTTTCCTTAGTTTTAGGTGGACATTTTTCACCGATCGTAATAAATTGTCCTAGGGTTGAACACCAGATGTCTGTCATATTACTAGCTGAATAGGGAACCCCCCCTTCTCTTGAGAATGTGGTAGGAGGAACTGAAACTTTTACAGGCTGGGTTCTTAATAAATCAATACAATCTGAAGAGATATTTGTAATTAAAATAAACTCTTTTTCGGTGAGTCCCTGGCTTTTAATAAAGGCGTCTATATCAAAACGGCCCCAAAAAACCTCTTTTTGCTCTCGTATTAAAATATCTTTAGTACATCCTAAAACCTCAGAAATTTTTGTCAATTCTTTTTGTATTTTAGGCTCCGATATTTTTGAAAGATAGAGAAGCTGAGTGGTATAAAATGCCAAAACTGAAATATGAATACCAGTTTTTTCACTTAAATCTTCTAAGGTCAAATTATTTGATTCAAGCTGGTAGACAATCTTAAGCTTGACTAAAATAGGAATATCTGTAGGCGTCTGTAATAATTCTAGACTTGAAATTTCTAAGGTCTCTGCAATTTTGTTGATATCGGGAGCTGTTTCTTCTTGAATGTGAATGCAATCCGCTGCATATTTTTGAATTTTTTCTATTGCCACTCCGCAACCTTGGCTGAGTTGTTCCAGGGTCATTCCTTTGGCTTCGGCTAGTTCCTGAATGCGAAGAGTAACCATTGATTTAAAATTCCTATTCTCAGAGTTAAATCGTCTATACGTGGTTCTAGCCGAAGACCCGGATGATTTAGGGAAATTTTAATAAAACTTTACTTTTCTTAACCTCCCGCAATATTGGGGCGAAATTTTCTACCGGAGGTTAGATCCCTTTGTCCGCCCACGATTGTAGCATTGTCGGTGGAGGCATAAGAAAATCTATGGAAATTCAAACACCCGATTGGGTAAAACACGCGGTTTTTTATCAAATCTTTCCGGACCGCTTCGCCCGAGGGACTCAGCCTCGTGAGCTACTTTTGAAGCATAGTCGTTGGGAAGATTGGCACGCTATTCCTACCCTGCAAGGGTATAAAGGAGGAAATCTCTGGGGCGTTGTAGACAAACTGGACTATTTGCAAGACTTGGGAATTAATGCAATTTATTTTACCCCGATTTTTCAATCGGCGAGTAACCACCGTTATCATACCCATGATTACTATCAGGTGGACCCGATGTTGGGGAAAACTGGGGCGTTTCGCGAATTGTTGTTAGAGGCGCATAACCGGAATATTAAAGTCGTGTTGGATGGGGTCTTTAACCACTCTAGCCGGGGCTTTTTCTTTTTTCATGATGTTTTGGAAAATGGTCCTTATTCTCCCTGGGTTGATTGGTTTAAAATTCACGGTTGGCCTCTATCTCCCTACAATGGTGATTTTCCCGCTAATTATGACGGTTGGGCGGATAATCGGGCTTTGCCGGTGTTCAACCATGATAATCCCGAGGTGCGGGAATACATTATGGAGGTGGCGGAATATTGGATTAAGTTTGGAATTGATGGGTGGCGGTTGGATGTGCCGTTTGAGGTGAAAACCGAAGGCTTTTGGCAGGAGTTTCGCGATCGCGTCAAAGCCATTAATCCCGATGCCTACATTGTAGGGGAAGTCTGGCATGATGCCCGTCCCTGGTTGGATGGCACCCAATTCGATGGGGTGATGAACTATTTATTTACCGGACCCACCATTGCCTTTACTGCTGGCGATCGCGTTGATTTGAGTCAAGTCAAGGACCGGGACTACCAAACCTCCCCTCCCATGTTTGCTGGAGAGTATGCAGAAAAAATGCAGCAGTTGTTGGAAATGTACCCCTGGGAAATCCAACTGACTCAGCTTAACCTCCTAGCTTCTCATGATACGGCACGTCTGCTGTCGATCGCCGGAGATGATAAACCTTCTGTGCATTTGGCAACTCTGCTGTTAATGACCTTTCCCGGTGCTCCGAGTATCTATTATGGGGATGAAGTCGGTTTAGCCGGTCGTCTGGACCCCGACTCTCGTCGCGGTTTTCCCAAGGAAGAAGATTGGGACCGGGAAGTGCTCGACTATCATCGCCAACTGATTGCGCTGCGTCAGGCTCATCCGGCTTTGCGGACCGGCACTTACAAGGTGTTATCCGCCCAGGGAACCCTGTATGTCTTCGCAAGGCAGTTACCCGAGGAAGAACTGATTGTTGCTGTCAATGTCGGCACGAATGCTGCTGAGCAGACTGTGGATGTCTCTGGGTTGAGCTCTCATCCTGAGAAGTTGTTATATGGGAAGGCTCAAGTGTCTTGGCAGGATGACCAGATGAGTTTAACTGTACCCCCTCGCAGTGGGTGCATTTTGGGTTAAATGATGGGGGCGAGCAAGGAGGCATCGCCCCTAAAGCGGATGGAGAGAGTTGAGGGGGTGGGGTTCCTGAATGCGATCGCCTCTGCTCCCATATCCAGCTATGAAAAGTCGTTTTTATAGACTAGCCCGCGCAGGCGGGCTTTGTCCCTGTAGCTCCACTATGCAAGGGTGTGGGTTTTTAGAGACTATCTTATACCGCAACCAGACTGGGAATCAGTACCTTGTCGATCGCATGAATCACCCCATTATCCGTGAGGCGATCGGCACTCAACACTTTAGCATCATTGATTTGGATGCCATTTGAAGTATCAACCCCCACCACGGAACCTTCCACCGTTTCTGCTGATGCTAATTCCTCCAAATTATCCGTCCGCACGTCTCCATTTAAAACGTGATAGCAGAGGATTTTTTTGAGCTTACTCATATCTTCCCTCAAATTGGCAAGGGTATTAGAAGGCAGTGCCGCAAAAGCTTCATCCGTGGGTGCAAAGACGGTATAAGGTCCTGGACTCTTGAGCAGATCCAGGAGATCTGCCGATTCTACTAAAGTGAGCAGGGTTTTGAATTGCCCCAGTTCCTGGGCGGTTTCTATTAAGTCAGCCATGAGTGATTTCTCCCTAAAATGAGGATTTCTGTTGATTTCTGTTTAGGAATAACATAAGAAATCAGCCCAAGCCCTCTTTCACAGGGAAGAACTTCAGGGTGAATTTATTGACTGACGGTAATCCCCCGATCGCGCAGTTGTTGGACAAAAAACTCTTCTAGGGAAGCACCCGTTAGGTCAATGGTAATCAGCTTACCTCCCATGAGTTGCAAGCTGGCGAGGAAATCCTGGGGGGAACCTTTTAAATGCCCTTGCCAGCGATCGTCTTCTAAGTCCAAGTCGGGTAACCACTGTTTGAGCACTTCTAAATTCCCCCCGGTACCTTTGACAAAATACAGGTCAGAAGTCCCCAGTAATTCCTTGAGGGAACCGGAGCAAATTAATTCCCCTTGGGCGAGGATGGCCACGCGATCGCAAATTTTTTCCACATCAGCGAGGATGTGACTGTTAAAAAAAATCGTTTTCCCTTGTTCTTTCAGGGAAATGATAATTTCCCGCATCTGATAGCGTCCCAAGGGGTCTAGTCCTGACATGGGTTCATCTAAAAACACCACATCGGGATTATTAATCAGTGCCTGGGCCATGCCAATTCGCTGTAACATCCCTTTAGAATAGTTACGCAGAATTTTATTACGAGCGGCAGATTTGGCGATGCCCACGAGATCCAATAGATCGGGAATGCGCTGGCGCTGCTCACTGGCAGGAATTTGGAATAAGTTTGCAGTAAAGGCCAAAAATTCCCAGCCAGTTAGATATTTATAAAAATAGGGGTTTTCGGGGAGATAACCGATGCGTTCTCGGACAGCGCGATCGCCTAAAGGTTGCCCGAGTAATAACCCGCGACCCCCACTTGGACGCAAGATGCCCAATAAAATTTTGAGGATGGTCGTTTTCCCGGCCCCATTTGGGCCCAGCAACCCAAAGGTTTCTCCCTCATACACCGTTAGAGTGCAGTTTTTGAGGGTTTCGACTTGTTTGTTCATCCAAAACCCAGTGCGGTAAGCCTTTCGCAATTGAAAGGTCTCGATCGCTGGCACGCGCTCACTGGTTATCGGTTCGGTAGGCCAATCAACGACAGAATCCATGTCCGTTTCCCAATTTCGTGCAACCTAATCTAGTTCTATCTTGTCCCGAATTTACCCAATTTGGCCTTATTTTACATCCTTTCAGGGGCAAGATTCTCCCGATTGCACCGGATTGTAGGACGGATGGGGGCCTTGAAGAGAGGGGTTTGGGGAGTTTTTCCTCCGACTCTGGGGGTGTGGGGTTGACTTTTGGGGGAGAACGACTGAAGTCGTTACTACGAACTGGGGAGAACGACTGAAGTCGTTACTACGAACTGTGGGTTTCAGGCTTTTTCTGCTCCTGCTGCGGCTGCGAAATAGAATGGTTTATAGGGAGCAAGAGGAAAAATGCAATGGATCGGTCTAAAGTTATAGCTATCATTACGGGTGCGATTTCCATTTTGCTGGCGATCGCCTACCTGATTGTTGTTCAGTTGCTTGATTTTCGGGGGGAAATGTTACCGGCTCCCATTGATACGGGAACTCTCATTCCGTCAACCCGGGTAACTGTTGTTACTCTTATTACCCGTCTATGCTGATCACAAATGTAGGAAAAATCACGGTTCTGTTAGTCCCCTTGGGGTTGGCTTTACCTGTTGCTGCAGCTAACCCAGCACACCTACAGCAACTCTTGGACACCAATCGTTGTCCGGGATGCGATTTGCGGGATGCTCAATTAGAAGGGGCGAGCTTGCGCGGTGCCGATTTGTCGGAAGCCAATTTACAGGGGGCCAATCTCCGAAATGCGGATTTGCGATATGCCAATTTTCGCAGTGCAAATTTATCCGAAGCGATTCTGATTGCCGCAGACTTAGAAGCGGCAAATTTTAGTCAGGCGAATTTACAGGAGGTGGATATCCGAGGAGCCAATCTCAAGGATGCGGTGTTGACAGGAGCAAATACTTGTGGTTGGCAGCGACAAGATGCTCGGTTACAAGGGGTCAATTTGCAAGAGGCAGGGTGCATCCGTCCTACCCCGGCACCGGCACCGAATCCGGCTCCGAATCCGACACCAGAGACAGGGGTACTTCCCCAGAGGCAAGCAGCCGCATTGCTGCGGGACTGGTTAACGGCTAAAGCTAACATTTTTGCGCCTCCATTTGATCGGGAATTATTGGGGAATCTGACGACGGGAATTTTATATGCAGATTCTCTCAATTCGGTGACTTGGTTAGAAAATAATAATGCGTTTTATCAATATGGGGTGCAGCGAGTAGAATCCATTGAGCGATTTGTGACGGAAGGGAATCGGGCGACATTAGAAGCTAGGGTGACGGAAGATTACACGCTATATGAAAATGGACGAGCCGATCGCGATCGCGCTAGTTTTGGCACGAATTTAATCCGGTATAATTTACACCGGGTCAACGGTCAGTGGAAAATTGCGGATTATCAAGTCATTAATTAAAGGCGATCGGTGAGCAGAATTGCTCTCATCAGGGTGTTTCAATTGGATAGGGTTTACGAAGGGAGAGAGTGAGTTAATGACAGGCCAAGAAGCACAAGATAATTTTAATTCTTCTATTCATTCAGCACAGAAGAATGAGGAAGAGGGTCTGATTGTCATCCAGATGAATAATCCGAAAGCCTGGTACGATCGCGCCGGTTCTCTTTATCAGTTAGGACGCTATGAAGAGGCGCTAGAGAGCTATGAGAAGGCGATCGACCTTGATACTCACTATGCCGATGCCTGGAATAATCGGGGGATGACCCTGAAGTGTTTGGGACGTCATGAAGAGGCGGTGACGAGTTATGAGAAGGCGATCGCCCTCCAGGCTGATTATTACCAAGGGTGGAATAACCTCGGGAATGCTTTGGTGGAGTTAGGACGCTATGAGGAGGCGGTAGCCAGTTACCAACGGGCGATCGCGATTTCTCCGGAGTATTGTCAAGGGTGGCATAACCAAGGGGAAGCGTTAGCGGCGTTAGAACGCTATGAAGAAGCAGTTGCCTGTTACGATCGCGTCTTAGTCCTCAAACCTACCTGGCGGGAAACGAAACGGTTGCGACGAACGGCGATGGCGAAGTTGCAAGAGAGGCCCCCTAGTCCCAAACCGGCGATGCCAGAACCAGTGGAAATCCCGGTTGCTCAGCAAGAGCAGGAAATTGTACCCAAATCAGTCCCGAGTCAGCCGGTGGTTCCCCTGGACCATCCCAAACTAGCCGCCTGCGATCGGATGGTGGAACGCTATCCTGATGATCCCGAAGCTTGGGTGGATCGGGGCAGTGCTTTAGCGGAATTAGGATGCTATGAGGAAGCGGTTACCAGCTATGATCACGCCCTTTCCCTGGATCCGGATAATTGGCAGGGGTGGAAAGATCGGGGAGTCGCCCTGAAACAGTTAGGTCGATCGCAAGAAGCCCTCACCAGTTATGAGCGGGCGTTAGAATTGCAACCTCCGGCCCCTACCATCACGCCAGAACCTGCACAGGCATCTGTGGAGGTTTCTTCTCCAGATAGGGTTACGCAGTCTCCGGTGGAGGCTCCCTTGCCCGAGATAGTCCCAAACCCCACCCCAGTGCGGCGATCGTCGAGTCCAGTGGGGGGTGTGATCCGTTGGATGCGGCGATGGATTGTCCGGCTATGGCGACGCTTGATCGGATAGTTTAGACCTTAAGTGCTTGTTCCACAGGAGATTTACCAACCAACTCATGAACAGGAGGGTTTAGTTACCCAAGATCGGGGAATAGCGCTCGCAGAATCCCTGGGTGGTCAGTTGGCTGGTTTCTCCAACAATCAGCGCTTTGCTCTGAACTGGACAGTGCTTAGTGCCTCGATGCTTACAAGTTTCACAGCTTTGCATATCGGAAAAAAATAGGAGAAGGTTTTTGCTCTATCAACTTAACAAAGATTCACCAAATTTCCGAAGTGACTTACGCTACAATCCACGAAATCGTTACATCTTGTAATCGAAGGGCGATCGGCAATCCACTATCCCCCCGGAGATTCTTCCTTCCAGCCCCAACTTATCGCGATCACAATATTGTCCTCGCCTAGCGGGATTCCCTCCGTTCCTCCCTTAGAGCCTCTAATCTACGAGTATTCAAAAATTTTAAAAGATTGAAAGACTGACAGATAAGGATTGTCGGACTAACTAAAGTTGCCTCAGTCCGGCCTACAAAACTTTAAAACAATCCCTCTAAATCCCGATCCCAGTTTTTCATACCCTCCCTACCAACTCTGCCTAGCCTATCCCCTCCACATTCCCTTGAGTACCTCTTTAGATAGAGATGACACAGAGGCTTTAGACCCATCAGACTATGCTCGATAGACTAGACCAATGTCAATCATCCGCGTGGCAGGGATCAACATTTCCTAGAGTTACCTCTTTAGATAGAGAGACGCTTTCAACCCATCAGACTATCCTAGATATAGTGGAGCACTGTAAATCCTGCTCTGGGCCGGGATCAACTAAACATGGCAGAGTCTGGCGAAAATTTTAGCCAAATCACCCAGACTTTAGAGCCGATTTAATTTGATTTAACAAAAGCTTGACCCCTTAAATTTTATTCCCTAAATTAGCCCTCTCTCAACTGATGAACCCATGAGAAAAAGGGAACCTTAATACTCATACCCATAAGGAATCTTCTATGCAAGCTCTTGAAAGTCCTCTAACTTTTTCTAAATCTTCCTTCCCTAAATGTTCAGTTAAAAGCAGTTTCAATTATACTGAAAAAAAGCATAAGGTTTACAGCTCGGAGACTTTACCTAAATCCGATATTGCTGAGTTGTTTTTCTCGGTTTGGCAACATCATGAAATAACTGAGACAAATCGTCAAAGGTTAAAATTTGCCTTATTAAGTTATCATGAGCTGAACGAATCGGACTATCGACTACTTAATCGCCTCTTGCACGCGGTAAAACGCGGATGGATTAAAATAATAGACTAAGTTCACCGAGAACTCAATAAAACAGACTGATTTTTCTGACCCTATATTTGCAGGCTTATCCGGGATATCCGGAGAACCGTAGCGTTGACGGGTTGAATTTTTATGGATCCCGTGAAAATTGAATATAAATCAATTGACGATTAATGCCTTCAGGGGTCTGAAGGCATTAATTTTTTTTAATTCAAAGGTGGGGAATTCCCGGGGGTAAGGGGCGTCTGATTCATCAATTCTATCTTTAAGCAATAACCGATAGATGGGACACCCCTGAGTGAAACTCCAGGGAAAAACCCTAGAGTTTTAACCGGAATAATAAAATCTGATTCACTTGGTCCGGATTAAAATTATCATCACTGATCAGGATTAAACTTTGACTGCCGTCTGAGAAACGGGGTCCAAGGGTCATCCCTTCGAGATTGTCTAACTCAATTCCTAAATCTTGTAAGTTTAAAAGCAACCGCTTCTTAATGGGTTCAACCTTCTTCAATTCCCCTTTTAAACTGGCAATTCTGGAAGTATCGGTAGCGCTGCCGGTTTGAATTTCAAACAGTTTTGCCCCGAAACCGAGAAACCCAAAATTGCGCTCTAAACTGAGCAAATGCCCTCCCTGTTCTAAGGCTAATAATTCCGGTAATCCTTTGTAAAGACTCCAGCGAATACTCTCATCCAGGGTGTAAAGATTTTCAGAAATTAAGACTGGGGGTCCATCGGAGATTAGATAATGAAGTAAACGGTTTTTAGGGGGGAGTTCGGCATCGAGTTCATCTAAATCTTGTACGAGGGGTGCTTCTGTGGCGGTAAACAGGCGATAGGGATCGACGGTGGCATCCCCAAATCCTCGGGGATTGAGGGTGAGGGACTCTAAACCTAAATTATCTTGGATACCTTGGGTTTGATTCTCAGCAGTATCGGGGATGTAGCGTTTGGGAAGGGTGATATCCCGGACAAATTGGCCGGTTTCTAGGTCGATTTCGTGGATAAAGGGTGCCAACCCTTTGCGCGCAATCCCTTCGCTGGCAATATAAACACTGTTGGGGGAGGCAAAGGCGATGCCTTCTGCATCAATTTCACCAATGGGATAAGGGTTGCCGTCTTCTCCTTTGAGAAAGGTGACGGATTCGATGTCAACGCTGGCGATTTTAGGTGAATCGGAACTGTTAGAATCCAAATTCAGTTTAAGGGTATAGAAGCGGGCGGGGGCATAATGTCCGCGATCGTCGGAGATGACGTAGAAGCGATCGCGTTGGCGATCGTAGGTGATGCCGGATAATCCACCAACGGGGGTATCCTGAAATGGACGTTTCGGCAGTTCATACTCGTCTAAAAATTCTACGGACAACCCCAGAAATATGCGCTCTTGTGCATTGACTTGGGGCAAGGCACAGGCGGTTAATATCGTCGATAGCACCAGTGCCAATGCTGTCACCCAGGGGAAAATTTGAAATTTGCGCCAGTTCACGATCGCCTCCAACCCTTGAAAATCTAAACAGTTCAATTTTCAATTTAACAAATTGATGGCTCTATTGGCAGAGTGCCTATCTCTTTCATCAGTCCCGAACCCCGGTTATGTAGAGCGATTAAATTAAACCGTTAACCCGTTGCGTGAATTCAAAAATAAACGAGATGAAAATTATAACCGGAGTAAAACCTGGAGGAAATCCTTACCGAATCGCCCCAATTCGACTACACCGAAACCGGGCTTATTTTGGGTTGTTTTTTTGGATTTTAGGCTTGACTTTTTCCGGGTTTAATGCTTCAAGTGCCTTGGGACAACTGGAAAATTCTGCACCACCCCTGCTGCCTCCAAATCCGTTGGAAGTGTTGATCCCTGACCCGTTAGTGCCGAATCCCCCGAAGAAAAATCAATCCTTAACCCCAGAACAACTGCGGGAGTTAGAATTGGCTTTAAATATATTAGATGCAGAAGCATCAGCCGAGTTAGCGGCTGGAAATAAGCCCGCAGCGTTTACGATTTGGTATCGAGAATTGCGGTTATGGCGTTATTTTGGACCCTTGCCGGAGGTGCGCGCTTTAACTCGGGTGGGGACGACTGCCTGGGAACAACAAGAAATTACGGCACTGCAAGCGATTGATGCTAGACTCAAGGTCATTCATCAAGAGTATTGTCTGAGTCCTCAAGTTTGTGAATTGCCTCTGTTACAAGCATTAGCGATGGGATTTGAAACGGTGCGATCGCGGGATTTAGCCCTAACGGTTTATCAGCAATTACTCACCGATGCGCGAGATCGCAACGATGCCTCCGCAGAAGAATCCATCCTCACCAATATGGGTCGCCTCTATTTGGAAAAACTCGATTATGTCAATGCGTCAACACCTTATCAAGGATTACTCTCCTTTGCGGTACAACGACGCGATCGCCCCCAAGAATTGTCCTATCTCGAACAACTGGCTTTTATCTACACCCAGGCAAATGATTCCCAAGGGGCGATCGCCACGCGGCAGCGACTGGTCACCCTTTATAGTAACCCCCAAGATATTGCCAAAATCCCTCAACTCAAACTGGCGATCGCCACAGATTATGAACGTCTAGGGCAACTGCAAACGGCGATCGCCTCCTACGAAGAAGCCTATACCTTCGCCTGGACTCAACAACAATTTTACATCGCCAGTGATGCCCTAGAACGCCTCGCCCGCCTTTATACCACCCTAGAACAATTCGATGCCGCCTTAGAAGTTTATGAAGCTTTATTAATCGTTGAGCGTCGCGCCTACAACTTATATGGGATAATGCATACTTATGATCGCATGGGTCAAATTTATCAGAGACAAAATGCCTATACCCAGGCTATCCAAGCCTTTCAAAATGGTTTGGAGATAGCCCAACAACTCAAATACCAAGAGACATATTTCACTGAACAAATAGACCAACTGGTTCGCCGATCGCGTCCATTATTCTAATCCATGTTACAAGACCACCGTCAAGCCCCTTTATTAGAAACTCTCGCCCGCTGTGCCAAAAAACCGGATGCGCCATTCTATGCACCGGGCCACAAACGGGGGCGAGGAATTCCCCAATCTCTGAGTAATCTGTTAGGAACTTCGGTGTTTTTAGCTGATTTACCAGAATTGCCGGACCTAGATAATTTATTCGCACCAACCGGGGCGATCGCATCGGCACAAGAACTCGCTGCCGATGCTTTTGGTGCATCCCAAACCTGGTTTTTAGTCAATGGTTCCACCGCAGGAATTATTGCAGCAATCCTGGCAACGGTTCGCCCAGACGAGAAAATTATTCTGCCTAGAAATGTCCATCAATCTGTAATCTCTGGATTAATTTTATCCGGGGCATTGCCGGTTTTTATCGCCCCCGAATTTGATCCAATCTGGGGTTTAGCCCTGAGTATCACGCCAGCATCCGTTGCCGAGGCATTAGCGGCCCATCCGGATGCCAAAGCGGTGATGATGGTTTATCCCACCTATCAGGGGGTATGCGGGGATATTCAGGCGATCGCCCAGGTAACTCACCAATTCGGCATTCCCCTGTTAGTGGATGAAGCGCATGGGCCGCATTTTGCGTTTCATCCCGATTTGCCGACTCCGGCCCTGGTTGCCGGGGCGGACCTATCCGTGCAATCAATTCACAAAGTCCTCGGGGCCATGACTCAGGCATCGATGCTGCATATCCAAGGCGATCGCATTGATGTCAATCGATTGAGTCAAAGTTTGCAGTTGATGCAATCCACCAGTCCCAGTTATTTACTCCTGGCGTCCTTAGATGCGGCAAGGCAACAAATGGCACTACAGGGTCAAGAGTTGATGACCCAAACCCTGGCCCTAAGCAGTCGCGCCCGGGAGGAGATTGCCCAAATCCCTGGATTATCGGTGTTAATGCCACCTGAAGCGAGAAGTCCGGGATTTGTGGCAGGCGATCGCACCCGTGTGACGGTGGGGGTTTGGGAGTGGGGACTGAGTGGGTATGAAGTCGATGAAATGCTTCAGGAACAGTTCGGGGTCACCTGTGAGTTACCGTCCCCGGACCATTTAACCTTTATTATCAGCTTGGGGAACACCTCGGCAGATATTGACCAACTCGTCCAAGGGTTTTTGACCCTCTCCCAGGATAATTGCCACAAGCAGCGATCTCGTTCCCTTCCCCAGATGCCTCCCCCTCCCGCCCTATCCCTATGCCCGAGGGATGCGTTTTTCGCTCTTGTGGAAGCAATCCCCGTTATAGAGGCGATCGGGAGGGTCAGTGCTGAGTTAGTATGTCCATATCCCCCGGGAATCCCAATTTTGATGCCCTCAGAGGCGATTACCTTAGAGGCAGTCGCCTATTTGCAACAAGTGCTCGCCCAGGGAGGTATCCTAACCGGATGTAGCGATCCGACTTTAACTACCCTCAAAGTGGTTAGAACTGGATAACCGGGCTAAAAATAATCCGGAAATCGGTTAAAAATATGACCATTGAATTGCTCATTTAATCCGATAATTTATAAATTTAGCCGGTTCACCGGAGAAGTAGGGTGGGCAATGCCCACCTTAGTTAAGGTGGGCATTGCCCACCCTACAATTGCTTCAAATTATTGGAGTTTTCCATTTTTCTAAATTTTTGAATCCCTTAATCGAGGGAAAACCCGTTTTAAACTTATTAAATTTGGGTCTATCAGATAACATAAAAACCGCTTAAAATTATCAATAAAATCCGATAAAAATATTATTATGAAATCTGGAATTTGGCCTTATATTACCCCGGGTATTGCGGATGAGTTATTTGAGCGGTTGCCGGGAATTCCCATGAGCAAACGGGAAACGAGGTTGCTCTTACTCTCCCACCTGCGACTGCAATCCGAATCGGTCTTATGGGATATTGGGGCTGGAACAGGAACCATCCCTGTAGAAGCGGGATTACTCTGTCCGAACGGGCGGATTTTAGCCGTAGAACGGGATGAGGAAGTGGCCGCCTTAATTCGGGCCAACTGCGATCGCTTCGGCGTTGAAAATGTAGAAGTCATCGAAGGCAGTGCACCGGAATGTCTCTCCCAGCTACCCCATGCCCCGAATCGCGTCTGTATTGAAGGAGGCCGTCCCATTAAAACCATCTTAGAAAAAGTCTGGTCCTACTTACTCCCAGAAGGACGAGTCGTGGCCACTGCCGCAAGTTTGGAAAATTTGTATGCCATCTCCGAAAGCTTTGCTGAGTTACAAGTCCGCAATGTGGAGGTGGTCCAGTCCTCCTTCAACCGCTTAGAAGGAAGGGGAACTCATCAAAGTTTTGTGGCAGTTGACCCGATCTTTATCCTGAGTGGAGAAAAGCTTGATTAAAATTCCCCCCGGTTTACCGGATTCTCTGGAATTAGAACTCTTGCAGCATGACAAACAGATGCCCCCATCCCCCTTAATCAGCGGCACAGTTTGGTGGGTGGGTTCCGTAATATCAGGAAACGCTGACCAGACGGAGGCGTTCGGTGAATGATGCAAGAAATCTATTTTGCTAATACTAGATTAACTATAAAATTGTTCTATGCCTTTGTCTCGAATTCTCAGTACCATTGTTGCTCTAATCCTAGCGCTAGGTACGACCTTCCTAGGAGGTTGGTACTTTACGGTCGGTTTCTCCATTCTGGTCTATCTTGCTCATTGGGAATACTTGGAACTTGTCCGGGCTAAAGGGATTTACCCGGCAGCAAAAACGAGTTTATTTCTAAGTCTGGCTTTGGTCGTGCTTTCAACCCAAAATTCCCAGTTGACTGATGCCCTTTTGCCGATCGCCGGAACCTGTATTTGTTTCTATCTCCTGTTTAAGCCGAAAATGGCAACGATCGCCGATTTAGCGGCCTCCATTCTCGGTCTATTTTATATCGGTTATTTACCCAGTTTTTGGCTGCGCTTACGCACTTTAGGGTCGGAGGTGGCCAGTAATCTCCCCTTGGGTGGCTATTGGCCCCAAACCTGGCCTAATTTTTCGGACCTACCCACAGGGTTGAGTGTGACCTTGCTTTCGTTTATTTGTATTTCTATGGCCGATTCTGCCGCTTATGTCGGTGGCAAATGGTTGGGACGGACTCATTTTTCCGATATCAGTCCGAAAAAGACTGTGGAAGGGGCAGTATTTGGAATCCTGGGCAGTGTCATTTTGGCAACCCTCGGGGCCAAGTATCTCAATTGGCCCTTCTGGGCGGGGACTGGGGTGGCATTCGGGTTACTACTCGGGATTGCCAGCTTGATGGGAGATTTAATCGAATCCCTGATGAAGCGCGATGCAGGAGTGAAAGATTCGGGTAAGCTGATTCCCGGGCATGGGGGAATCCTAGACCGGGTGGATAGTTATATTTTTACCGCTCCTTTTGTTTATTACTTTATTACCCTCTTGTTGCCATTGCTCTCGCAATGGGTCCAGTTGTCTGCCACCGTAAGCGGGTCTTCCTGATGCCGAACCCGTTAAGGCAGAACGGTCAGTTGTCCCTGACAGATTAGCCCGCTTTCGTTAAACGAGAGCTCGGAAATAGCCACATCGGACCCGAGGGGTAGGATAACGGTTTCTAATGGGATTACCGCAGAGTCTGAAAGAATTTGAATCTTTGGATTGAGAAAGTGCAATTCTGAGGGGGTGCCCAGTTGTAACCCTGTTTGGAGGAGAAAGGGTTGGGCCCCTTGGGCGGGGGTGTGGAAGCGCCCGCGCAGGGTGAGGGTTTCCTCCGAGGAAAGGATGGCAGCGCCCTCCCAGGTGAGGGTCGGTTCTGAACACCAGGAGAGGGCTGCGGCGAATTGGGGGAAGAATAAGGGAGTGAAGGCATCGGCAATCAAGGGCGATCGCATGGAGGCATTGAGGTCCGATTCTTTCAGATGTAAGCGAACCACCACCGGAACCGGGTCCTGAAGGCGCAAGGATTTCCCGCGCAGAATGTCCCGGAGATTGACCTGAATGCCGGTTCCCTGAACCTCCAGGGTACTCAGATGCAGACCTTGATAGATGGCACCGGACCCGCACAGAGAAACCTGGGGAATCACCCCTTGGAGGATTTGCCGATCGCCTCCGTTAATCTGCACCTCTAGTTCTCTGACCGATTCCACCTGCGATCGCAACCACAATTGCACCGCATGGGAGAGCACCCAACCGATGCGAGACTGAGAGGGGGGGATGGGTGGAGTCAGGGGTAAATCCTCTTCGAGTGGGGATAATTCTAGGCGATCGCTTGACACAGAAGTTAATTTTATACTTTCTTTTTCGCGCATAAATATTCTCAATGCAATTTCCCCGGTACAGGGCCCTAGAATCAGGGAACTCAGGGAGTATCCGTGAAATGTGGGAGCATTTAGGACCGCCCACAACCGGGCAAACGGGACATTTGAGTGCTTCTAACCCCTACTCTGCGGTTCTGAGTGCTTGTATTCTCCCTGATCCTGTAATATTTGTACATAGTTCAGTCTGGCAACTTGTCAGGTGGACTCAACCCCTAAAAACTTTTAGAAAAAAGCGAAAACGCGCAGCCGTCCAAAACATGGATGCTAGACTGCAAAAAATCCTATCCGAGTGGGGTATTGCCTCACGCCGTCAGGCTGAAAAAATGATTCAAGAGGGACGGGTCCAACTGAATGGCGAAATTGCCCGCCTCGGGCAGAAAGCCGACCCTGAACGCGATCGCATCCAAGTCGATGGTATCCCCGTCAACCCTGGCGATCGTCCTAGTCCCCTTTACTTGCTGTTAAACAAACCCACCGGAGTTGTGTCCACCTGCGCCGATCCCCAAGGTCGGACCACGGTGCTTGACCTCCTGCCTGCTGATTTACGGCAGCAGAACGGCATCCATCCCGTGGGACGCTTGGATTTTGACTCTACCGGAGCATTACTGCTCACCAATGACGGAGAACTCACCTTCCAACTCACCCATCCTCGCCATAGCATTCCCAAAACCTACCAGGTGACCGTTGCCGGAGAACCCCAGGAATCAACCTTGGAAGCATGGCGTCGCGGTGTCATCCTCGATGGCAAAAAAACCCGACCGGCTGAGGTTCGCATCCTCGATCGCCTGGGTCCCTCCCAAACCCTGCTCGAAGTGATTCTCTGGGAAGGCAGAAATCGCCAAATTCGCCGGGTTGCTGAGTTGTTAGGATACCCGGTCATTCACTTACACCGCACGGCGATCGGCTCAATTCATCTCAACCCCCCCGGGGAAGCTCCTTTACCCCAAGGCTACTACCGCCCCTTGAACCCCTCTGAGATATGTTTCTTACAAAGTCAAGTCTCCCTAAACTCCGTAAATTTGCCAGCAGATACTCAGGAACCGACCCGATGAAGAAGCATAAACCTAAAGCTATCCTGAAACCACAGCAGGATCCATCGGCCAAACTGGCCGAAATGGGTGCTTACTTACGGCAAGTGCGGGAGTCTCAGTCCATGACCCTTGAAGAAGTCGCGGCCAAAACGATGATTAGAATGAGTCTGCTGCGATCAATTGAAGAAGGGCAACTTTCTAACCTCCCCGAACCGATTTATGTTCAGGGTTTTCTCTTGCGGTTTGCTGAGGCGCTGGGTTTAAATGGCGTTGAGTTTGCTAAAACCTTTCCCATCATTTCCACCTGGCGCAAGCAGAAAATTGCTCAGTGGTTTTATTTACCCATCCCTAGACTGCGACCGATTCATCTGTACCTGATTTATATCCTGCTGATTATTGGTGCAGTCAAAGGGTTAGCGGGATTTGTCGAAACCACGGCGATGCAGGAATCCAATGGAGAACAAACGGAAACTGCTCAGACTGTAGCCAGTTCTGAGACAACCACGCCTGAAAAATCCACCCCCCCAACAACCGCCTCTCAAACCCTGGGGGCCAGTCAGTCCAATTCTAATGCCCCGGTTAGGGTTGGATTGATTCTTCAGGACAGTTCCTGGGTGCAAATTACCGCCGATGACAAAATCGAATTTGAAGGCACGTTACAACAAGGAACGGAACGCACTTGGGAAGCGAAACAACAACTGGTTATCCTAGCGGGCAATGCCGGTGGGGTTCTCATGGCAGTTAATGATGAACAAGCCAAACTCATGGGTAAACCCGGGGTTGCTGAAGAGGTGATTGTTCGCGCCGAACCCTAGGGAAAACCCGCACCCTGAAGGGTGGAGCTACACGGACGAAGCCCGCCTGCGCGGGCTAAGAAAGAAAACCCGCACCCTGAAGGGTGGGGCTATACAGACGAAGCCTGTCCTGAGCTCCGTCGAAGGGCCCGCCTGCGCGGGTTCAGAGATAAAATCGACTTTTTACAACCGGATTTGGTATGACCCCTCCCTTGAGGTTGGGTTACTTAGGGTATTCCCAGAAATAAATCATCTTGCATCCGATGCGATCGGACTTAACAATACTCTTGTAGCCTGCGGAGGCAGGCTTTGTCCGTATAGCCCCACCCTTGAGGGTGCGGGTTTTTAGGATATTTTATTTTTGGGAGTTCCCTTAGTAGCACCGGCGACCATAGGTTTCCGTGAGCAGTTTCAGGCGATCGCGCAGGTCCCAAGTCAGCACTTCCCCGCGATAACGCCATCCCCAATTCCCTTCTGCCAATCCGGGCGTATTCATCCGCGCATCGCTGCCAAGTCCCAACAAATCTTGCAAGGGAATCAGGGCTTGATTCGCCACGGAAGACAATGCCACTCGAATCAGTTGCCAGTGAATCCCTTCCTCAGAAACGGGTCCCAAATAGGCTAACAGACACCACCGTTCATGGTCCGACAGTTTTTCAAACCATCCCACCGTCGTATCATTATCGTGAGTCCCGGTATAAACCACACAGTTGCGCGAGTAATAGTTAAGCGGCAAATAGGGATTCCCGGGTCCGGATCCAAAGGCAAAGTGTAAAATCTTCATCCCCGGAAACTCGAACTCGTCTCGCAGGGCTTCCACTTCCGGAGTAATCACCCCTAAATCTTCGGCAATAATCGGCAGACTGCCTAACTGTTCTTTCACCGTTTTCAGCAAAGCCGAACCCGATGCAGCAATCCACTTTCCATTCATGGCGGTGGTTTCCCCTTGGCGCACAGACCAGAAGGACTCTAGGCCCCGGAAATGGTCGATGCGAATGATATCCACATAACTCAACATGGATTGGAAGCGCTTGACCCACCAATCAAAATCCTGTTTTTCCAATCGCTTCCACAGGTAAACCGGGTTACCCCACAATTGCCCCGTGGCGCTGAAATAATCGGGCGGGACTCCGGCCATTCCTGCCGGTTCTCCGGTTTTGACATCCAGACAAAAGATGTTGGGATTGGCCCAGACATCGGCGCTATCGTGGGCGACATAGATGGGAATATCGCCGATAATTTGGATGTTTCGTTCGTTGGCGTAGCGTTTGAGGTCGGACCATTGCCGGAAAAATTGATATTGCAGGAATTTTTGGAAAAAGATTTCTGCGGTTAACTGTCGCCCCCATTTGTCCAGGGCTTCTGGTTGCCGCTTGGCAATGTCGGGTTCCCACTGATACCAGCTTTTGCCATCCATTGCGCCTTTAATTGCCATGAATAAGGCATAATCGTCAAGCCAATAGGCTTTTTCATGGCAAAATTCTTGAAATTGCTGTTTTTGCTCGGCAGAAGCCTGGGCTTTGAAGGTTTGGCAGGCTTGTTGTAACAGGGGCATTTTGATGGCGATCGCCTGGTCAAAATCGACCCAATCGGCTGGAAACTCGGGCAGGTGATTAAAGTCCCAGTCCGCCAGCAGTTGGTCATCCCGCAGGCGATCGGGACTGATCAACATCGGGTTTCCTGCCATTGCGGAATAGGACAAATAGGGAGAATTGCCAAATCCCGTAGGTCCTAGCGGCAAAATCTGCCAGTAAAGTTGGTAACTCTCTGCTAAAAAGTCCACGAAGCGATAAGCCGCTTCGCCAAGGTCACCGATACCAAACCGACTGGGAAACGAGGTGGGGTGGAGTAGAATACCGCTAGATCTGGGGAAGGGCATGGTGTATTTACCATTGGAAAATAACTTAAGCGTGGTTGCCCAATCGTTTACTGGGCCAACAAGTCTCAACTTTATCATGGGACGGGGCACTAGAGAGCGGCGATCGCCCCATCAAAACTTGATGACAAATCAGCCCCTATCCCTGCTAACAGCGATTCTAAACCTATCAACTTTAAAATTTAACCATGACCTAT
Organism: Laspinema palackyanum D2c; assembly: GCF_025370875.1. Lineage (NCBI taxonomy): Bacteria > Bacillati > Cyanobacteriota > Cyanophyceae > Oscillatoriales > Laspinemataceae > Laspinema > Laspinema palackyanum. The sequence continues at coordinate 109,327 of NZ_JAMXFD010000013.1, forward strand.
CGCAATCCCACTCCGACTGTTGACATCATTATTGAGTTAGGCGATCGCCCCGGACGTCCCATTATCCTGATTGAACGTCGCAATGACCCTTTAGGTTGGGCGCTTCCCGGTGGTTTTGTCGATTATGGGGAATCGGTGGAAACGGCGGCGATCCGTGAGGCGAAAGAAGAAATCGGTTTAGATGTGGAACTTATCGAACAATTTCATGTGTATTCTGACCCGAATCGGGACCCGCGTCAGCATACCCTGAGTGTGGTTTTTTTAGCCACGGCGACGGGGGAACCCCAAGCGGCAGATGATGCGAAAAATTTAGACTGTTTTGAGTCTTGGCGCATTCCCCCTAATCTCTGTTTTGACCACGATCGCATCCTCAAGGATTATTGGCGATATCGAAACTATGGGATTAGACCCCGGATTTAAGGCGATCGCCATTCCATCTGGAGGGGAACTTCAAAAAATAAAATAGCTCAAACCCGCACCTTCAAGGGTGCGGTTTTTATAGACTTTTGAAGATTGGATGGAGGAGTATCAGAGTTCGTTTCCCAGTCCACTGGGTCCTGCGAAACCGATGCGATCGCCTTGCCGTCCCCCGTTCATCGTCACTCCGACTAGATCGGGGATAGGGCGGTACTCCATTGACCAGAAATGCCCTATCCCTTCGGTTTGGGTCGATTAAAATCTTAACGGTGCGATCGCTCTGTTGCTATTTTTCTTTAAAGACGAAATATTTCCAACCTCCCAAAGCCCTATCCATCCAAGGGATTCAGATTTTTATTAAGGTCATCATCAACCCTAGGGCAATCCCCCTTCCTCAATTTGCACTACCCTGTGCCACTCCCCACTGCCAATGCGCCCTCAACCTTGACATAGAATAGAGTTTCTAATCCCCGCTCAACCGGATTAAGGACAGCCGGTTTCACCGGAGGAACAGGGTGGTTTCCTTCCATTCCAGTTTCCTGCTCCCTTGCCACGAGAACACCCGACTAGAATCCTAGAGAAAATAGTCGGGATCAAGCTCACCGTCAACCCTTCCCACCCCTCAACCATCCCCGGTTGTTTATTCGCAATAAATAGGTGGTCTTTGCAAATGATAAACCCCTTGTTGATCACCCATCCCCTCTTTAAAATGGGTTATCAAACCCCCTTGAAATTCCCTTAAAATTTTATGGTGGAAAAATATTTTTGCTTTTTCAAATTTTAATCCGAACTTTCTCTGTAATTTATAAATGCCATGAAAATACATAAAAATTTATCAAATTATCACTAATTTTACATCTTGCTAATTCGCATAAGAACAAAATTTAATTTAAAAAAATAGCCGATTAAAGGGTAATAAAATTCGCAGTAAAAAAGGTAGGGTTATGAATGTTGAACGCCAAATTAGTCAAACCCCTGATTCCGTCAAGCCGGGTGGAACCATTCACGATAGATACTTCCAAATCATAGTGGAACGAGCGGCGATTGGGTTAGCGCTTTGGGATTTGACTGGAAAATTATTGCAAACCAACCCTTTTTTACAAACCCTGCTGGGGTATGAGGCAGAAGAACTATTGCATCTGGAATATAGTCAGATTACTCATCCCGAAGACTGTCAAGTAGAGGAGGCTCTCATGGAAGAGTGTATTGCCAGAAAGAGAGAGGGATATGAAATAGAAAAAAGATTAATCGGAAAAGATGGAAAAGAAATCTGGGTCAAACAGAACCTATCCATGAGGCTAGACGGGGCAGAAAATCCACTATTTGCGGTGGCAACCATTGAGACTTTTTCCCCAGTCTCCTCCCGTGAGAAACCCACTGAAGAATTGGCAGAAAAATACCAAACTATCTTTGATATTTTCCCCCTGGGAATTTCCGTTACAGACTCTGAAGGGAATATTATAGAATCAAATCCTGCTTCATTAAATTATTTAGATGCTCTGGTTATCAGCTCACAAGAAGAGGTCCAACCGGATAGAGATTACCGGCTCATTTTTAGGGAAGGGACTCCGCTGAATCTCGAAGAATTTTCCAGAAGACTGGTTTTAACAGAAAATGCCAAAAATGGAGTGATCCAAAGTTTACAAGTGGGAATTGCTTCCGGGGAGGGAGAATTAGACTGGCTGAATATTATAGCTGTACCGATTCCGCTTTCAAATTATGGATTTGTCATCGCCTATATCGAGATTAACGAAGGCAAAAAAACAGAAATAGCGTTAAAAGAAAGTGAAATGAGGTTTAGAAAAGCCCTGGACCACTTCCCAGATACCTTTGTAATTTATGATGCCGATCGCCGCATTCAATTTATTAACACCAATGGGATCCAAGTGAGTGGCTATACCGAAGAACAGATTATCAATCGCCGGGATGAAGAATTATTTCCCCCAGCAGTCACTGATAACTATCTTCCCCTACTTCAGGAAGCTATTGAGACAAAAAGTCCTCAAAAAGGAGAATGTAACATTGCTTTAAATAATACCCAATGGAGCGCAGCGATCGCTTACATTCCCTTGCTGAATGACCGGGGAGAAATTTATCAGATTTTAGGAATTACCCATGATATCACGGAACGCAAGCGGGCTGAAGAATCTTTAATTAAAAGTGAAACCACCAATCGAGCCTTACTTAATACCATCCCCGATTTAATGTTTAGAGTGAAAGGAGATGGAACCTACTTAGATTTTAAACCGGCTAATTTTAGCAATTTAATCAAACCGCAAATTTTTCAAGGCTTAAAAGTGGTGGATGTCATGCCCCCAAATATTGCCGAAAAATCCATGAGATATATCCAACAGACCTTGGAAACTGGAGAGATACAAGTGTTTGAATATCAACTAGAAATCGGCGGTGAAGTTTCGGTCTATGAAGCTAGACTGATTGCCAGTGGAGATGATGAAGTCGTGGCTATTGTGCGAGACATTACGGCGCGTAAAAATGCCGATATAGAAAAAAATCAATTGATTGAATCCCTCCAGAAGAGTGAAGCGAATCTCGCCCGAGCACAAAGAGTCGCTCATGTGGGAAGCTGGGAATATGAGGTTGAGTCTAAAAAAATAACCGTTTCTGAAGAATTTTTAAGAATTTTTGACTCCCCTTTGAATTCCGAAGTAAGCTATTTTCACCTGGTGAATCAGCTACACCCAAAAGATAGAAAAAGTTGGAGGAATCTGATTCGAGAAGCCCTGGCACAAGGGAGCGCCAATGAAGTTGAACTGAGAATTTGGCAAAGCGATCGCACCCTCCGTTATATTGAAGCAAGGGCGGAGGTGGTATTTAGTGAAACCGGAAAACCCATGAGGCTCTTTGGAACCGCCTTAGATATTACCGAACAGAAAAAAGCCCAATCTGCCCTTGCCGAATCCGAAGCCAAATATCGCTCCTTAATGAATGATGCCGGAGATGCAATATTACTCACGGATTTGGAGGGTAATTTTTTAGAATCCAACAAAAAAGCCGAGGAACTATTAGGTTATACCAAAGAAGAATTTGTCACCCTCCATGCCAGTCAAATTTTGCCCCCCCAAGAACGGGAAAGAGTGATCTCTATGTTCGCCTTAACGGCAAAAATCGGAGGCGGATGGTTGCCAAATACCCAACTCCGCCAAAAAGATGGGGAAACTCTGTGGGCGGATATTAGTTGTAGTGTAGTCCAATGGGGAGAGGGTCTGAAAGTTCAGCAGGCAATCCTGCGGGATATTACTTATCGGGTTCATATTGAAGCCTCTTTAAGAGAACAAGCGGACCGAGAACGGTTGATATCTGCCATGCAAGAGCGGATCCGACAGTCGTTGGATTTGAAAGAGATTTTACAAACGACGGTGGTCCAGGTGAGGCAATTTTTACAGTGCGATCGCGTGGCAATTTGTCGCTTAGGCTCGGATTGCACCGGCGAGATGGTAGCGGAATCGGTTAATTCAGAATACTGCTCCATTTTAGGGCTAACTATTCGGGATCCCTTATTAGGAAAACTGGATTTATCCCTGCAAAAGTTGGGGGGAATTTATCAGGTTGAGGATATTACTCAAGCTTGGGTGAGCGAGTTTCAGGTTAATTTTTTAACTGAGGTGGAAGTCAAGGCGATGTTAATGGTGCCCATTGTCCAAAGTAGTGGGTTATGGGGATTACTGATTGCTCACCACTGTGCGGCACCTCGACGATGGCAGCAGTCAGAAATTAAGTTGCTCAGTCAATTGGCAACCCAGGTGGGAATTGCCACCCAACAATCCCAACTGTATGAACAGCTCAAAGAAGCAAATCAACAGTTGCAGCAATTGGCAACTCGGGATGGATTAACCCTGTTATCAAATCGGCGTCATTTTAATGAATATTTAGAACGAGAATGGCGACAGATGGAGCGTGAGCGCACCCCACTCTCGTTGATTCTATGCGATATCGATTTTTTTAAACCCTATAATGACACCTACGGCCATCAAGCTGGGGATGAATCTCTCAAACAAGTTGCAGTTGCCATTCAAAAAGCCAGCAAAAGGCCCTTAGATTTTGTAGCGCGCTATGGTGGCGAAGAATTTGCTGTGATTTTACCCGACACCGATGCGGATGGGGCCATCTCCGTCGGGGAAACCATCCGCGAGGGGGTGAAGGCATTACAAGTTCCCCATCGGGCATCTCCTACCTGTGGATACATTACCTTGAGTGTGGGAATTGCGACGGCGATGCCTGGAGTTGAGTCATCTTTGGAGACCCTGATTCAAGAAGCCGATCGCGCCCTGTATCGAGCGAAGGACAAGGGCCGCGATTGTTCGGTTCATTATGCTCAGATTGAAAGCCGCTCCTGCTAAAATAGATCGCGATTCCACCAGTGCCCCTTGGAGTAAACTATGAAAGGCTGTTTTTTTTGAAGTCCCTCGGTGATGGCGAACAGCTTCGAGGGCCTTGGATTGCGATCGCCAGGGGGCACAAAAAGTAGCCCAGTGGAATTAGGGTCAGGAAGATGGACTAGCAATCCCTAGAAATAACCCCGGTTCCAACCCAGAGGCGATCGCGCCGTTCCTTACTCCGTTAATGTTCATTCCTGAAGGGGTTTAAGTGAACCGGCAGAACAAGCGCAAGATCCAGGGAGAATGAGATCGTTAATCTAGGTAAAATATCCCTGAACACAGGATTAACTTCTGGGGAGTTTGAGGGGCTATAAGTCCCGGGCTGTACCAGAATGGTCAGGGTCGGGATACATGGATCCCTCAAGTCAATTAAAGGGGTCGATGCCCTGAAAATTGACAATCACTGGAATTGTCATGCTATAATTTTATCGCAAATTATTTTTACGGTAATGCTGAGAGCAACCAAATACAGAATTTATCCAACCTTCGAGCAAAGGGAACACCTTGCTCAGAGTTTTGGTTGCTTACGATTCGCATGGAACTACGCTCTCAATCTTACCAACGAAACCTACAAAGCTACAGGGAAGGGTCTAGGTCGCTTTGCCATTCAGAAAGAGATAACTAATCTCAAGAAAGAACACGAATGGATGAAAGAGCCTTATTCCCAATGCTTACAGGTTGTTGCACTAAATTTGTCTAGGGCTTTTATAAACTTTTTTGAAGGGAGGGCTTCTTATCCTCAATTCAAATCAAAGCACCGTACCCAATCTATTAGTTATCCTCAGAATGTCTCAATCGTAGAAGATGGCATCAAATTTCCCAAGATGGGGATTGTTCATGCCAGACTACATAGACCTATTGAAGGGGCAATCAGAACAGTCACTGTGTCGATGAATGCCTCATGCCAATACTTTGCCTCTGTTTTAGTCGATGATGGGAAAGATATCCCAGAAAAAACGACCGAAGGTAAAGCAGTCGGTATTGATTTAGGCTTGACTCATTTTGCTATCACCTCCGATGGGTCTAAATTTGACAATCCCCGTTGGTTGGCTAAACATGAGAAAAATCTAAGAGCTAAACAAAAACGGTTGTCCAGAAGACAAAAGGGTTCTAACAACCGTAACAAAACCCGTAAGCAGGTATCCGGGGTACATAACAAAATATCTCGATGCCGGTCAGATTTTCACCACAAACTATCGCGCAGGATAGTCAACGAAAACCAAGTCATAGTGGTAGAAAATCTAGCAGTTAGGAACCTGGTCAGAAACCACTGTCTGGCTAAAGCAATCAGCCAAGTGGGATGGGGCCAGTTCTGTACCCTGCTGAAGTACAAAGCAGAGCAAGAAGGGAAAGTTTACCTAGAAGTAGACCGATTCTTTCCTAGCTCCAAAACCTGCAATGTTTGCCTCAATCAAGTCAGAAGCTTGACCCTTGGTGTCAGGACTTGGCAGTGTGAAAAGTGCCAAACGAAGCATGATAGAGATATAAACGCTGCCAAGAATATCCGAGATGAAGGACTGCGGATTTTATCCTCTGGAACGGGGGAGATCGCCTATCGTCCAGGTGTAAGACGAGATAGTAGAGGACGCAAGAAATCTACTGTCTCGCAATCTGCTGGGTAGGAAGCCCGCACTGTACCGTAAGGTCAGCGTCGGGTAGTTCACAAATGTGTTTTCCATTTCAATTCACAAGCCAGCTAAACCGTCCGGGTATCACCCGTTCTTGAAAATCTAATCTCAATGACTAAAACAATCATTCAGACAGACCAAGCACCCGCACCCGTTGGACCTTACAATCAGGCGATCGTCGCCACGGGTCAGTTCGTCTTTGTTGCGGGTCAAATCTGCCTAGACCCCAATACCGGGACCCTAGTCGGGGAAGGTGATGTGGTCAAACAGACTATCCAAGTGATGGCAAATCTAAATGCTATCCTCACCGCTGCCGGTGCCACCTTTGACGATGTGGTAAAAACCACGGTTTTTTTGGCAGATATGAATGATTTTGCTGCGATGAATGCCGTTTATGCTAAATATTTCGATGAAGCCACTGCACCGGCCCGCGCAACAGTCCAAGTATCACGTTTACCTAAAGATGTACTCGTTGAGATTGACTGTATCGCGGTGATTGAAGGAAATCCTAGATAGTCTTAAGATTTTAAAACAGCAAAATCCTGATATCTTAGGGGTTTGGTGGCAAGATACTGGTAAATTTAGGGGAGGTTATAAAATTTAATGACGATCCAACAGCCTACAAATACGGTAGTTACTAGCAAAGCGTCTAGTAATTCCTTTAGAACTTCCATTCTGAGCGTTGATTTGGGCCGCACAGCAACAAAAGCTTGTGTCAGCCGCGATCCCAACCAAGTGGTATTTATTCCGTCTAATGTGGCCCAAGTCCCTGTAGAAAAAGTGCGCGGTGGGGAATTTGAATCTCGGCCTACGGATCCATTATTGGATATGTGGTTGGAGTATCAAGGGCGCGGTTATGCGATCGGTCAGTTGGCGGCTGACTTTGGCGCAAGTCTCGGGGTTGGCGAACGGAAAGTGGAAAATGCCCTGGTGAAAGTCCTCGCCAGCGCCGCTTACTTTGGACTCAAAGATGATTTAGTGGTTGTCCTGGGTCTGCCTTATCATTCTCAAGAAGAGTTTGAGCGGGAAAAAGAGGAAATTACCAGTTTGCTGACTTCGCCTCATGTGATGAGCTATCGCGGTGAGCAAGTGACCCTGAATATCACCAAAGTTTGGGTGATGCCGGAAGGATATGGCAGCTTAATCTGGTGTGAAGCTCAGGAGAAGGTGGATAAAAAAGGGGTGTCCCCGGAATTTGCTAAGACATCGGTGGCGATCGTTGATATCGGACATCAAACTGCTGACTTTTTAATGGTAGATAATTTCCGGTTCGCACGCGGAGCATCCAAGAGCGAACCCTTTGCCATGAGCGAGTTTTACAAGCGCGTTGGCACCGAAGTGGAAAAAGCATATAGCCAATCCCCGATTAGCGTCGATAGTCAATCTTTGTCTTTAATCGATGCCGTGAATAAACCCAGGGGTCAACGGTTCTTCCGTCCTCGTGGCGCATCCAAACCGACGAATTTGGATGATTTTCTGCCCAACTTGCGAGAATTATTTGCCCGCGAACTGTCGGATTTGTTGATTAAGTGGTTACCGGAACGGGTCACTGACGTGATTTTGACCGGCGGTGGCGGGGAATTTTTCTCCGATGCTCTCAAACCGTTAGTTGAACAAGCCGGTTTGAAAGTTCATCTGGCCCAACCGTCCCGTCCGGCGAATGCTGTGGGACAATATTTGTATGGAGAGGCTCAACTTGCCTCCTCTTCGTACACTCGCTCCTCTAAGGCTGGAAGTTAATGGTTTTTTGGTTAAGCAAGACAAAGAAACGGGTCGGATTTACCGATGAGGTAGCCGACCAAACCTTGTTAGCGGTTGTGCAGAAAGAGTTACAAAACCAACCGCACAAGAGTTTCGGCGACTTGTGTAAAGAAGCCCTATGGCATTATTTGTATGTACCCGAATCGGTGAAACCGACGCGGAAATCAAGTGATGCCTCGGACACCATTGCGGAGTTACAAGGGCAATTGAGGTCCTTAGAGGAACGGGTAGCGGCGAGGGAGGCGAGTCGGTTGGATGCAATGGAAAAGCAGTTGCAACAATTGAGCTTGCAGGTGGGACAGTTGGCGATCGCCCTCAATAATCAACGGGGAAATTATCAACCGCCTCAACAACCCTATCTGGAACCCATCCCGGAACCCCAACGGGAACCGGAACCGGAACCGGAACCCGTCGCCCCCCCCAAACCCGTGGACCCCTTACTCCAACGACTCAGTTCCTTCATTGATGATTTCTAAGTCGGAACCAATGGGTTAGAAAAAATCAGGATATTATCTGCAAGCATCAGGAGTCAAAAGTTTTTAAAACCTTTGACTCCTGACTTTTTTTAGGAAGATTATATCAAGAATTTGAAGAGATTCGGTATAGTCAAGGGAACTCAAAAGATAGGCTATTTGCTGCTTCTCCAATAATTTGCAGATGATGAACTATCCAAACTTGAATGAGTTCTTGTTCATCAAATGCTTGCCGTCCTTGATTCGCATAACGTTCAATTGCTGATATCGCCTCCCAAATATCTTGTAGCCGTTCAGTTTCTCGTCTCATAGCTTGATAGCCTCAAGCAAAATGCGATCGCGAATCCGATCTTTCAACATATCCACCGTCACAATATCCACCTGGCGATTTAATAGCTGTTCCAAATCCAGCAATAACCCCCCTGGAAACCAAGGGGTGATTTTTTCTAAATCATAGTCCACTAAAAAATCAATATCGCTACTACTAAAATTTTATGTTCCTGAAGCCAGCAAAAAATCCAAGCAAACTTGGCTTGAACTTTAGGTTATTGTTTCAGCAACCAATCGGATACCGGCGAACTTCAGCCTGACCCCGAATAAAACTCAATTTGTCATTGCACGACTGGCTTAGTTTACTTTTTATAACATAAATGTTCTCATAGCCGAACAAGAGTGTCCAGAGGGTCGGTTCAGAAAAATTAGCCAGACTTTAGAAACCGGGTTTAAATCCCCAATTAGGGACAGTAAGCCTAGTTTTTTTAAACAAACCCGATCGCGAAACCCTAGAACGATGCTCAATGCGCCTGTGTACCACAGTTCTCCCCTACAATAGAAAACCGATCGCATCCCCCTTAATATTCACCCCATGCAGATTCTCGCCCTCTTGTCAAGCATTTTAATTGCTCAAGCTCAACCGGCACCGGAACCCCAGGAAATTGTCCAACCCCAAGAAGTTCGTCCCTTACCCGGTGGACTGGATAATGTGCCGATGTTTAATAGCAATAGTCCCGAAAAAATCGGCAGCGAAGGCATTTTACTCTCCACCTTTCCGCCCGATCGCAAAGCATTTCCCTCCGCCCATCTCAACTTCCCTTTTCAAGGTCGCTTTGATATCTTTGCTCATCATGTGTTTGGGGACCGAGAACTCGATGATTTAACCCCCATGTATGTGGGAATTCTTGTCCATAATCCCACCAATGAACCCGTTACCCTGAATATCCTCCAGGGAGCAAGTTATCTCTCCCAACCCGATGCGCCGTTTGTTCAATTGCCGCCCCTTGTTCCGAATCCTTTGGGGGAAGTTTTCGCGGGACCTGGAGGGCGCGTCACCAGTGAAATTCTGCGGGGACAGCGCCAAGATATCTGGCCCGCGCAACTGGTGATTCCGCCCCAGTCGAGTCAAATGTTGAAGAATCTGCCGATTCCGGTCCGAACTTTAGAACCGCCCCTGAATGGTCGTTCGACCTTACTGCGGTTGTCCAGTAGTGGGCGAGTTTATGTGGCAAGTTTGGCGATGTATGCGCGGCAGGATGCCAGTGGGAATGAGCGCGCACCGACTCTGGAGGAATGGCAACAGCTTTTAGAAACCGCAGATGTGGCAACGCCGCGCGATCGCACTCCCACTCCCCCAGACCAAACCGAGGGCCAAAGAATCTACGGTCGAGTTTCCGGTGTGTCTCAGGGGTCTACCTGGATGGGTCAATTGGTCGATCGCCCCACGATTCAAGGGTTGAGTATTCCAGGGTCAGGAGAAAGCTTTTCCTATGCGATCGGCACCTTACCCGGGGGACGATTGGGCACCGATCAATCCCAAAGTGCACCGATGTTGGTCCGTTACCCAGATACGGCCTATTCTGCTCATGGGAACTATGCCCTAGAATACCGTTTACGTTTACCCCTGATTAATGAAACGAATGCCACAGAAACCGTGACGGTGAGTTTACAGACTGCGTTGAAAGAAGAGACTTTAACGCAACAAGGGTTACGGTTTTTAGAACCCCCAGGACCCCAGGTATTTTTCCGAGGAACAGTGCGAGTTCGCTATACCAATGATGTGGGAGTGCCGACCACGCGCTATTGGCATTTGGTGCAGCGTCGGGGACAAATTGGGGAAGCGTTGGCGACATTGGAAATGCCACCGGGTGATCGCCGTCTGGTGGAGGTGGATTTGATTTATCCCCCGGATGCTACCCCACCCCAAGTCCTCACGATTCAGTCTCGCTGAGTCGGGGATCAACGCTTTGGTCTCTGATTCAGGGTGATTAATCATGCACTAAATTGGTGAATTTTAGAATCAAAAGAGGTGGCGGCGATCGCGCCTCTTTTGCCCTGGACAGGTTGAGTTAACTTGTGATATAAATCACGGTATATCCCGATGGATATCACAGCCTATTTTTCTTTAGATCACTGGATATTCCCTAGTTTTAGTTGATACTTAGAGTATCACTTTTATATTGGTCGTGATACCAGTTCACGCTATGCTTTATCAATCCAGAATTTCAGACGTATTTTTTCAAGCCTGGAAAGCCGGTTACATTACCCGGTATGAACACACTCAACTGATTAATGTGGGATTAGTAACCCGACTGAATGAAGAAGACCGGGCCGCCCTCCATCGCCTATCTCATGCTATTAAGCGGGGATGGCTGGAAGTGATTGATTAAGTCTTAAATGGCTTATTTCAATGGGGTATTTTATAATCCTTTAGGAGTGACCAAGGCCTTTTGGTTTCTCCGGTTTTAGTAAAACCCGTTCTTCCGATTTTTGGTTGATTTATTGAAGGTCAAACTCTGCTGTTTATTGATGCAATTTTTGACCGATTTAGGTCAAGTTGCGGAAATGAACTGGCAAAATGGATTAAAAAACCGGCACCCGTAAGGATGCCGGTTTTTTACAAGCGGTTTCAAGCAATTGTAGGGTGGGCATTGCCCACGGAACAGCTATGTGGGCAATGCCCACCCTACTCCTTGATATCCACCCGTTCCAGGTTTGGAGACCATCCGGGTGAATCGGGCGATTAAAAATGGGTCACCGGGGGCTCGAACCCCGAACCAACGGATTAAGAGTCCGATGCTCTACCATTGAGCTAGTGACCCAGATTAATCACAATAACATAGTTTTAGGGGTGAAGTCAAGAGGCCAATTCCCATCTCAGGCGACTGCACTGATGGGTTTGGGACGGGTTAAAAAATCATGGTCTTTGAGGAGTTTGTAAAGATTGACATCGGTTTCGAGTAAACAAGCATGACCGCTATCGGGTAATAAGACTTGTTTGGCGTTGGGAATTGAATAGGTTAAGCGGGTCGCTTCGGCAGCGGAGGGTAACAGCCGATCGCCGGTACTGGCGATCGCCAAAACAGGGTGACGGATGCGACTTAACTCATGAGAGTCCATTTCAAACTCTCGGAGTAAATTGACTCGCCAAGTGCTAGTCGGTTGAGGGACGGATTGCATCGCCGCTAACAAATCATTGCGTTCGGAACGGGCGATGCGACCGAGGGCGGCTAAAAAGGGTAATAAACCCATGACCGATAAGGCGTAGATGGGGGGGGGTAACCATCCGGTCAGGTGGGAGCCAAAATGTAGCCAAGCTTGGCCCATAAAACAAGAGGCGGGATTGACTAATATGAGGCGATCGAACAGTTCTGGGGCATGGAGGGCAATTTTCAGGGCCAAGCAACCGCCAAAGGACTCGCCACAGAGATAAACCATATCCGGGCGACTGCGACGAAATTGCGATCGCAATAAACCCACGACTTTTTCCGTTAATTGGTCCCAAGAGGATAAATCATGGGCAGGCATGGCTAGACATTGGATATTAAAAGCGTTAGAGAGACCTTTATTAAGTTGCGATCGCAGGAGTTGTCCGGTCCCATCCATGCCCGGTAAATAAACGAACAACGGTAAGTCAGGTTGGAAAGTCGAGGGGTTTGAAAAATGAAACCGCTCGTTAAAATTGTGCATCAGTGAACCCATATCTTTCTTCCGTAAAATTCTGCGTTTTCAACCCCGGTTAGTAACAGCCTTGGCGGAGTAAACCGGCAATTTCTTCCCGGCAGCGATCGGTAATTTCATTCACCAACCGTTTTCCCGATTTACCAGGATAGCCCTGTTTTTGTGCCGGAGTCATCCAATAGGGGCGACCGATGAGGAGATTAACGCGACGATAAATCACCATTGGGTGAAATCCGTCTTGTTGGAAATGAGGTTCAGTGGGGTCAAAGAGACTCAACATCCGAACGGGGAGACCGGAAAGCACTTGTTCTTCCATTGAGGCGATCGCCACCGGCACGATCGCCAATTCCGGCACCTTGGCACTCAGGGCTAAATGGGCGAACCCGCGATGAAACTCCCCAACTTCTGACGGAGGGGTTAACCGGACCATTGGGGTTGCGCCTTCGGGAAAGACTCCGATCGCCGCTTGTTGTTGTAGCAGCTTGCTCCCTTGACGAAAAAAGCGATGCTGTTGGGGCCCGTATGACTCTAAGACCAAGCAGCCCAACTCGGTCACAAATTCTCGTAACAGGGGGACTTGGCCCATATAATGATGGCAGGCAAAGTGGATCGAGCGTCCTGTTCCGGCCATCAATAAGGGGGCATCCATAAAGCTGCGATGATTGCTCACGATCAGCGCTGCACCTTCAGCAGGAATGCGATCCCGGTAGTAGATGAAGGTGCGGGTGCCAAAGGCGGTGAGAAACCCGTGGGAAATTTGCAGTGGCCTATCTTGTAAGGACATTTTTACAGGCGCGATCGATGAACAGCCTTGGGAAATTTCACAACTTCCCAGCAGCTTTACCTTTCGTAAGAGGTTTTGTAAACAATTATAAAGTAAAAATCAGTTTGATTGGTTTCCAGGCCGCCAGTATTCGGAGCCTGAACCACCCATTCTGGGTTCTGAACTAACCCTCGGTGTTAGAGTGGAGAGGAAACAAAACGCTCAGGGTTTGGGGTGAGGACGCCTTGGGAAATGTCTCCGGTGGCTCAACAGGGTGGGACTGGAGAACGAGGTCATTGCCGGGGGTCAAGCTAGTTGGGTCCGGTGTTCTAAAACTTGAGTGAAAGACGTTAGCACCCTAGGGGTTGGCGGGATCAATCTTTCTCCTTTTTTGATAAAAAAAGGAGGAGACGGTGGTAGTTCAAAACCGCCGATCGCCACAGAACCTATTGCCGAATCGTCCTCCGTGGGGGTGTCGTTCCTGGATAATCTATAGAAAATCTTAAAAAATCTCAGCAAGAAAGGGAAACAATTTTTATAAAATCTTTATATCTTAGAGGCATACCTCCCTGGAAAACCCAGGAATCCTAGTAAAAATTTTGTGAAATGTCGAGTAGAATGGAAGTTTGCCGTCCCTCATGTTACCATCGAAATAAAAGAATGGGGGTCGTTTTTAACCGAATCCATGAACTCTACCAAGACCAGTAAAAACACATTTGCTATTACAACACCGCTTTACTATGTGAACGATTTGCCTCACATTGGCAGCGCCTATACCACGATTGCCGCCGATGTTGTGGCGAGGTTTGAGCGACTTCGGGGGAAATCAGTCCTGCTGATTACCGGAACCGATGAACATGGGCAAAAAATAGAGCGGACCGCAGAAGCATTGGGGCGATCGCCCCAAGAACACTGCGATACAATTGCTGCCGGATTTGACCAATTATGGCAAAAACTGAACATTGCCTACGACAGGTTTAGCCGGACCACCAATCCCCGTCATGGAGCGATCGTCAAGGAATTTTTCCAGCGCGTCTGGGACAATGATGACATTTATTTAAGCCAGCAAACGGGTTGGTACTGTGTCGCTTGCGAAGAATTTAAAGACAAACGGGAGTTGCTAGAAGACAATCACTGTCCGATGCATCCCAACCGGCAAGTGGAATGGCGGGATGAGCAGAATTACTTTTTTCGCCTTTCTAAATACCAACCCCAACTAGAGGCCCTTTATCAAGAGCGTCCTGATTTTATTCGGCCCGAAATTCGACGCAACGAAGTTTTGAGTTTTGTCCAACAAGGACTGCAAGATTTCTCCATTTCTCGGGTGAATGTAGCTTGGGGATTTCCTGTGCCGGTGGATCCAAAACAGACCCTCTATGTGTGGTTTGATGCCCTGTTAGGATATGTGACGGCCCTGCTAGACCCGGATCAAGAACCGACCCTGGAGAATGCCTTATCCCAATGGGCACCAATTAATCTGCACTTGATTGGTAAAGATATTTTGCGCTTTCATGCCGTGTATTGGCCTGCCATGCTCATGTCCGCAGGGGTTCCCGTTTCCGGGGGAGTGTTTGGACATGGGTTTTTAACGAAAGACGGTCAGAAAATTAGCAAAACTTTGGGTAATATTATCGACCCAGTGGATTTAGTGGAACGGTATGGATCCGATGCACTGCGTTACTACTTTCTGAAAGAAATTGAATTTGGACGGGACGGGGATTTTAACGAAACTCGATTTATTAATATTCTCAATGCCGATCTGGCCAACGACTTGGGGAATTTATTAAATAGGACCCTGGGCATGGTGAAAAAATATTGTCAAGGTCAGGTGCCGAAGGTGAATCCCGAGGAAATTGGCGATAAGAATGGTTTAAAAGCAGCGGGGGTAACTTTAGGCGATCGCGTTACCCGTGCTTATGAGGGCTTGCAATTTAGCCAAGGGTGTGAAGAGATTCTGTCCTTGGTGCGAGGCTGTAATAAGTACATTGACGAACAGGCACCCTGGAAACTCTATAAGCAGGGGGAACAGGAGGCCGTTGAGCAAGTGCTCTATGCTGTTTTAGAATCAGTCAGACTCTCGGCGTACTTACTCTCTGCGATCATTCCGAATATCAGCACTGCGATTTATCAGCAACTGGGATATTCGATTGATTTTAATGACCAAACCTCGATCATGAGTGCACTGAACTTTCCGACTCATTCGAGTTGGGGGATTCTCAGCAGCGATCGCGTGCTCAAAGAAGCCAAACCCGTCTTTGCTCGCCTGGAGTTGAGCAATCCGGCGTCTTCATAGGTGGGCGATCGGCAATGTTGATCCAAAAACAGCGAGTAGAATTATCGAGTATTGGGGGTGGGGTTACAGAGGGGTCCCCACCCCATTGCCAAAGCAAGGATGATCGGGGCGTTAGGGCACCGTTCCGGTATATCATCAATGGCCTGATGTTCACCTGATTCCGGTGACAACCGGGCGATTCCCTCTATCATAGATAATATGAAAAATCAATTTTCCGATAAAAAAAACTGAGGAATAACAACCATGTTGCATCATCATCCAGAAAACAACAACATATTTACCCCCGAACAGGTTTTAGAAAATCGCGGTCGAGTTGCCATTTTTATTGATGGCTCCAATTTGTTTTATGCCGCTTTGCAGTTGGGAATCGAAATTGACTATACCAAGCTGCTGTGTCGCTTAACAGCCGGTTCCCGACTCCTGCGTTCTTTTTTCTATACCGGCGTCGATCGCACCAATGAAAAACAACAGGGATTTTTATTATGGATGCGTCGCAATGGTTATCGGGTGATCTCGAAAGATTTAGTTCAACTTCCTGATGGCTCTAAAAAAGCCAACTTGGATGTAGAAATCGCCGTAGATATGATGGCATTAGTCGGCTCTTATGACACCGCCGTGTTAGTCAGTGGGGATGGAGACCTGGCTTATTCCGTAGATGCGGTCAGCTATCGCGGGGTGAGAGTGGAAGTCGTGAGCCTCCGTTCCATGACCAGCGATAGTTTAATTAACGTCGCCGATCGCTATATTGACCTAGAATCCATCAAGGAAGATATCCAAAAAACTCCAAGACAACCGAACTATACCTACCGACCCCTTTCCAGTATTGGCATGATGGATGATGTGGAAGACCGCTAAATCCTTGTGGATTCAGACATCAACACTACCTATTTAAAAGTGAAAAATTCGGGTTTTTTCCTTTTGCTTTTATATGCCTTAGTAGGACTGGGTTTACCCAGTTGTGCCTTTTTTAAAAAGGGCAATACTCCAGTTGTCACCGAGCCAGACGAAGGCCAGGAGCAAGCGTTAACATTTAACGATGTCACCCTGGAACAGGCCAATGCTGAGGGGGAAATCGTATGGAAGGTGCGATCGCCCTCGGCTCGGTATAATGATGAACAGAAAATTACCTATTTAGAGACACCAACCGGAGAACTGTTCCAGGAAGGTCAACTGGTTTATAAAATCCAGTCCAAACAAGGCCAGGTGCATGGTGACGGCTCGAAAATTGTGCTCCAGGACGAGATTGTTGCCACCGCACTCCAAAATCAAGCCGTAATCCGTGCTCAGGAATTAGAATGGTTACCCGCAGAAGATTTGCTGCTCGTTCGCAATAACGTCCAAGGCACCCATCCGGATCTGGAAATTACAGCCAATGAAGCAAGGCTAAAAAGCAAAGCCCAGCGCATGGAACTCGTGGGGAGTGTCGTTGCCACAACGCAGAAAAATCCCGCCTTACAGATGCGTTCTGAGTCGGTGGTGTGGCAGATGGAGACGGACCAAATCATCAGCGATCGCCCGGTGCAAATCGACCGTTATTTGTGTGAAAAGCCCCAAGATTGTCCCGCCAGTGATAAAGCCATTGGCGATCGCGGTGAACTGAACCTGGAAACCAATGTGGTGACCCTGGAACAACAAGTCCAGATTACCTTGAGTGAACCCCCACTCACCATCAACAGCGACTTGATGCGCTGGAATATTGACGCTCAAAAGGTCACCAGTGAACGTCGAGTTACTATCGTCCATCCGAAGCAAACCTTGACCTTAATGGGCGATCGCGGCACCCTGGAACTGGCATCTTCCATCATCTCTTTATTCGGGAATGTCTCCGGGGTCCGCCAGGTCCCCTCAACCGAGTTTAAAGCCGATCGCATGACTTGGGTGATTCCCACTGAAGAGTTCCAAGCCGAAGGCAACGTCTTTTATCGCCAAGCGAACCCCCCGTTTACCGTCACTGGACCCAAGGCCGTGGGCAAACTTCAGCAGCAAACTATTGTGGTGACCGGGGGCGATGTGGTCACAGATGTACTTCCTTAACCCATCGATCCCGTACAGGTTATCAACCGGGTTTCTTGAAAAATCTCTGCTTGGGAATAACTTTCTATGGGCCAGAAATCTGGTTTCTGATCCCTGAGATCTAAAACTTTACCCAGTCCGAGGATACATACTCCGAGCCAAATCCCATGAGGGGTGAGGGGTGAGATCCCCAGTAAAACTGATCCCCGGTGACCCAAACGGGTCCTTCTCTATTTAGATTTTATATTTTGTTTTCAACCTGAGCAGATGCCCTGAAAAAAGCAGAAACAGAAAAACCGGAAATGGGTCAAGGCCATTTAGTCCGTTAATTTTAACCATCCTCGGCGGACAGCGTAAATGAGACGATTAATTGAGCTTTGTTCTTCTTCGCTGAGACTCTCTTGTAAGAGGAGCGCTCTAAGATATTGTCGGTGTTCCTGGGTGAGTCGTCCTGACCAATAAATTTGAAAGAAGAGTTCGGAAAGATTACCCGGATGAATTAAGGAGAGAGTATTCATAATTGAAGAGGTTAAATTGGGGAGGGTCTATTCTAAGATGACCCTTTTTTAGGGCTTTGACTGCGATCGCATCCCTGATGATTAAGTGATATCGATCGGTCTATTGGGTGATTTGCATCCGATGCTCCCAGGGAACAGATTCGGAGCAAAACTATCAGCGGGGATTTTCTGCCCCCCTCAAGTCGGCTCAATTTTTTCAGGAGCAGAGATTAGAGGGAGAATTTGAGAGAAGGTAAAATTTTAATAATTAAATTTTAGCGGAGAAATTCAGGCCAAATATTGAGCCATCGCCGGTTAACGATGAACCCGAGAACCCTTAAAAAGTAAAAAGGCACAGTGCCCAAAGTAACGAAGTGATGGAAGATTAGCATCAGGTTGGCCTGGACCAAAAGAGAGCCGCGATCGGGACCCTATTAAAGCCTGGGAGTAAAGGGCAGAATGAGTCAGTCAAATCGAGGATTCACCCGGAGTCGAGAAGAGGGGAAATTTTCTGGGAGGGAGAATTCAAGTTTGTTAACCTGAATATAGCGAGTCTCAATGAATTGAACAATTCCCCAACGGAGTGGGAGCATCTTGCACCGGATCAACAGTAGAGAGCAAGATGCTCCCACGGATCAATTATCGAGTCAGACTGCGGCAAGAAGTGCTATAGAATGATCGGAATTCTATTACCTAAATCGGCTATCATAACCTTGAAGGGGGCGGTTTAAACCCGGCGATGCACTTTACTATCCGCCCACTCCAGTCTGGCGGCTTTCATCGCTAGTTCTCGTCAGTTAGCGTTTGTTTTTTCAACTCCCCACTCACCCCTTGAATCGAAAACTTATGATTCCGACCCAGGGACGGTTCTGGCAATACTTGACCCGCATAGGCATACTGGCTGCAAGTTACTTGATCGCGGCTATGTTAGCGATATGGATTCCAGGATTGGATCAAAATCTATTACCGTTTGGGCCACCTGCGGGAGTTGCCTTGGCTGGACTGGTGTTATATGGGATGAAAATTTGGCCCGGGGTGGCACTGGGGGCGTTTTTATATGCACAATACCAGGGAGTACCCTATTGGGTAGCGGGTGTTGGGGCGATCGCCTGCGTGGTTCAAGCCATAGTAGGGACGCGCCTGCTGCGACAAGTTGAGTTTGATCCGGCCCTGGAACGGCTGCGGGATGTGGGGTCATTCATCGGGATCGGCGCAATCCTCTCGACCCTAATTCACGCCAGTTTGTCTGTCTTGCTCGTTACAATCGCCGGACTGCAAACCTGGCCCGAGGCAGCGGCCAAGTGGGAAATATGGTGGTTAGAAGATGCAATGGGAGTGTTGTTAATTGCCCCAATCCTCTTGACCTGGAGCCGATTCCGCCCGAGCACTATCAAATCTAGGCGGTGGGTATTAGTTGCCAAAATCCTAGAAATCATCCTCCTCTCAATCTTGCTGCTGAGCATCAGTTGGGTGGTGTTTTGTTCGCGAACTCGGGTTTATATCGCAGACTATCCCCTAGAATATTTACCCTTTCCCCTGGTGATGTGGGTGGCCCTGCGCTTTGAATTGCGCGGGACGGTCCTGGCGAACCTGTTAGTGGCGAGTATGGCAATTTGGGGGATAGCCCGAAAAAGTGGACCCTTTCTCAAACACGCCATTAACCCCGAACAAGCCATTTTCTCCCTGCAAATCTTTATGGGAGTGGTGGCTGCCACAGCCCTGATCTTTGCCGCAGTCATGGCTAGAAGGCGACAGGCGGAAGAGTTACTCCGCCAAGGGGAAGAAAGGCTGAATAATGCTCAACGGATTGCCCAGGTGGGCAACTGGGATTTAGACCGCGATCGCAAAGCACTCCATTGGTCCGATGAAATTTATCGGATTCTGGGAGAAGAACCGGAGAGCTTCGAGGCAAGTCACGAACAGTTTCTGAAATATGTGCATCCGAGCGATCGCACCGAAGTCCGCAAAGCCTTTAAAAAAGCCATCACTCAGAATCAACCCTACTCCCTGGAATATCGACTCTTGCGCGGGGATGGGGAAGATCGCATCGTTCATGAACAGTGCGAAATTAGTCCGTTTCGGATTACAGCTACAGTTCAAGATATCACCCCTCGGATTCGGGCCGAAGCCGCCTTACGCGCCAGTGAGGAACGATTCTCGAAAGCCTTTCAAGCCAGCCCCCTGGGAATCAGCATCAGTACCCGGGCTCAAGGGCGGTTTGTGGATGTGAATCACAGTTTTTTGCACCTGCTGGGTTATGCTCCCGCAGAAGTGATCGGCAAAACCTGGGAAGAACTCGATGTCTGGATACATCAAGGAGATTACTTCAATCAAATGCTTAGTAAAATCGAGCAATTTGGCTCAATCCGCGACCTTGAACTCCAGTTTCGCACCAAATCCGGAGAAATTCGCGATGCCCTGCTATCCATTGAACCAATTGATCTAGAAGGAGAACCCTGTCTGCTGACAATGGTCAGTGACAACACCGAACGCAAACGCGCCGACGAATTCCGCAAGGCCAAAGAAGCCGCAGAAGCAGCGAACCTCGCTAAAAGCGCCTTTCTCGCCAATATGAGTCATGAACTGCGAACCCCCCTGAATGCCATCATCGGCTACAGCGAAATTCTCCAGGAAGATGCCGAAGATTTGGGTCAAGCCGATTTCATTCCCGACCTGCAAAAAATTCACGGGGCCGGAAAACAATTACTCTCCTTAATTAGTGATATTCTCGACCTCTCCAAAATTGAAGCCGGTCGCATGAGTTTGGAATTAGAAACCTTTGCCATTGATACGCTCATTTGGGAAGTGGTCACGACCATTCAACCTCTAATTGATAAAAATGGCAATCAGTTGGCGATTCAATGTCCGGAAGATATCGGACACTTTCATGCTGATATCACCAAGGTGCGGCAAATGCTTCTCAATTTAATGAGCAATGCGGCTAAATTTACGAAACAAGGCCAGATTGAACTACGAGTGAGGCGCACCCTAGAAAAACCATTAAAAGGGAAAAATCCCTCTCTAAAATCCCATTCCCCTTATGAAGTGGAAGGTCAAGAGTGGATTTTTTTCCGCGTCAAAGATACCGGAATTGGGATGACTCGGGAACAGTTGGAGCAAGTTTTTAAACCATTTACCCAAGCCGATGCCTCGACGACTCGCAAATATGGAGGGACGGGTTTGGGTTTGACCATTACCCAGAAATTCTGTCAAATGATGGGGGGAGATATTAAGGTCGAAAGTGAGTTAGGTCAGGGTTCCCAATTTACCCTGTGGCTACCGGCGACGGTCGTTGCTCCGGTTGTATCCCAGGAAGATGAAGAAGCGAGGGCTGGGGGGGATGCTCCGTGAGCGGTGTGACGCAGGAGACGGGTTGATTCGGGAAGCGGCGGCCGATAAAATTTGCCGTGAAGAACGCCTGAGCCTGAGAACGTATCAATGACAGGTTCTGACTCATTTTTCCTGGCGGATTTTTTTTAGGGATGGCACCCGCGATTAACCTGAAAAATCCCCTCAAAAATTTAACATTTATTATTGCTCCTTAGAAATAATTAATATTTTATCTTAAAACCTGAAAAAATATGAGATTTGGGAATTATCAAAATTAGCCCATAATTTAGGGTTTTGCTGACGTAATCAAGGAGCAAATCAGGGTAAAATATTAGCCTTGATGGAAAAACCACAGCAGGCGCGACGGAGCGTCTAATAGGTTTGGTGAATTGTTGGAGGACAACAGCAGTAAGATGGTAGCATTAACACCCAATTCTAGCTTTAGTGTAACGATTCGCTTGCAACTTCTCAACCGAGCCGGAACCCTGGCGACTGTGACCCAGGCGATCGCCTCCGTTGGAGGGAATCTCGGCCAAATCGACTTGATCGAACAAACCCGCGCTCATACAACTCGGGATATTACCGTCGATGCTTCTAGTACCGAACACGCCGAAGAGATTGTCCAAAAAATCAAGGGCATCTCCGACATTAAAGTGCTCAACGTTTATGATCGCACCTTTAACCTGCATCGCGGCGGAAAAATTAGTATCGAAAATAAAATTGCCCTCAAAACTCAAGCCGATTTAGCGATGGCATACACCCCCGGCGTGGGGCGAATTTGTATGGAAATCGCCAACAATCCCGAACAACTCTACAATCTGACCATCAAGCAAAATACCGTGGCGATCGTCACTGATGGTTCAGCAGTTTTAGGCTTAGGCAATCTCGGTCCCGGAGGCGCACTCCCGGTCATGGAAGGTAAGGCGATGTTATTTAAAGCCTTTGCGGGAATTGATGCGTTTCCCATCTGTTTGAACACCCAAGATAGTGACGAAATTGTAGAAACCGTCAAACGAATTGCTACGGTATTTGGCGGGGTTAATTTAGAAGATATTAGTTCCCCTCGCTGTTTCGAGATTGAAGCGCGATTGCGCCGGGAATTGGATATTCCGGTGTTTCATGATGACCAACATGGAACGGCGATCGTTACCTTAGCTGCCTCTATCAATGCCTTGAAAGTGGTGGGTAAAGCGATGGAAGATATCCGGATTGTCATGAATGGGGCCGGGGCCGCTGGGGTGGCGATCGCCCGTTTATTACGCCAATCTGGTGCACGCTATATGACCTTATGTGATTCCAAAGGCATCCTCAGTCACGATCGCACCGATTTAAACGATGAAAAACGCGAATTTGCTGTAGAAAAAGGCGGCAGTTTAGCCGATGCGATTAAAGGAACGGATATGTTTATTGGCGTCAGTGCCCCCGGGGTACTAACTCCGGAAATGGTGCGTTCAATGGCACCGGATCCGATTGTCTTTGCAATGGCAAATCCCATCCCGGAAATTCAACCGGAATTAATCATGGATGATGTCGCCGTCATTGCCACGGGGCGCAGCGATTATCCGAACCAAATTAACAACGTTTTGGCATTTCCCGGCATCTTCCGGGGGGCGCTGGATTGTCGGGCCCATACGATTACGGAAACCATGTATTTGGAAGCAGCCAAGGCGATCGCCTCCTTAGTCAAACCCTCGGATCTCAGCCGGGAAAATATCATTCCCTCCGTGTTCGACGATCGCGTCGTTACCGCCGTCTCTGCCGCCGTCCAACAGGCAGCGCGTCAAGAAGGTTCAGCCCGCCATTAAGTCATAGGGAATGTGGTTTTTCAAATAAAAACCCGCAGGCTGAAGCCTGGGGCTATACGGACGAAGCCCGCCTGCGCGGGCTAAGAGACTTTTAAAAACCCGCACCCTTCAGGGTGCGGGTTTTTATGGACCTTGCCATCATACCCAATCCGGTTGGTAAAAGTCGGTTTTCGCTTTTAGCCTGCGTAGGCAGGCTTCGTCTGTATAGCCCCAGGCTTCAGCCTGTGGGTTTTGATAGAGTTTGACTTGAACTCAGATGGTGCGCCTTATATTACAATCTGTAAAGAACCATTACAGGATAGGCAGAATGCGGGTAGCGATCGCAGGGGCGGGACTAGCCGGAATGTCCACCGCCATTGAGTTAGTTGATGCGGGTCACGAAGTGGAAATCTTCGAGTCTCGTCCCTTTGTCGGCGGGAAAGTCGGCAGTTGGGTAGATGCCGAAGGCAACCATGTGGAAATGGGGTTGCACGTCTTTTTCGGCTGCTATTACAACCTTTTCGACTTAATGAAAAAAGTAGGGGCAATCGATAATTTGCGCCTAAAAGACCATACTCATATCTTTGTCAACGAGGGTGGCAAAACCGGGGAACTAGATTTTCGGTTTATTACCGGCGCACCCTTCAACGGTTTAAAAGCCTTTTTCACCACCTCTCAACTCTCCGTACAAGATAAACTCACCAATGCGATCGCCCTGGGGACTAGCCCAATTGTCCGGGGTTTAGTGGACTTCGATGGGGCGATGAACACCATTCGTAAGCTCGATCGCATCAGTTTCGCCGACTGGTTCCGCAAACATGGCGGTTCTAATGGCAGTCTCAAGCGGATGTGGAACCCGATCGCCTACGCCTTGGGTTTTATCGATACGGAAAACATTTCCGCCCGCTGTATGCTGACCATTTTCCAGTTTTTTGCCGCCAAAACGGAAGCGTCAGTCCTGCGGATGTTAGAAGGGTCCCCGGATACCTACCTCCATCAGCCCATCATTCAATATTTAGAAGCTAGAGGAACTAAAATCCATACGCGACGCCGGGTCCGGGAGATTCTCTTTTCTGAAGAGAGTGGAGAAACGGAAGTCACGGGATTGATTGTGGCGCAAGGGGAAACGGAAGAAACCATCACTGCCGATGCTTATGTTTTTGCCTGTGATGTCCCTGGCATTCAGAAAGTCTTACCCCCGGCATGGCGCAAATGGCCGGAGTTCGATAATATCTACAAACTCGACGCGGTGCCCGTTGCCACGGTGCAATTGCGCTTTGATGGCTGGGTGACGGAAATGCATGATGCGAGTAAGCGTCAGCAGTTGGAGGAAGCGGCAGGCATTGACAATCTGCTTTATACCCCAGATGCCGACTTTTCTTGTTTTGCAGATTTAGCCTTGACTTCGCCCTCGGATTATTATCGGAAAGGGGAAGGGTCGTTGATGCAATTGGTATTGACGCCTGGAGATCCGTTTATCAAGCAGAGTAACGAGGCGATCGCCCATCATGTGCTCAATCAAGTGCATGAACTGTTCCCCTCGTCCCGCGAGTTGAATATGACCTGGTACAGTGTGGTCAAGTTGGCGCAATCCCTCTATCGGGAAGCGCCAGGAATGGACCCCTATCGCCCAGCCCAACAGACTCCCGTGGGGAATTTCTTCCTAGCTGGAAGCTATACCCAACAGGATTATATTGACAGTATGGAAGGGGCTACTCTTTCGGGAAGGCAAGCGGCTAAAGCAATTTTAGGGCGGGTGAATGAATTAACGGCGAGTCCTAAACCGTTGGCGATCGGGTAATTGAAGTTAACGCTAAACTGTAGAAGTAGGGTGGGCTTGGGTCCACCCTACTGGTTTTAGAAAACGAGTTCAACCGATAAACTATTAATTTAAACCTTTAAAGTCTTATGACAAATTGGCTAGAACATAGCGTCTTAGTAGAAGTTAATACTCCGATTGATCATGTGTGGAGTCTCTGGTCGGATTTAGAGCAGATGCCGCGCTGGATGAAATGGATTGAATCGGTGCATATTTTAGAAGAAGATCCGGAATTATCGCGGTGGAAATTAGCCTCTGGGGGATTTGAATTTAGTTGGCTCTCTCGAATTTTAAAAATTGTTCCGAATCAGATTATTCAATGGGAATCGGTGGATGGATTGCCGAATCGCGGGGCAATTCGGTTTTACGATCGCCATCAAGAAGGCAGTATGGTTAAGCTCACCGTCGCATATTGCATTCCCGGGATTCTGGGACAAATTATGGATAATTTATTTTTAGGTCGCGTGGTAGAATCCACGATTCAAGCGGATTTAGAACGATTTCGGGAGTATGCGATCGCGGACTATTCTCAACTGTAATCCTACCCTAAATAAAGTGCCGCACTGCGGAATCAACCGGCGCTTCTGGAGTTAAGGGTAAAGTTACCGTAAAAGTCGTCCCCAAATTGACCTCACTTTCCACCGCAATCTGACCGTGATGTGCTTCTACGCAGTTTTTCACGATAGTCAGTCCCAATCCCGTTCCCGGTATTTTACCGACATTTCTGGCCCGGTAAAAGGACTGAAACAATTGTTTGAGGTCCTCTGCCGGAATGCCAATCCCACCATCGCGAATTTTAAAAATGGCTTGATTGTCTTGACAAATTAAATCAAAATAAATGGGGCTATTAGGAGGGGAATATTTGCAAGCATTAGTGAGTAAATTTCCGAGAATGTAGCGCAGGAGCTTCTCATCGAGACAGGCTTGCTCAGTCGGCCCGATCGCCTGGAACCTAATTGAATGATGTTCCGGATCGCTAAATTGCCGTTCTTCAACTAAATCCTGGCATAATTTGACTATATCTAAGGATTCCGGCTCATAGTCTAATTTGCGATTTTCTACCCGACCTAGAACCAGCAAATCATCTATCATTTGGTCCATATATTCAGCGGTATTTTGAATCATTTTGAGATAATTCAATCGCTGTTCTTCTGATATCTTATCCGCAAATCTTTCCAATAACTGGGACGCACATAAAATCGAAGTCAGGGGATTTCTGAATTCGTGAGTCACCATTGAAGAAAAACTAGATTTCAGTGCATTCAGTTCTTTTTCTTTAGCTAAAGCCCGATTTAATTCTTCTTGGGCTTGTTGACGTTCTACAATCTCTTTTTGCAACAGTTCGTTTGTTTCAGTTAGTTCAACCAGCTGTTCTTCAACGGATTGTTGTAAAATCTCAATCACCCGATACATTTCCATTGGATCAAAGGCTTGCAGGAGGGTAGATTGGGTGACAATTCCCAACAGTTCCCCCTGTTCAGAAACCACAACTAAGCGGCGGACAGACCACTGTTTCATGATCTGATGAGCATTCCACAGGGAATCGTGGGGTGTGAGTGAAAATAAGGGCTGACTCATTACCACCTCCGCTGCCGTGGCACTCAAATCCAGATCCAGAGCATGAAATTGCACGAGGTCCCGTTCCGTGACAATTCCGACAGCGATGGATCCGCTCTCCCGATGGCTCTGGGATTGAGGGTGCGATGCTGGGGGAGAAATGGGGACGCCGTGAACGGGACCCTCGGTGAGGTCAGGGTTCAGGGTTTCTGGCATCTGGGTAATCACCACGCAGCTAACCTTGTTCCGAGACATCAATTCCGCCAGGGATAGCAAGGATGCGGTTGGGGGTGCCGTCACCACCCCGCGAATCATCACTTCTAAGACCGATCGCGCCTTGAGGAGATTAACCGGCTGTAGCACTTTTCGGATACTGCCATGACTCAAAAGTCCTAAGACCTGACCCGTGGCATCAACCAGAGGCAAGTGACGAATGCCATGTTTCTGCATCAGGGAGAGGACTTGAAACAGGTCCCGAAACTCCGACTGAACTAGGGTAATTACCGCATTCGTCATGACTTCGGCAATGGTGATATCTACAATTTTGACCCCTGCCGCACACAGATGTACCACATCCCGTTCGCTAAAAATTCCCCGTAATTGCTCACCCTCCATCACCAATACACAGCCGTCTCCCACGTCATCCAGGGGACTGAATGCCATTGATGCGGTCACATCGGTGAGGGCGCAACTCGCTCTGGATTGAGCCATTTGGGTAATGACATCAATTAGGGGGGTATCGGGAGAAACGACCATCGGTGATCGGTTGATCGCTTGTTCTAAGTCTGGGGAATAGAAGGGTAAATAATTAGGTTGCAGCATAATAACTTGACAGAGGGCTGAAGAGGACCCACAGAAGGGCGATCGGAGTGTAACGACCTCCAAGGCATCGGAATCGCCTGGGGTGCTTCTTTATAAGATAAGCTAGAATTTTCAGAAATTTAAAATCTTGAACCCGTTAACCCAAGAGCGGGGATTTTCAGTCAATTTACCACAATTTTGTTCTCATGATACCAACCCTTCTCCCATTGGGTGGGAAGGAGAGCAAAATCAAAGTCCCTCTCCCATTGTGGGAAAGGGATTGAGGATGAGGATTGCACCGGGTGAAATTTACCTTTTACCAGGTCGGATCAATATAGATATTAATAGTAACCCGTTCTTGACCCCCAGGTACACCAGAAATACAGGAACAAACGGTGCGATCGCCATCAATTTCGACTTCGCAAGCATGACAAGACCCCATCAAACATCCGGTAGGAATCGTTATTCCGGCCCGTTTCGCCACCTCTAGTAACGGTTCGCCGACCTCCGCTTTTACCGTAATGCGATCGGGTAAAAAAATAACATCTACACTCATAATTTTAACTTAAGTGAAGGGTAACACTTCATTGTTCCCCCGTTGCTCCGCCCCAAACTCCTACGCTCTTTTTTCGTTAATCACCCAGGGAGCCGGTCCTCATAACAAGGGGGTTAAATCTAAATGGGCTTCGACAATCGTTGCCAACGCATCAATAATTTCTTCTCGTTGGTCTCGGTAGTTAGCAATCCCTGTGGGTAAAGATTTTAACCCTCTTTGATTGCGGAGGCGATTTAACCAAGCCCGCCGCCAAGGTCCATTATCAAACAAACCATGCAAATAGCAACCCCAAACGGATTGTTCTTTATCCACCAGCCCTAAATTCAAATCATCAAATAGGGGTTTAATATCTGGAGATAACGCGCCATTGAACCGTTCGCTCGGTTGCGTCCGACCCTGATGAATTTCATAACCCGTAACGGGTAAACCGGGGGTGGGATAATTAGAATTAACCACCCGTTGTCGCGAAACTTTATGGTTAGTAATTACGGTTTTAATCGGCAAGAGATTCAACCCTTCAAATCGTCCTTCTATGCCTTCAACGCCTTCCGGGTCCGCTACGACTTGGCCTAACATCTGGTATCCGCCACAAATGCCTAAAACCGTTCCACCTCCAGCCACATAGTTTTGCAGCTCTGCCGCCATCCCCGTTTGTTTCAGAACGAGCAAATCCGCGATTGTTGTTTTAGAACCGGGGATAATCACTGCATCGGGATAGCCCAAAGATTGCTTGGGATTGATATATTTGAGGGTGACACTCGGTTCGGCTTCTAAGGGGTCGAAATCTGTAAAGTTAGAAATTCTCGGTAAGCGAATCACCGCAATGGTAATTTCGCTCTCTTCTTTGTGACTGGGAGGATTTAATAAACTGAGGGAGTCTTCTGCGGGAAACATTTCTGAGATCCAAGGAATTACCCCGAGTACGGGAATGCCGGTGTATTCCTCTAACCAGGTAATGCCCGAGTCAAGGAGCGATCGCTGTCCTCTAAACTTATTAATTACCACCCCACGAATTAAGGCGCGTTCTTCTGGGTCTAATAATGCTAAGGTGCCAACCACATGAGCAAAGGCACCGCCTCGGTCAATATCGACCACCAAGACAGTAGGCGCGTTGAGATGTTTGGCAACGCGCATATTGGTTAAATCTCGATGTTTGAGGTTGATTTCTGCTGGACTTCCGGCCCCTTCGCAGACGATGATATCAAATTCTTTGGCAAGGGAATTCAATGACTCAACGATCGCACTCCAACCCCGATCAAAAAACTGTTCATAGTATTCTGCTGCCCCAACTTTGCCCTCGGGTTTTCCTCGAAGGATGACTTGAGAAGTCATATCCCCTTGAGGTTTTAATAAAATTGGGTTCATTTCCACTTCCGGGGCAATTCCGGCAGCCCAGGCTTGGACTGCTTGGGCGTAGCCAATTTCTCCACCTTTGAGGGTAACGTAGGCGTTTAAGGCCATGTTTTGTCCTTTAAAAGGGGCAACGCGCATCCCTCGGCGATAGAGGATTCGGCATAGGGCCGTGGCGATCGCCGATTTCCCGGCGTGGGATGTGGTCCCAACAACCATAATGGCTTTCATAATGGCAGAAGTTTCTCAGTGGTTTTGCTAAAAGATTGGAAATCGCACCCAACGGTTGAGAAAATTATAAAGGCGATCGCCCCAGGATGGGGGTGGAATTTGACCCGGGGACTGTTCCCATAGAGCCACCAGTTGCCGTCCCAAGGGCGTCAGGCGGAAACTATCGGTAATCCCTTGCCCATCGACTTCTCGACGCAATACACCCAGTTGAATCAGCCACAACAGGCTGTTTTCTACGCTGCGTTCGTTGATTGGCGATCGCGTATAGTTGTTTTCGACTCCGGGGGAATCGACGATTGCCAATAACGGCACACTGCGATCGCGCATGGTTACAAATAATTCTAGTTTAAAGGGCAAACACTTCATACCCCTAGCGGCCCGTTTTAAGGTGCCTTCGGGATATGCAATTCTGTTGGTTTTCTGGGGTTGAACGGCAGTCATGGCGATCGGAAGACTAAAGCCTGGATAGTTTTAGATTAACTCAGATCTTACCCTCTCCATCCCTTGAGTTGAGCCTCGTCCGGCATAAAATGTCCACCGGATTCCCCTGATCCGCCTGATCAGACCCTTTAAAACCCACACCCTTAAGGATGGGGAAAAAGCGGACAAAGCCCGCCTCCGCAGCGTCATGGATAAAACAGGTCTTTAGACAGCCGGATTGGGGAGCATTTCGATTGACAAAAGGACCCAAAACTGATATATCAAATTCTGCAAAATTGCCCTGGCAACTTTTGACAGGCTTTTGCCAGGATTCCCTAGGAAGTGGCTTCCCACAGAGGCGATCGCCTCCGCCACCCTTTCCCATCTTGATGATTGATTTCATCTTCTCCACACAATTCAGTACGGAAATCTCCCCATTAATCCAGTCTTTTTCCCTTGTCAAAATCCATCTCGGATGATACAATTACAAGACATCAAATTTAGGAAAAACCTGCATTTATGACCTTACCAGTTGGCACAGCAGCCCCGGAATTTACCGCCAGAGATACCAATGGCAACGTCGTCAAACTCTCTGATTTTGCTGGAAAAACCCTAGTATTGTACTTTTACCCCAAAGATGATACTCCGGGCTGTACCAAAGAAGCCTGTAGTTTTCGCGACTCTTATTCGGAATTTAGAAACAAAGACATCGGCGTATTAGGAGTCAGCCGAGATGATGAAGCTTCCCATCAACAATTTAGTCAAAAATTTAGTCTTCCCTTTCCCCTCTTAGCGGATACGGATGGTGCCATTACCAAAGCTTATGACGTAGAAAAGGGCGACTATTCTAAGCGGGTCACTTACATCATTGATGCGATCGGTAAGATCTCCCAAGTTTACGAAGGGGACAATCTCAATACTGAAACACATGGTCCCGATATTCTTGCCGCCATCCATTAGAATCGACTAAAAAAGGCGATCGCCCTGTGATGGTGTTAACGGTTCTAAGCGGGTCACCTACTGGATCGACAGCGAGGGCACAATCGCTCAAGTTTACGATCCAGTCAACACCCGCAGCCACGCTCAAGATAATCTCGCAGCACTGTCCTAATTTCTAACTCCCTCGGGGGTAAAGTTCAGCTTAGAAACCGGGTTTTTTTACAAAATTTTTGCCGAATTGCAGCCAATTCAGGCAAAAAACCCGGTTTCTAGTCCCTGGGATGACCTTAAAGGTTAGAAACCGGGTTTTTGGCAGAAGTTTTGCCAAATTGCCGCCAATGCAGGCAAAAAACCCAGTTTCGGGTCCCCCAACAACAGAGTTTTTTTATCTATTCTAACAATTAATCCCCTAAATTCATCAGGATAACTGAGCAAAAAAGATTATTCCGGATAGAATCTAGGCTCACAAGTAACAGGGTCTTATGGGGTAGGCAGGAAGTCTTCCTCCTGTTGATATTACTGTGAGCAGAACCGATGAGTTTAGGCAATTCCTTCACTTTTAAGATTCTCCATGACACTTTTTTCAAAGTGTCCACTGCATCATCTTCTACCTTAAGTGCCACTCAAAAAGTAGCGATAAAAGCGGGACAGACCCTTGAGATTAAAAGCTACGAATTGAGCGAAGGTCATTTCCGCGTTCAATTAGCCCAAGGAATCGCCCCAGTGGGTGAATCGGGCTACTTTTATGACAAACATATCGAACTCATTCCAAACCTCGTTAACTCTCCCTTCAACAGCGGTAACTCCGTCGAACCCCCGCCCGGTTTTGGGTTGCTAACCATCCGGGAAACCACCAAAATCAAAGCCAAACCGGAAGACTCCTCGGAACTGAGCGATCGCGAACAAGCCCAACTGCAAGCGGGTCAAACCTTTTTAATCACCGGCCATGCTTGCGTTCCCGGCCATTTTCTAGTTTCCCTTTCCGAAGAAATCCCGGGATTTGGTAACCGAGGTTATCTTTATCATCCCCATGTTAGCCTCAAAAAAGATGGCTTGGCGATCGACTACGATGCCAACGCCATTACCCTGACCATTCTCCAAACCAACCCCTTCAAAAAACAACCCATTGACTCTAGCCAACTCCCCCCGGAACAACTCTATTCCCTCAAATCCGGCGAGATTTATGGCGTAGCCAGCTATGCAATGGAAGCGGGACATTTAAAAATTTCCCTAACCGAAAACCTGCCTCAATTTGGCAATACCGGCTATCTTTTCCCCGATTTTGTTCAATTAAATCGGGACAATACGCCAATTAGTACCGGGTTTGGCCTCAGCTATCAAGGTCCGACGGAAGTTTTAGTCGAAAAGCCTGTAATTCTCAAAGGCACTTATGACCCCCAGAAAATTGCCACCGTCACCTTATCCGCCGAAGATAAATTTTCTCTGCCGGTGCAATTAAATCCGAGTGCAGGCACTTGGCAAGTTAATCTCAACAACGGATTTAGTGGGGCGGGTGCTCGCTGGTTACGCCTCAAAGGAACCGATGCTCGGGGTCAATTGATTGGGTCTGACGTTATTAATATTACGGTCACCACGGATCCGACAACCGTTGGAGAAGCTTTAACCTTAAAAATTCAGGAGGACACCTTTTTTAAGGTTTCCCCAGTGGATTCCGCCAGTCTGAATAATCAGCAAAAAGTTTTAGTTAAAGCAGGGATGACGGTTCAAGTCAGCCGTTATGGATTGTTAGATGGTCATCTCAAGGTTACCCTAGAGAGTCCAATTCAACCCATCGGTGAGTTTGGCTATTTTTATGAAGGCCATGTGCAACTGAGCAAAGGGAGTAAAGTCTTCAACTTTAATATTGAGGATGTCCAGATTGCTGGAACTCCTGCTCAAATGTTGGTCACTAAAACTACCTTAATTAAGGCGCAACCTGTTGATTCAGCGAATCTTTCTGCGGCTCAAAAAGCGGAATTGCTGCTGGGTAAAACCCTGGGAATTACTGGATATGCCTGTACCTCTGGACATTTCCGGGTTACTTTGAGTGAATCGATTCCTGGTTTTGGCAATGTGGGGTATGTGTATTGGCAGCACGTTCAAATTAAGAACCGGAATCAGGTGGTGTCGTATGATTCCGATGCGTTGACGGCAACGATTCGGGAGACGACGGCGTTGAAGAAACAACCCGTGGATGCAGCGCGGTTGAGTGCTACAGATAAGGTGACTTTACCCCTGGGACGGGTGTATGGCGTGGCGAGTTATGCGATCGAATCGGGACATTTGAAAGCGTCGTTAACGGAAGAGTTTCCCGGGTTTGGGAATACGGGTTTTCTGTTTCCGGGACATCTGCGGATGCAGCGTGGGGGTCGCACCTTTGATCCAGTTCCGAATCAAATTGAGTTGAATGTGCCGTATTTTTCCCAACGGGATAATCCTCGCTACTATTGGTCTACCTGCAATGTGACCTCGATCGCGATGGTGTTTCATTACTATGGCATCCGGTCCAAGCGCGGGGGTCAGTTGGAGGATGAACTGCTGCAATGGTGTTTTAACTATGGCGGAGTCGGGTCCCAAACGGATCACAGTGTTTTATCGGCGATGGTCCGCGCTTATGGGTTCAAGCATAGCTTTAGCACCACCAGTACCTGGTCCGATGTGAAGAATGAGCTGATTAATCGCCGTCCGGTGGTGATTGCCGGATACTTTACGGCAACCGGGCATATTATTACGATTATCGGCTATAACCGGCAAGGGTATATTGTGCAAGACCCTTGGGGAGATGCACTGACGGGTTACAGCCATTTGGAAGGACGCCGGTTGATGTATCCCTACAGCTATATGGACCGGGTTTGCGGTCCTGATGGCAATGTTTGGATCCATTCGATTCAGAAGTAGGTGTGAACAACGGCCAATCTAGGATACGGATGCCCTATCAAGGGTAAAATTTAGGAACGGGAGGGTGCGATCGCCCTCCCGTTTCTGTCGTTATCCCACCCCAGATGCGGCGACTGGAGTCGGTATTGTGATTAAGGCACAGCCGATCGCGACTCTAAAATCTAAACCCTCAAATCCTCTCCCTGCGCTATCCTGAGCTTAGAGGCCATTTAAGTATGAATCATTGACACTCAGGAGATTAAAGCGATGAGTTGGAACAGTTCTACCCCAGTAACCGATCGCATTTTTGCCAGTTTGCCCTACCTACTGCCCCTGATTGTGGGGGTAGAATTTGGGATGTTTTTGTTCAAAGAGTTTCCCTTTCTTCAAGTCTTTTTAACCCCCCTACTCCCTTTAAGGGCCCTGTATTATAGCAATCAATGGATGGGACTGATTATCTTTTTCGTCCTGCTGTTTGCTGTGGTTAGAAACGACAATATCAGCCGCTTCATTCGGTTTAATACCATGCAGGCAATTTTGCTAAATATTGTGTTATCCATCACAGGTTTGGTGGTGGAACTGCTCGGGAAGGGCCTCCCGACCTTGGCGGTGCAGACGCTGTTTAATATGCTGTTTTTAGGAACGATCGCAGCGGTGGTTTACTCTGTGGTGCAGTCCTTGTTGGGGCGCTATGCCGAAATTCCGACGATTTCTGAAGCGGTGCATATGCAGGTACGCTAGAACGGACCAGCAGCCAATGGCTGCTGGTGCAGCAATTTAGGCAGATGACGACTAACTATAGATCCGATGGGGTTAGACGTTGCCTGACGGTATTTTCTAAGCTGCCAATGCCTTCAATTTCCACCCGGACGCGATCGCCCACCTGCAATGGCCCTATCCCTTCCGGGGTTCCCGTCAATACCACATCTCCTGGGAGTAGGGTCATCACTTGAGAAATATAGGAAACCAAGACATCCGGGGGAAACACCATATTATCAATGACGCTCGATTGCACAGGTTCGGGGGCATCATTCACAAAAGTCTGTAAACCCGCTCCAGGACTGAGTTCTCGAACAATCCAAGGCCCCAAGGGACAAAAGGTATCAAATCCCTTGCCTCGGGTCCATTGACCATCTTTTTTTTGTAAGTCCCTCGCCGTCACATCATTGGCGATGGTATATCCCCAAATTTTCCCCGTTGCCTCCTCCGGCGTACAATCCACGCACCGTTCTCCAATCACAAGGGCCAATTCTCCCTCATAATCGACCCGCTCAGACTGAGGCGGATAGGCGATCTCGTCTCCATCAGCAATCACCGCAGTTGGGGGTTTCAAAAAGAGTAGGGGTTCTCTAGGAACTGGCGTTCCCATCTCAGCGGCATGATCTGCATAGTTTTTGCCGACGGCGACAATTTTTGACGGAACGCAAGGCGCGAGGATCCTGTACGTTTCGGGTTCGAGGAATCGTTCGGTTGGTTTTCCCTTTAACCAGGGGGGCGCATCAAGCAACTGAACGCCTCTACTCAATTGAAGTAATCCATAGTAAATCCGTCCCTCTGGGGTTTGGATTCGGACGTAGCGCTGTGCCATAACGTTGATTTATGCCCTCTGTCGTAGTGTGATGTTTGGCTCTTCTGACCCTAGTCTTAGGAGTTTTAGAATTAGTCTTTAGCAGTTCTAGGCACCCTCTTCATCGCCCCAAATGGTATCCTGTCCTTGGGTTAAAAAGATCTCCTTTTGCCATCACATCGGAAAAAAATATCTCATCACTTCACTCCGTTTAAATAAAAAAACGATTATTCTCCCTGGGGGGTTGTTGTGACTACAAGAGTAAAGTCGCCAATTCGGGAGAACGGTGATGGTCCTGAACGCTACTGGACTTTTTTGGTCGAGGCTGTAGAAATCGGAACCGGGTATGATACGATAAAAAATTGCGTGTAAAATCAAGGCGAAAGCGGAGAGACTCCCTAACCCTTGCCATGCCTTGCTTCTTCACCAGAATGGCCGAACCCCTGCCCGGTTGACCAGAGCAACCGGCCACAGAGCAGCGTCTTTGCAGGAGAATCGGGCCCTGAGCGAAGAAGCCATTTAGTCCATAAGGAGATTCCCAGAATGCGGTATATTTACGAAACCATGTACATCCTGCGCCCCGACCTCGGAGAGGAACTCACCGATGGGGCGATCGCCAAATATCAAGGCATCTTACAAGAGAATGGGGTCACCACTGTGGAGACTCAACACCGGGGTAAGCGTCGCCTTGCTTATGAAATCGGCAAGCATCGCGATGGCATCTACATTCAAATGAACTATGAATGTGATGGCAGCCAAGTGGCCCCCTTAGAACGAGCCATGCGGTTGAGTGAAGACGTGATCCGCTATCTCACCATCAAGCAAACCGTTCGGGAAGTCGAGGCGGAAGAAGAGGTTGAGGCAACGGCTTAATCCGGACTCAACCCGACCCGCTGAGGCGGTTGCATCCATCCCTTGGGCCAATGGATTGACAGGCGCTCGGCGATCGTGCAACCATAAAAGATTGGCTGTCTATATTAAGCTCGGATCAGGTTCAGCCCTGATAAAAGCAGGGGCGATCGCTCATCTATAGACCGAAGACCGATCAACCCGCTACCTGTACGGCACACTCCACCAGAATTCTATGACTTACGCAATTATCGAAACCGGCGGCAAACAACTGCGAGTAGAACCCGGTCGTTTCTACGACATCGAGTTACTTCCCGTAGATGCCGAAGAAAGCATTACCCTGGAAAATCTCTTACTGATTCAGCATGAGGATCAGGTTCATATCGGTCAACCCTTCGTAGAAGGTGCGACCCTCCAAGCGACCGTCATGCAGCATTACCGGGGTCGCAAGGTGATCGTCTATAAGATGAAACCCAAAAAGAAAACCCGCAAAAAGCGCGGACATCGCCAAGAAATCACTCGGCTGATGATCGACTCCATCAGCTTGAATGGGGCGGTGTTAGCATCGGCTGAAAATAACACTCCAGCCTCATCTACCCCCTCAACTGAGGCAGAATAAGAACAGCGGGAATTGAGGAGTCAGTTGGAGGGGCATTAAGCGATGGCGCAGTCCGGACAACGGACCCTCCCATTGGGCCCTTCCCGGTGCTACCCTTTCCCAAGATTCAATCCTGAAATTACTGAAGTAACACAGAGGAACTATGGCTCATAAGAAAGGTACGGGTAGTACACGCAACGGACGTGACTCTAATGCCCAGCGTCTTGGCGTCAAGCGCTATGGGGGTCAAGTCGTCCGCGCCGGAAATATCCTAGTCCGTCAGCGCGGCACCAAGTTTCACCCTGGACAAAATGTCGGGCGTGGCAGTGACGATACTTTGTTTGCCCTGATTGATGGGGTTGTTACTTTTGAACGCAAGGGCAAGAGTGGCAAAAAAATCAGTGTTTATGCAGTGGCAGCAACGGCAGAACCCGTGGCAGTTGAAGCATAAATGGCGTGAGTCCAGTCCAGAGAATTTAAAAAAGGGCAGATGCGATCGCGTCTGCCCTTTTTTTCCTGATTTTTTCTGACCCACAACCGGAGACCCTCATGGCTAAACCCCACCCCCAACAACCTTACAAAAGTAGGTTTTTTACGTTCAGCGGGATTTACCTAAAATTTAAGTACACTTCCGGTCCCCTCCCCTGTGTCTTGGTCCGGGTTAGGGTGGGGTCCTCCTGACGTGGCGTAAGCCACGTCAGGAAGTAGTAGTGCGTGCAGGGTCCTGGTGACTGGTTAAGCACATCACGAAAAGAATAGGTTGGCACCCGGCTCCATACAGGCCCTTAAACCCAAAAGAGTGCGTTATGTGGCGATCGCCCAAGAAGAACCCCACCCTAACCCTCCCCTTGGCAAGGGGAGGGGACCGGAGGTTCAGTTAAGCGTAAAAAACCTACTCTTGTAAGCCCCCAACAACTCACCCATAGCCCAGGAAACAAGATGTTACAAAACGTAACTAAATGCGCCAGCGATCGCCAGATAACTCTAGACTGAAGTCTTGAAACTGTCGCGTTTTCCTTCCTTAATTCAGATATGTTTCCAACTCATCGCCCTCGCCGTTTGCGTCAGCACCCCCAACTCCGCCGAATGGTGCGAGAAAATCTCCTCACCACCAGCGACTTAATCTATCCCCTGTTTGCCGTCCCGGGGGAATCTGTCGCTAAGGAAGTCTCATCCATGCCAGGAGTCTATCAACTCTCGGTGGATAAAATTGTCGAAGAAGCTAAAGAAGTCTATGATTTGGGCATTCCTGCCATTATCCTCTTTGGCATTCCCGAAAACAAAGATATTGAGGCAACCGGCGCATGGCATGATTGCGGAATTGTCCAGAAAGCAACCGCTGCGGTGAAAGCAGCGGTTCCTGAACTCCTAGTCATCGTGGATACCTGTCTGTGTGAGTACACCAGTCATGGACATTGCGGCTATTTAGAAGTAGGGGACTTAATGGGTCGGGTACTCAACGATCCCACCCTGGAGTTGTTGAAAAAAACGGCGATCGCCCAAGCAAAGGCCGGTGCAGATATCATCGCACCATCAGGGATGATGGATGGATTCGTTCAGGCGATTCGGTCGGGATTAGATGGGGCGGGATTTGAAGATATCCCCATCCTGTCTTATGCGGCGAAATATGCCTCCGCCTATTATGGCCCGTTCCGAGATGCTGCCGATTCCTCTCCACAATTTGGCGATCGGCGCACCTATCAAATGGATCCGGCCAATGGTCGCGAGGCCCTGACTGAAATTGAACTGGACATCCAGGAAGGGGCGGATATGTTGATGGTGAAACCAGCCCTCGCCTATATGGATATTATTTGGCGTGTCAAACAGGCGAGTAACCTGCCCGTTGCCGCTTATAACGTTTCTGGGGAATATGCGATGGTCAAAGCTGCTGCCCTCAATGGCTGGATTGACGAGGAACGAGTGGTCCTAGAAACGTTAACTGGCTTCAAGCGCGCCGGTGCGGACCTGATTCTCACCTACCATGCGAAAGATGCCGCCCGTTGGCTGGCAAACCAGTCCTAGGCGACAACCGGCCGCCAATCGTTTAAACGATTGGCGGCCTAACAGTGGCAACACCCGGCCGCCAATCGTTTAAACGATTGGCGGCCTAATAGCGGAAGTCGGTTAAAACCGACATCTTGCAGCAGTGGCGACAACCGGCGGGGGTTTAAACCCCCGCCTAACAGCTAAAGTCGGTTGAAACCGACTAAAAACACCACGGGATAAGACTTGCAGTCGTCTTTAGACGACTTTAGCTATTAGGCGGGGGTTTAAACCCCCGCCGGTTGTTGAGAATGGTGCAAGATGTCAGTTTCAACCGACTGAAAGTCTTATGCGGTCATATTTTTAGTCGTCTTTAGACGACTTTAGCTATTAGGCGAGGGATTTATCCCCCGCCGCTTGTTGCTTGTTGCCACTTTAGCTATGAGGCCGCCAACGTTTAAACCCCCGCCTGGTGTTGCTGTAGCAGTCCTCTACCCCATCGTCACCCCTGGGCAAGCCCGGATATTTACTGAACAAGACGGGTACAGAACCCCAGAAAACTGTGGGACTATTTGTTACCGCTTTTGGGGCAAAATGTCAAGAAATTATGATATAAAAAATTAGAATTAAGGTAGTCAATTTATCAGTTATGTTATAAGAATAGTTATAGGATTAAAACTTAATCGGATTTTAGGAATAAACAGCAGAACCCTTTGGCTTCGACTTTAGAACGCGACTGCCGGGGGAAACAAAAACCAGCCCGTCCTTGTTGTCGGAGTGGGAAATTTATTCTCAGATTTCCTCAAAACAAGGAAACCTCTGTGGAGTGCAGGAGCGGAACTATACGACCCGCTCATTCCCAAAAGCTTATACCTCCGAATTAATACCCCGAGTTGGGGTCACTTTAAGCAAGAGAGGGTTACAGACTACAAAGCACTCGACTCCAGAGCGATTTGTCAATAAACCTAGACATCAAGTGAGTAGGAAAAGGACGATGGATTGCAGCCACATTCAATTTCGCGATCGCAAAGAAGATGTAGATATCCAACAGCTTAAACGGCTATTTGAACTCACCGCATTTTGGGCGCGAGAGCGAAAAGTTGAGGATTTAGCCATCGCGATCGCCAACAGCGATCCCGTGATTACCGTTTGGGAAGGAGAGCGCCTGATTGGGTTAGCGCGTGCCACCTCCGACGGCATTTATCGAGCTACGATTTGGGATGTGATCATTCACCCGGAATATCA
This sequence comes from Laspinema palackyanum D2c, assembly GCF_025370875.1. NCBI lineage: Bacteria > Bacillati > Cyanobacteriota > Cyanophyceae > Oscillatoriales > Laspinemataceae > Laspinema > Laspinema palackyanum. The sequence goes on from NZ_JAMXFD010000013.1 coordinate 149,429, forward strand.
AGGGGTGGGATTGGGACGCAAATTAGTCGAAACCCTCTTAAGTCATCCCCGGATGAATCGAGTCGAGCGAGTTTACCTGATGACCACCCATCAGCAGCGATTCTATGAGCGGATTGGGTTCGAGGAAAACTCCACGACGACAATGGTCCTCTACAATAACCAAAACTTCACGGAAGAACTGAAGACTCGCGAAGTGCTCGTGGAAGCAAGCATTGAAGTCTAGTCATTTTAGAGTTTTCTTCTAAGCGTAGCTCCTCCGACCCTGGACCCGCTTCAACAATTTCTAAATGGCCGCCCATGAGTTCCAAAATGCTCTGATTCATCATCAAAATTGTACCCGGAGACAGATCCACCTCTGTTTCTGGGGTATTTTCTTTGCGGTTTTGTTGGAGTTGCAGGAAATCCAGGGGTTCAGAAAAACAATGAGAAGGCAGGGGGAGGTCAATGGAGATGCTCACATAATCCCCCGGGGTTTTACCTGGGTTTGACTGGGTGAGTGAAGAGGTTGAGCCAGATTCGGGGAAGACTTTGGCCGAAATACCAATGCGACCATTCCCGACGGGATTAATGGCCAGTTCAATAAAGGTGACAAGAACCTGAGTCAGACATCGTTGGTCCGCACGAACCGCAATTTTGGGGTCCGGTTGGGAAATCTGCAAGGTGATATTGCGGTTGGCCGCTTGAAGTTCGGTCAAATAATGAACTTCTTCAAACACATCGGCTAGATGTAAAATTTCCTGTTTTAGGGGGTTACGACCTTCTTCAATCCGAGAGACTTCGATAATGCGATCGAGCATTTGAATCATCTTGTGAACCGAGTTATTGGCCTGAACCAAAAACTCGCGTTCTTCTGCCGGATTATCACACAAATCGCTTAAAATTAATTGATGAACGCCGATTAAACTATTGAGAGGCGATCGCAACTCGTGGGAAATTCGCGACAAGAAACCCGCTTTGAACTGACACATTTGACGAGTCATTAGATAATTGAGCTGGGTTTGTTTGAGGCGAGTTGAGAGGTTAGTGTCCCCGAAGTTTTTCCGAGGATTTAGGGGCAAATGGGGACTCGGTTTGGGAGTCCAGCGCGATCGCCAAAGCCAACCACTGCCAAAACCAATTCCCAAGGCAGTGATTCCATAAATCCAACAGTTCCAGTCCATCGTTTGTGCCCCAATCCAACCTAATTCCTGAACGCTGATGGCAGTGATCACAGACAGGATATCCCCGTTCATTTTCCCCGTTCCTCGCTGTTTGAGTCTAACTGAACCACACCTTGTCGGAGAATTTCCCAACCTTGACTGGTCCATTTGGCTACGGTCGAAGGGACCCCACTGGCCGTTGGGTTCGGTTCCGACTGATCCCATTCCAGAGTCACCACTTGGGGAAACCGCAAATCAATCTCTGCCATTGTTTCCAGCGGGGGTTGCCCACTGAGATTGGCGCTCGTCGTGGCTAAAGGGCCAGTTTGAGCCAAAATCCGGCGGGCGATCGCCTGATTGGGAACTCGAATCCCAATGGTACTCGGGTCAACGGGATTCATCACCGAGGGGACCGCAGCATTCGCGGGTAAAACCAATGTTAACGCACCGGGCCAATGTCGATTCGCCACCCCTTGCCAAATTTGCAACTCCCTCTGGGTACTCCGCACAAAAGGCCAAAGATCCGCTTCCGTGGCTCCCATCAAAATTAGGGGTTTATCCAGACTTCGCTGTTTCACCGCAAAGATGGACTCAGCGAGACTCGGCAGGACCGCTAATGCGGGGACTGTATCTGTGGGAAAACTCACCACCTGGCCCGCCAGGGCCGCCTCAATCAAGACTTGTTCTGAAACTGCTGTCATCGTGGCGTTTGGGACCCTCAACGTTAACTGCGGTAAGCTCGGGCAAATCGTTCAATCCCTGCTAAATCTGAGAATATCTCAATTTGAGTATAACTGCCTTGGTCTTGTAGTAACTCGGTGACGGCAGGGGCCTGTCCCGCCATCATTTCCAAGAGCAAAAGCCCACCGGGACATAAATAAGTCGGTGCAGTGGCAATCAGATGGCGAATGCAGTCTAATCCATCGGGTCCGCCATCGAGGGCGATCGCCGGTTCATGGTTGGCAACTTCCGGTTCTAACTCCCCCAGCATGGCGGTGGGAATATAGGGAGGATTGGAGACAATCCCTCGGAGTGAGTGGAGTCCCGGGAAGGGATGTAAGGGTTCAAACCAGGACCCGCAATAAAACTGAATGCGATCGCCGTATCCCAGATTTAAAGCATTCTCTTGGGCGATCGCGAGAGCCGCTGGAGATCGGTCCACCGCATGAAGGATAACCTGTGGCAAGACTTCCGCTAGACCCAGGGCGATCGCCCCACTGCCGGTCCCCAAATCCGCCCAATCTCCCTCCATTAAAGAGGTTTCCGGGTACGGGCGCGACTCGGATTGGGCCGATCGCAGGGTTAAATCAATCGCCCATTCGGTTTCCGGTCGGGGGATCAGGACCCCCGGACTGACCCCTAAAGAAAAATTTCGCCAGGGGGTAACCCCGGCGAGATATTGGACCGGAACTCGGTCTTGAATCCGTTGTTGCCACTGTTGCGTAAGTTGAGCCAAGGAGCGATCTAGGGGAATTTCCAATCGCCCTTTGTATGAGTCCAGACGCAGGGCTAATTTATCTAAATCGCTCACCGATAGCAGGAGCCAATCTAACTCTTCCACCGGCACATTGGCCGCTACGGCAGCGGCGCGCGCTTCCTGACGCCACTGCCACAGTTCTAACCCAGAAACCGCCGGATCAGATGAACGGGTCATCGATAGTTTGGTCCTTTATCCGCGATCGTTTCCCCTAGCATCAATCGTTCTGGGTGTTTTCGTCAAGGGGGCCACATCCCTGAGTTAAGGTTCTGCCGGTTCGGGTTGAGGGATGGACTGGAGATATTCCAAGGTTTCCGTGGAAGGAACCAGGACAATCTTTGTCACCGCTGGGTCATTATTGTTTTCTAACTCGGCGATGACTTTATCCAGATTACTCACCCGAACATCAATGCTGGGCGCTAAATCTGGCTGTTGTTCCCGCACCCGGGTTAACATGGATTCCAACTGCTGTCGATTGAAAAAGATGGGAATCATTTGCTGACCGTTTTGTTCGATGGTCAAATAGCCTTGTTGTGGGCCAATTGTTGCATAAAAGAGCGGTACGCCATTAAATAAAGGCATCCCATTAGATTGCGGAATTTCCTGACCTTCCTGCTGCAATTCTTCAGCGGCAAATTGCACCTGTTGTTGGACGGGAATGAATGCAAATTCTACGCGATCGGGATTATTGGCATTGGCTTGTTCTAATTCATAAACCTTGGCCAAAGAAACGGGGACAACTTGGGTGTTGCCCGCTAACTCTGGATTTTGTTGTTGTATTTTTTGAATAAACTCCTCAGCATCCCGTTGACTCATAAAGAAGCTGGCGATGGAAGCTTCTTCGTTATTATTGGTGACCGATGCGATTAAGGGAGTGCCTTCTGCGTTCGTAATTGTAAAAACTAGGACGGATTCTAGTTTTTTCATGATTTCTTGGGCAGGCAATGCGATCGCCCGATTCATTCCGGGTAGGAATTGTCCCAGAAGAACGCTTCCCATTAAACCGAGAGTTGCACTCCAGCGTACTAATGATTTCATTTTAACACCTGATAGCGATACCCGTTGATTTACTTGATTCACCACATCAAACCTCAATTGGTTTTAGGTTAATTTTTTGAAGGATTTGGTTTGTTCTTTCGCAGTTTTTGCGAGCGATCGGTAAGCTTTGGATGAAAGATCTTGCGAGAGCGGTTGCTCCTGGCTCAATCTACAACAGATTTTCCCTTAATTACAGAATTGGAAAGGATCCGGTTTATTATCTGTAGCGTTTCTATGGGCAACCCACGGGGTAGTTTCGAGGACTATTGTGAATCTGGAAGAGTTCCGTTATCCGTTAAGATATGCGATCGCCCCCTCTCCTGAGCTCCTTCTCGAATCTGCGTGAAACAGATAGACCTATTCTGAATTTGCCGATCGCCCAATTATCATAAATACCGACTTTAACCCTGTTGCGCTGCTTTCCAGGCTGTTGTAGCCTGAGCGATCTAGCCCTCTATAATAGCAGATTATTGTACCCGCCTCGCCATCTTTTATCATCCTCTTCGGGATACTCATCCTGATGGTTTTATTTCTCTGTAGCGACAAAAGGGGAGCAAAAAAAACCAGGGGTAGTTTTAGATCTCCCCCTCTTTCTGGCCGTTGGAGGGCGAATGTCGCACCACTGGTACGACATTCGCCCTCTCGTGAGGAAGACTCTAAACCCCTGGATCATTTATTTTATTGACGAAGTAGATGCAATCGGGATGACAGGATTTGAACCTGCGACATCCTGCTCCCAAAGCAGGCGCGCTACCAAGCTGCGCTACATCCCGGACAGTTGCTTTTAATTATAGCATCATCCTCGGGGTAAAAGTCAAGACTTTATTTTGGAGAGGGGGAAGGATGCAGTGGATAAACCTCTAATGGGGGCCGCTCTCCCTAAAATCCGGGTTCGAGGGGGCAGGTAGGGGCTAAACTCAAGGGAATGAAACGTTTGAAATTGCCCCTTCCACCGATTGACAAGCCTATCTAACCCGGGGATGGTAGCAACAAATTAAAATCAAGACTAGACTCCCGTTGCTTCTCAAGCCCCATCCCGTGCGAAAAAAATCAATAACCCAGACATCCAGAGGGCTTCGGTTGAGGTTAAACCGCTGCGGTTATGTGCTGATGAGATTGCCATAACTCCCGGGACTCTTGCCTAACTCGACCTTTCCTCGCCTCCTTTTGCAGGGTCATAAACGCCTGAAAATCTTCGAGGTTATATTGCGTCTGTTGTAACAACAAACGAAGGTGTTCTTCTGCTTCAAGGGTCAGATAACCTGTCACTAATGCCTGCCGTGCGATTTGGCTAATTACATTCATGAAAATGTTCTCCTAATTACATCGTTTTATAAAAAATACGCTGCTGAAAATCCCTGACCCCCAGAGTTCCTTTCTTGTTTCATAACGATAAATAAACCCGGAGAAAATCTATCTTGAGAGAGAATGGGGTCGCATTATACTCCTATAGGTAGAGGCGGCTTAGATTAATAGTGCGACTATTGACGCCACAAATTAACTTCAAATTATCTCGGTAACTTCAAGGATTAAAAATATCTTATATTTTTCCAGATTTGGGGATGATAGAATAAGAAAAAATATAAATTATTGGCGGCATCCAGTAAAGGTAGGATGCAAAAAACCTTGCAATTTAATATATTAAATTGACAAGGAATGGGTTAATTTAATGATTTTTTACCCCAGTTCGGTGAGTTCGACGGGTTGAGATTACAGGGGAATTTCGCGGCTTTAACTCATTTGCCCCAGGGGAGAGACAAGGTTATTGACATTCAGACAGTTTTATGATTAAAAGTGGCAAGAAATGGGGAACCGGCGAGAAAAAAGAGGGGTGCTTCTACCGGGTGGGGGAGGTGAGGGTTTAGGGGGTGAGGAGAGCTTGTTTCGGTGGGTTAAATCTCTGATAAAATTGGGGATCAAATAGGAAGTCTATCTAGTCGGCGCGATCGCGCTTTTGGGGATTGTCCGGCGATCGCCAGCCCATCGGTACTTAGGCAGCCCGGCGATCGCACCATCTACCCAACCCACTAGAGCCAGACCCTCCTAGCCTGCTAAAAATTTCGAGTTGCATAGATGAAATCTTACCTAGCTGCCGCGATTCAAATGACCAGCGTGCCGGACCTTGCCAAAAACTTGGCTCAGGCAGAAGAACTGATCGATCTGGCTGTGCGCCGGGGTGTCGAGTTGATTGGGTTACCAGAGAATTTTTCGTTTTTAGGAGAGGAATCCGACAAGGTTCACCAAGCTGAAGCGATCGCCGTTGAAAGCGAAAAATTTATCAAAACAATGGCCCAGCGGTATCAGGTAACCATCCTCGGGGGTGGCTTTCCGGTGCCGGTGAATCATACTCAAGTTTATAACACCGCCATCTTGGTAGAACCCAATGGACAGGAAGTGGCACGGTATCAAAAAGTCCATCTATTTGATGTCAACGTTCCCGATGGGAACACCTACCAAGAATCCAGTACGGTTAAAGCCGGAGAACTCCTCCCCCCGATTTATCAGTCGGAGAAACTCGGCACTCTAGGATTATCCGTCTGCTATGACGTCCGCTTCCCGGAACTGTATCGCCATCTTTCTTATAAAGGGGCAGAAGTTTTATTTATCCCTGCTGCCTTTACTGCTTATACCGGCAAAGATCATTGGCAAATATTGCTGCAAGCGCGGGCAATTGAAAATACCTGTTATGCGATCGCCCCAGCACAAACCGGGCGGCACTATGGCATGAGACATTCCCACGGTCATGCCCTAATTATCGACCCCTGGGGGGCGATTTTAGCCGATGCTGGAGACCAACCCGGAGTGGCGATCGCCGAAATCAGCCCCTCCCGCCTCGAACAAGTCCGTCGGCAAATGCCCTCGTTGCAACACCGAGTATTTATTTAACTGAGCCGTTCGGTTCTTTGGACCTGTAACCCTCGGTGCAGAAGACATCTGACCGATTTTACCCCGCTGCTGGTGGGCTAACAACCCTGAGTGATTATAGTAACCATAAGATATTTTGCGATCGGACTCGCTCCTTATGGGAAGACAATAAAGCAGGACTGACCCATTCGGCTCACCACGGAGATCAAGATTCTGATCATGACTGGGAAACTTGATTTCTAGGGTCAAAGGCGTCAGTCTGGTAAACAAACCAGGTACATTAGACAGGACGAGTTCTGCAAAATAAATGGCAGAGAGCCTTACATGGGTGAATTCCCTCACCACAACACTTTTTAATTCCTTCCTTGACCAAACTCTACCTCTGCTGGCAACAGCAGGAACCGAAGTGGCCCCAGCCGCTCACTCGGTGAAGGTAGACGAAGCGATCGTTGTAGCGGGTGTGCTACTGAGTTTAGTTGTCATTTACCTCGCCAGCAAAATAGGGGGCGAGATCTGTGCGCGGATTAACCTGCCTCCGGTTTTAGGTGACCTTGTGGGCGGTGTCATCATTGGGGTTTCCGTCCTCAAGCTAGTTGTTTTCCCTGAAGGCGGGGAAGATGCCAGCAGTTCGGTGCTCATGAACTTGCTGCAAAGCACCACCAGTTTAGAACCCGAAGCCCTTGCTGCCACCTTTGCCGCCCAGAGTGAAGTCATTGCAATTTTGGCAGAACTTGGGGTGATTATTTTGCTGTTTGAAATTGGTCTGGAATCAGAACTCAAAGAACTGATTAAATACGGACCCCAAGCAGCAGTGGTGGCCGTGGTTGGGGTGGTTTTACCCTTTGGCGCGGGGACTCTAGGCTTAATTAGCCTGTTTCATGTCGCCACCATCCCAGCAATTTTTGCCGGGGCGGCCCTGACTGCAACCAGTATCGGGATTACCGCCAAGGTTCTCGCTGAAATTGGCCGTCTGGGTGACAAAGAAGGCCAGATTATTATTGGCGCAGCAGTGCTCGATGATATCCTCGGGATTATCGTCTTGGCCGTTGTTGCCAGTCTGGTTAAAACGGGTGAAGTTGAAATCACCAATATTGCCTATCTGATTGTCAGTGCAGGCGCGTTCCTAATCGGCGTGATTCTCCTGGGGCGCTTTCTTAGCCCCTATTATGTGGCCTTTGTCAAAGAACTCAAGACCCGTGGACCCTTGCTAATTACGGCTCTAATTATTGCCTTTGTCCTCTCTTATGTGGGTGCAGCGATTCGATTAGAAGCCATTCTCGGTGCATTTGCTGCCGGGTTAGTTCTTGGGGAAACGGAAAAACAACAGGAACTGCAGGAAGATGTGGTTCCCCTGGCGGATTTCTTTGTCCCGATTTTCTTCGTGGTTGTCGGTGCCAAAACGAATCTGGGTGTTCTCAATCCGGCAGTTCCCAGCAATCGGGAAGGGCTGATTATTGCAGCATTTCTGATTGTGGTGGCGATGGTGGGGAAAGTGCTGGCGGGGTTTGCCGTTTTTGGTCAACCGGGCATCAACCGACTGGCGATCGGCATCGGCATGATTCCCCGAGGGGAAGTTGGATTAGTCTTTGCTGGGGTTGGAGTCGCCAGTGGCGCACTCTCTCCATCCCTAGAAGCGGCGATTATTATGATGGTGATTCTAACCACGTTTGTAGCACCCCCGTTGTTGCGCGTGGCGTTTAAAGATCCATTACCCGAAACGGAAAGTGCGGGATCTGCTCCGAAGTGATCTAGCAATTTTCAACCCGAATCGGGATTGTCGGGTGTGTCAGATCGAACGGTTACCCCGGGTAATTGAGAGGTTCTGACGCACCCTATCCACCCCTTTTTAAGGGTCAGAATTAATTTTAGATGCGCTATCTAATTATTTTTTAGAGAAACCTGCTATAGCTAATTATTATTGCACCGATACTGTGGCAACGGAAACAAGATAGGGGTATAGCCAATGCTATACCCCTGGAGTGCGAGCCCGAAAGCTCGCTAGGTTGAAATTCGTTCTATTTTAAAGTTCCCGAAAGGGGAAGATTAGCCAACTTTTACTTCAGTTGTCTTAACATCCTTAGCACCATAAACCCCACGAGCAATTCCCACTACTCGATCCAAATCGGCTTGGGAAGGAATTTCTCCTTTGAATACCACGGTACTGCCAGTTTGGGCAATCCAGAGACGATCAAAATCAGTGGTACTGGGATTTTCATCAATGGCAAGGGCAACACGCTTGGCGAGGCCGCTATCATCATATTCCCCATTTAATCCTAACCGTTCTGGGGGAATGTCCGGCTTTTGGGGTGCGGCAGGCACGGAATAGCTCTGTGCCGGAGCAGAAGGATTTGAGGCTGGGGGTGCTTGAACCGTTGTCTCTTTAGATTTGTCCGGTTTTCCGATATTGAATAATTTTTGTAACAAACCCATTTGTCATTGACTCCTAAATTTTCAAGGGTTTCCAGATTTTATGCGAACTTCAGAGTGGTTCTATTCCATCTCTAGGAGGATTTCTCAGTCAACGGTCAGCGTAAACTGTTAGAAATCCGGGTTCACCTCCATCCTATCGTTTGATAGTCGCTATCATTGTAGCGTCGTTAACTCCCCAGCACCCTAGCATCGATGAAGACAAGGGCGGGAATCAGGTCCCTGGGTGGGGAGACTGAGGCATTTTTCGGGGGAGATGCTGGGGATCCGGAAAAATGAACGCCTTCCCAACTCCACTCCACAAGCGCTTCAAACGAAAACCGCCGAGGCGGACTAATTTTAGAACGGGGTCAGGGTTGGGGATTTATGACTCTGTAACTCTTACGGGGTTTGCTTTTCCCGTTAAGGATGGAGGGTCAGTGGCCCCCGGGATAAATGACCAGAGTTGAGGATTTTGTTAAAAAATTGGGGTTACCCCGCAGGTCAGGATAAAATTAGCTGGCATAGACTAAATGGAATACAAAAAATAGTAGCGATCGCCCTGGTGGGGTCGCTGATGTCCTATGAAACATACTCTGTCTGTTTTGGTGGAAGATGAAGCCGGTGTTTTGAGCCGGATCGCCGGACTGTTTGCGCGTCGAGGTTTCAATATTGAAAGTCTGGCGGTGGGTCCAGCAGAACAATTAGGCATTTCTCGGATCACGATGGTGGTACCCGGGGACGATCGCGTGATTGAACAGCTTACGAAACAACTATATAAGCTGATTAACGTGATCAAGGTGCAGGATATCACCGAGACTCCCTGCGTCGAACGGGAGTTAATGCTGCTGAAGGTGAATGCAAACAGCAATAACCGCCCAGAAATTGTGGAACTGGCGCAAATTTTCCGGGCGCGAGTGGTAGACGTGGCGGAAGATTCCCTGATTATTGAAGTGGTGGGAGATCCGGGTAAAATGGTGGCGATCGTCCAGGTCCTCGCCAAGTTCGGGATCCGGGAAATTTCCCGCACAGGTAAAATTGCCCTCACTCGCGAATCTGGTGTGAATACCGAGTTTCTCAAGTCTTTGGAAGCGAAAATGTTTCCAATTTCTTAAGGCGGGTGCAAACCATTCATCGGCATGAGATGAAAAAAAGGAGTGCGTAGGCAAAACCTGTGGGGGTTACACAGACTTTAATAACGCATTCTAGAAGCGATCGCCTTTTTAGTTGAAGGCGATCGCTAAATTTTTTTTCTGTAAATTAACTCAAAAAATCGGGTAACCCCTCAAGCTTCGACGGTGAATCATGCCGACTCCAGAAACGGTGACAACTGATTGCACCTTATGCTGCCTGTTGTTGTTCTTGCTTCACAACCAACCATTTCCCCGTTTGGGGGTCGCGATAGGTCATAAACGGATTCTGTCGGAGTGGTTTGGTTTGGGTTGCCATTGCAAAAACCTCCCTCAGTTGCTTCTATATTTAGCTTATTCTGGAAATAAGCCGAGGAAGGTGATAAAACCAAGGCCAAGATATGATTGCGATCGCATCTGTCCGTTACTCCAGACACTGACAGTTGTTCCAAAGTTAGTATTTATTCTAAAAAATGGTGAACTTGCGATCACAATCAGACATTTTCAGGATCCCGGATACTGACATTTATACCTAAGTTAGACTGGTCTCTAAACCCGGGTTGCTATGTGATCGCCATCACAGTTGAATGTGTTGTTACAAATTATTAAAAATCCCCCCACCCTAAAAATGTATGTTATAAAAGAATCAATAATTTACCCGATTCGACTGTCTCTAAAGATCATAACCAGCAAGTTCTAGCCAATCGGTAAAACCCAATCATCTGTTCACAGGTATAAATCAATAATCATCTGTGAATAATATTCTCTAATCGAAAGGTTTACCTACCTCAAAAGCTAGAGCCATTGTATCCTCTGGGTTAACGCCTAAACATAACCACATCATTCGTCAGGAGCGAAATATAAAATGGGATTGTTTGATAAAATCCGTCAAACTAAAACTCAGGAAAGCCAAATTACGTTAGGTCCAGCCGAATCATTTGCCGCGATCACCTTAGTGGTGGTTGCTGCGGATGGTTATCTTGCTGATGCAGAAGTCCGATTATTAACCACCGTTTTGAGTCGGATGCAACTCTTTCGCAGCTATCCCGACGATGTGATGCGAAGAATGTTTGATAAACTCGGGAACTTGCTGCAACGACATGGGGCGCAAGCCTTAATCGATGCTGCCATTAAATCATTACCCCAGGATTTATACGATACAACCTTTGCGATCGCCACCGATCTAATTTTAGCAGATGGAGAAGTTACACAAGAAGAAGAAAACTTACTAACCAGCTTGTGTCAAGCCTTAGAAATTCCTGAAGCTACTGCTCAGGAAATTATCCATGTCATGATCATTAAAAATAAGGGATAGAATATTTTGATATTTTATCTGAAATAACCGGATCGGGAAAAGAGTCAAAAGGCACTTAAAGAGTTCCAATACCCTGACTCAGACGCCAAGAAACCGGGTTTTTCGCCAACATCTACGAAACTCATCAAAGATTTTCGCAAAAACCCGGTTTCTGAACCCCGACCCACAAGTTCAGAAACCGTGCAAGCAGCTTGTTCGCTATTAGAAAAATGGAACAATAGCAAGCAAGATGCTCATACTCCGCTGCAATAAATCGGTAAATTTCCTGTTTCTAAATGCGTCCTCAGTACAATTAAGCAACTGGGTGCTTTAGAATTCGATTCTACGCTTAGTCTGTTCAAATTTTTATAATTATAATCAGGAATGCGTCCAAAAATCTATGACAATTCCCCCTCAATTTTGTTATACTCAAACAAGCTAACAGGCGGGACTTTGGTGCGACTTCCGGAAATAACCTGTAAAGTTAGACTCTACAAGTCGTCCCGTGACTCCCCTTGTTAGCACCTTTTAAAACAGGACAGCTTTAACGTGGACGCCCAATGGTCGCAACAGGTTTCCCAAATTGAACGGCAAGATTTAGTCATGTTTATTAATGCCTGTCTCTCTTGTACGGGACAGCGCGAATTTTATAGTGATAACTATGGTAAAGGTGTTTCTATTGATTTTTTGCATGACTATATCTTAGGCAATTATCGGTTATTATATGCCCGCACCTTAGCCGCAGGTATCAATCATTTTAATCGCGCCCAAATCATTTTAAAACTGTTGGCGACGGGACGGAATACCCTACCGCAACATCGCCAGGAGGAAGGGGCGTTAATTGCGGCAGCCTTAAATCAATTGCCCCCCCAACGAGCGTGGAAAGTCTTAGCGGAAATTCGTCGCCGGGGAATCAATAACCGGCGCAGTCGAGCCATTGTGAGAGATTATCTGCGATCGCGCCGGGACCTGAGTTTTCAAGCGGTGAAATATCGCTCAAAATTACGGGCTGTTGCCATTCATAATCATCTCAAATTAGAGACAGAACTGGCCGCATTTTTATTTGAACCGACGAAAATCAAAGCCTATCAAACCGAGATTTTTGAGTATTTTCGCAAAGCAAAGTACGATCGCGAGGCGATTTATGCCTTACCTTTAACCATTGCCGAAGGATTTGCGGCTCAACATGGCATCAAACGTGAGATTTTTCTTGATCGCATTCAGGAACAAATGACTCCTGGGGAAAAATTACGCTTACAAAAAGCAGCAAATCGGGAGAAACAGGAAATTTCTCTCGATTTAGGACAAATGCCCTTGACAAAGTTGGCTCTGTATGTGCTATCGTTATCCCGAGCCGAACGAGGCGATCGCATGACCCTCCTGGATACCGCCCTCGACACTGCCGCCCGTAAGACGTTACAACGCTCTCCCATGCACCTGGGACGAGTCGCCACAGTCCTCGATTGTAGTTATTCCACCTCCGGTTCCTCGGAAAAACGGCGGCGTCCCCTGGGCATTGCCTTAGCTGCCCATTATCTCCTCAAAGCTGCCGCCCAAGAGTATCGGGCATTTTGGACTGTTCCCCAAACCGAGGCACTGTTGGTGACCCCCAGAGGACAAACCGACTTAGCGACGCCGGTATTGGATGCCTTGGAATGGGGGGCGGATTTAATCGTGATTATCTCCGATGGGTGGGAAAATGACCCGCCCAAAGGTGCGGCACAAGTGCTGGAAGTCTATCGCCAGAAATTTGACCCCACTCGTAAGACAGTGATTGTTCATGGGAATCCGGTATTTGATACAGATAACTTTCTCTTACGTGCTCTCACTCCGGAAATTCCCACGGTGGGATTGCGGGATGCAGAGGATTTGCCGACCCTGCTAGGATTTGCCCGATTTGCCGAGGGAAGTGCGGGATTATCTGAGTTAGAAGCATATCTCGCCGCCAGAGTGAGGGAACTGTTAGGAGAGTCGGATCAGGAGACAGGGAGATGAGTCGCAAACAGCCATTATTGGAAAAATTATCCCTCCGGGGAATAGAAATTGCTCCCTCCCAGGTTTACGGAGGGATTCGCCTCGTGCCTTTGTTGCGATCGCATCCGCGCCAGGATTTACGCCTGCAACGCCGCCAGTATCAAGAAGAGTTGGGAATCGTCGCCGTTGAAGGTGAGATGAATCATCCAGAGATGGCCTATTTTTCCTACATTCCCCACGGATTGGTGCTCTCCTGGGGGGAAAGTGCGACAGAAGCGGCATTCGGGACCCAGTTGCAGGGACGGGATGGGAAAGTGTTGGACTATGGATGTGCGAAAGTGCGACTGATGCACCGGATGGCAAAGCGGGAAAGTCGGAATTCCCTGCGATTCTTGCCCTTGCATTTAGCAATGGAGGGATTTTTGGGGATGTTCTTTTCGGGACCGGCGATCGCATGGCAGGAGTATTCTCACCAAGCGCTATCCCAGGGATTGGGGTCGCGGGGGGAACTGTTATACAGTGGCGGGGCAGTCGAGGGATTAGAAGACGCCCTCCGGGTGTTTGAAATCCACGAGAATCAAGTGGGGATGTTAGTCTTTGTCGCCGATGCCCTGGCATCCGCCTTTATCGTTCCCAATCCCCAGGATTATCGCGCCTTACACCGAACCTTACTGGAAGATTTTTATGGGGAATTGATTTATCAATATGGGTTACTTTATGATACACCCTTTCCAATGGATGTTACCCTGGAAGCAGATAAAATCCAGACCTTGCCAGAGTTAAGGAAAGCGGTAGCTGAGTTGCGATCGCAGTGGGGAAAGTTTCCTGGATTTATGGCGACCAATTTATTACAACGGGAGTTAAACAGTCAGCGAGTCTACACCGCTGGACCCTTTGGCCTGCAACGATTTATCACCGAACTCGAACCCAAGGGAGAGAATCATATTGGAGAGGCGATTATTTCCGAAACCGGAGAAATTCAATATTTAAAAACCTATCGGTTATCTGCCGCCCAGACTCGGCGAGTGTATCTGTTAAGTCAGTTAGCGAAATATGACTGGAATTTAGAAATAACCGCCCGGGAATTAGGGCAAACTCGGGATGAATTAGCCCTGCGGTTAGATAAGGCAGGGTTTGGGTATTTGTTGAAGCAAAATGTACTAGAGGTAGCGCGGAAGAATCTGAAGAAAGGGAGGGGGTAGTGATGCTGAGACGGTGAGCGATGCGGCTACAGGAAGGGATTTATACTTTGGCGATCGCTCCTATCTGCGGGTATTCCGCAACGCCTCTAATTTCTCGGCAGTAAAGGGATTTTTACCAGCCTTAAGTGCCTCTACCCATTGCTGTAGTTGTTGTTGGCGATCGTCATCATACACTCGAAATAAAACAGCCTGAAAATCTGCTAAAGCCCCAACTATATCCCTGGTCAATGCTCTAGCAAGTCCTCGACTTTGGTGATATTCAATACTATCAGGCGCTAGACTCACTGCTTTTTCACCTGCATCAAGGACATCAGTAGCATTGCCATATAAACAGCCATACCAGCACAGAACGTACCAAAAGTCAGCAGAAACTTGCAAATTTGGATCAAGCTGTTGAGCCTTCTGGTAAGCTGCAATTGCTTCTTTAACTTTACCTTCCCTCACCCAACTGTAGCCCTCACTCAAGACAAACGCAGCCGAAAATTCGGCGTGTTCTGCTAATTCTGGCGATATACCCACTGCGTCAGCCAATCCGATCGCATTTCCCCATATTGTTTTAGTATCCCAGACAATTTCTGTAAAGTTGGCACTGCTGAGTTTAGCACCGCTAAGTTTAGTACCGCTGAGGTCGGCACGGTAGAAGTTTGCACCGCTGAGTTTGGCATCACTGAGGTTGGTACCAATGAGTTTGGCATCGTTGAGGTTGGTACTGATGAGTTTGGCAGCGGTAAGGTCGGCATCCCTAAAGTTGGTACCGCACAGGTAGGCACCACTGAGGTTAGTACCACTGAGGTTGGCATCATTGAGGTTAGCATTACTGAGGCTAGTACCGATGAGTTTAGCACCACTGAGGTTAGCATTGCCCAGGTAAGCACCCCTGAGGTTGGCATTGCTGAGGTTGGCATTGCTAAGGTTGGCATTGCTGAGGTCGGCATTGCTGAGGTTGGCACTATAAAAGTTGACACCGCTGAGGTCGGCATTGCTGAGATCGGCACTATAAAAGTTGACACGGCTGAGGTTGACACCGCTGAGGTAGAATCCTAGTATTTTGGTAAAAACGGACACACCGAGACAATAACTGTAACCCATAATCTCAAGCAAGCGCTTTGATACAAACTGGTCTGTATTTGGTTTACCACAAGGATAGAAATAGAGTTTATCTTTCAGTTCCTCCTGAGTTTGTCCGTAACGGTGCAACTCTAGCAGGAGAATTATCACATTTAGTCCCGTATAAAGATCCACCTGTCGCTGTCCCAATTGAGTCTCTTGCTCTCCCAACTGCTCCTTGAGCAGACGCATCTTAAATTGAGGCAAGGTTTCCGGTCGTGCATCAATAAACTCGCCCTCACACCAGCGCAGGTAAAACTCCTGCAATCGTTCAAACAAGCGAATTAGCTTTACCTCTGGGTGCTTCGCCCATAATCCAGGCAGATACTGCACAATTTCTGGGGTTAACGGTCCATACCCGAGGAAATCGTAAATCTGCTTATCCATTGTGTCTGTATCTACGTCGTCTTC
Source organism: Laspinema palackyanum D2c (assembly GCF_025370875.1). NCBI lineage: Bacteria > Bacillati > Cyanobacteriota > Cyanophyceae > Oscillatoriales > Laspinemataceae > Laspinema > Laspinema palackyanum. Next base: position 165,472 of record NZ_JAMXFD010000013.1, read on the forward strand.
CTCTCCGCAACGTCGGGTTACGGTACGAGTCCAATCGATACAGCTTTCGATGAGTCGTTCTGCAAATAAAAATTCCCCAAAAATCTTGTGAGTAAACTCTAGCGATCGGTCTTGGTCCCTGGAGGCCAGGTTGATGTAGAATACTACCAATAAATTATTCAGCGCTTTCTGTTTTTTTACCTCGGTTTCTTGTGTGATGTTCTCAAGTAACTCAGCTACGGGGTTATGACTCTCCTTGAGTCGGGCTTCCAACATAGCAACTTTGGCATATTCATTCCCCGACTGCACCACACATAACGCCGCCTCTAGCAGAAACTGTCGCGAATCTTCCGGTTCCAGCCCAATTAAACGCAGGTTTTCATCCTGGCACTGTTTCTTGATGACCCAGTTTATGGCGTCATCATAGATGCGGATTTTTGCGGTAATTTGGTCCGAGGTTCCAACAAACATCGCGGCATTAAGTGCCTGTTCCCGGTGCATTCGCACCAGGAGATACAGAAGTAACGGTTCTCGGGCGAGATTATCATTAATTTCTGAGGGACAAGCCTGTAAAAACTGATGGAATTTATCTGCTTCTTGAGTGCCGAATTTATTCCCCCAGTTCTCTAACCAAGTGTGACGAATTTCATCATCCATCGGCAAAACCGCCGCTCGTTCTAACTGTAGGTGTTGGGAAAGTTCGGGATCAATTCCTTGCAATGCCAGAGGACGCCCAGTGATTAAAAATCGATGGTAGCTACCCACTTGAAAGTTCTGGACTTGCCACAAAAAATCCTCAACTCGACTGCTGCTGATAGCTCTTGGGAGGAACAATTCATCCAACCCATCCAGCAAAAACAAAAATTGCCTATTTTTATCCGTTAGCCAACCAGAGTCACTGGTTATAAAATCTTCATTTTTCAGGTAATTGTTTAAACGCTGAGTCAGATCTCCGGCTAAAGCGCGCCACTCCCGTAACGGAATCAAAATCGGAGTAAAGCTGGTATGCCAGTTCTGCTGTACCCCGTTAGCAAACATCTGACAAAAAACGCTTTTCCCGGCTCCCGCTTCACCCTGGATAAACAATACTTTCTGATCTTTATTGGAGTCCTGGAGCATTTCTTTCACCCAGTCTTCCAGTTGCATGGGGTCTTTGTCCTTAATCGGGTTACCGTCACTATCCAACAGTTGGACATTCAACGAGACATACAAATCCCGAAAGGTAATTTCAGTTTCATCAAAAATTAATTGATCGGGATTAGGTTTAATCTCCTGGTCTAAATACTCCTCAATACTGAGGTATTTTTCCAGTTTTTCCGCACCTCCCATTTGATACCATTTCACCAAGCGGTCTACAGCCTCCCCTCCCGCTTCCACTAAGGCAGGAACCAGCAATTCCTGGGTCTGTCGCGCCACTTGTTCCGTGAGGGTTTTGGCTCGGTACTCGGCTAATCCCGCTTCCTGTAATCGCTGTGCTAAAACTTCATTAAATGCCTGGGCAAGTTTCGATTCAGGGAAACACAGAACGGCGACTCTGGCATCCCGTTCATCCAATTCTAGGTCACCCAATTTCTGAACTTTACTGGCGATGGATTGGGAAACGGGAGACTCACCGATTTGTTGCAGCAGTGCCTCATCTTGCTGGAGAATGTCCTGCAAACTTTGGAGATAGACTGCTTGACTAACCAAGGCAACCACTTGCACTAGATTCGGCTCTTTTTTTGTCGCTTTGGCGATGATTTTGAGCAGGGCGATGGGGATAGGTGCTAAAGGAATCGCGGCCCCAGCCAGTTCACCCAAGGGCGAATTCAGGGCATCTAGCAGTGAAGAGAGTGGGTCGAGGTAAGGTTTCAAGTTTTCCAGGTTGCTACCTTGTTCCTGAATCGCTTTTGCTAACTCAAAAACTGCCTTACCTGCTTCTGATCCGGTTTTCACATCTTCGAGAGTTTCGCCCCAGTTCAACTCTCGAATATCGGTCTTGAGAAATTTCCAGAGTTTTATCGCCATTGATCGCCGCTTGGGTTACAGTACCACTTGCAATTATGGCACAGGTCTTGAGCAGGTCTCGCGATGGGGTTGAGGGAAAGTCAAAATTGTTATCTATAACACAGAATTAATAGAAGCAATCTCTCTTATGCTGCCTGCTGTTGTGACTTGATTACCACCCATTGTCCCGTGATGGGGTTGCGATAGGTAACGTAGGGATTTTGCCGCAGTTGTTTCGGTTGAGTTGCCATTTCTATAACCTCCTGATTTCGTTTGTATTTATCCTATCGGTGGGATTTGGGGGAGGGGGTGATACTGATAAATGGCAGAGGCGATCGCGATCGCCTCCCCAGCGTTTCCCCATCACCGACAGTTGTCTCTAACTTAGAACATCGCCGGACAATTTGTGATAGAATTAAATCAGTAAAATTGTCTGAAAAATGACCCGTTTTGTTTACGACCAATTCGCGAAACAATATCTAACTGAACTGTTAAGTCCATTTGGAGAAGTCGAACCGAGTCGGGCGATCGCAGCCGAAGTGCGGGAAGTCGATGTCATTTTTTCTCCGGCATCGGACCATCCCCCGGAAGTCGCTATCCTAGGACTATTGGGAAGACTTGCCACCACAGCGGCTATCTTTGAACCCTTTCGCAATGCCATCCAACCGGGAGATATTCGCAGTTGTCTGAGCAAACTCTTTGAACTGTACAACGAATTTGAGCGACAAGCCAACCGGGAAAATACCCGACTCAATGAAACTCAACTCCCCCACCTCTGGATCCTGTCTCCCACGGTTTCCCAGGCGGTGTTAAGCGGATTTAAAGCTGAACTGGATCTGGAAAACTGGGGGGAAGGCATCTATCTTCTAGGGAGGTCCTTCAAAACCGGCATTGTGGTGATTCACCAATTACCCAAGACCCCCGAAACCCTGTGGTTGAGGATGTTAGGGAAAGGAAATGTTCAAAAACAAGCCATTACTGAACTGCGGCAACTCCCAGAAGACAATCCCTTTCGAGTGCAGACGCTAGAATTACTCTATAATCTGCTCACGATTTTAGAAGTTCGTCAAGATTTAGAGACGGAGGACCAATCGTTAATTATGGAACTCTCACCACTGTATTTAGAACGGTTAGAAAATGCCATCCAACAGGGTCAACGCCTGATGGTTGAAGGGATGCTCCAAGCCAAGTTTGGGGAGGTTGATGCGGAATTATCCGCAATCATTGACCCCTTGCTGCTGATTCCACCTGTGGAAATAAGTCTGTTAATTGCCCAACTTTCTCGGGAGGAACTGTTAGCGCGAGTACGGAATCCAAATTAATAATTTGGGTTGATTCATGACTCTCGGTGGGTGACTCTACCGAGAGTTTTTAAAGATGAATAAGGAGCTTAAATCTCCGATTTTGTATTTGCAAAACGAACCTAACAACAAGTTTAATTTAGAAGCTCATCAAAATTTAGATACGGAGGACGAATCCTTAATTATGGAATTATCACCCATGTATTTAGAATAGTTAGAAAATGCCAGTCAACAGGCTTTTGAACGGGCTTTTCAACAGGGTTTTCAACAAAGCTTTCAACAGGGCTTTCAACAGGGGATAGTGCTGGGTCAACGCCGGATGGTTGAAGGGATGCTCCAAGCCAAGTTTGGGGAGGTTGATGCGGAATTATCGGCAATCATTGAACCCTTGCTGCTGATTCCTCCTTTGGAAATGGGTTTGTTAATTTACCAACTTTCTCGGGAGGAACTGTTGGCGCGAGTGCGGAATTCAAATTAATCGTTTGGGTTGATTCATGACTCTCGGAGGGGTGACTATTCCGAGAGTTTTTTATGGATGAAGAAGGAGGCAGAGCCTCCCATAGAGAATTCCTAGGCAGAGCCTAGGAACGAGTTTTTAATGAGGTTTAACGCGGTTTAAAAAGGTGGTGTAGCCTCGAATAGAGAATTCTTAGGCAGAGCCTAGAAAAGAGTTTTAAAAGATGTTATTAAACAGGATTGATGGAGTTGCTTGTGTCTATAGTGGGGGTTTTATTGGAGGAAATAAATGGAATGAATCGCCGATGATGCTGTTATGCGGCTTGTTGTTGTTCTTTTACAACTAACCATTTGCCGGTGATGGGATCGCGATAGGTGGTGTAGGTGTTTTGGCGGAGTTGTTTGGTTTGGGTTGCCATGATGAATTACCTCTGGGTTGCTTCTGTATTTATAGTATTCAAGCAATGGAGGGGGTGGGGTGATGGGAACAACCGGGAGAGGCGATCGCGATCGCACCTCTGGGTTATCTCCCTCACCGACATGATTGCGATCGCGGCGATTAGCAAGGGTTTCCAAAGGGGATGCCAAATCCTTTCCAGATGGCAATTAGGGTGACTATGGTCCAAAATAAGGCGTTACCGAGGGCCATTTGACCGGCTAGGGTCATGTCTAGTCCCATGATTCCTTGGAACAGCCAGCGATCTAAGGGGAGGGTGAGGGTCCACATTAAAAAGATGAAGGCCCCGGATAACCAAAACATTACCCAGCGCAAGTTACTGTTAAAATCTCGGAAAAAGGTTTCAGTGAATAATAGGTCGAGGTTACTGGCTTCTGCTGATAGATAGAGTCCGTCGGTTAATCGGGTGGCTTGTTGCAGTTCCTCGGAGTTGGAACCGCCCACAATGACGACATTGATTTTAACGTTTTCTGATTGAGCCGTCTGGATGACGGTATCATTAATTGGGGCAATTCCATCGGTGACGAGGAGGAGTTCTCGGCAGCGATTTTCAATGGTACTCAGGGCATTTGTTGTCTGTTGAATGGCTAGGTTTAAGTTAGTTCCGCCGCCGAGTTCTTGTTCTAGGGTGGGTTGGTAGATGGCACTGTTGAATTGAGTTTCGAGTTGGTCGTTATCGGGGGTAAAGTCGGTGGTGAGGGCGCGAATGTCGCTGGCAAAGCCGAAGACTTGGATGGCGTTGGGTTTTTTAAGGCTTTGGTTTTGATTGATATAAGATTCGACGGCTTGAATTTCTTGTTGGCGAACGATGCCGGAGGTACTGTCGCTAAAGTCGATCGCGATCGCCACGGCAACGGGAGGTCTTCCAAATCCTAATAACCAGGATAAAGCAGCAACAATGGCGCAGCCTATCATGAAGATTAAGGGAATTTGAAATAAGGGGTACTGCCAGATTTGACGACGGGAACGAATCATGGTATTCTTAGCGGGTAATTGAGTGATGGGTTTAGTCCCAAATTAGCAAAAATTGCTGGTTTAAATGGGTTCAAATTGATAGCGAAATCCGGCGCTGGTTCCGGGAACAGCTTGGACTAGGGGAATGCGGTCAAATAGGCTGAAATCTGTGGCAGTTCCGGCGATCGCAATGCCGTTTTGTAGCAATTGTGAGGTTTCTGCCCTCGTGGGTTTTTGGGTGATGGCGTTGGCTAGGGCTTGGGTTGTATCATAAGCGGTGGCAGTCCGCCAACTAACTCGCCCTTGCCAAATATTGGTGGCTTGTGAGGCGAAGGCGTCCCCTTCTTGCCAGCGCCAGGGGACAGCTAGGACTAAGCCATTGATGGCGCTATCTCCATCTTTGAGGATATTCGGATTATACAGTTCGTCTCCCCCGAGGAGGGTGAGAGGGTTTCCGGCGTTGGCGTTGGCTTGGGCGATCGCCACAGCAGTTTGCACTTTGTTCTTACTGACGGCCAAAACCCCCACATTGGCCCCGAGTTGGCTGGAATCACTCACTTCGGTTGCTGGATTAAATCCCCCTTGGGTAATATCAACCTCTTTCACAACGGTTCCCGGAGTTTGCACCAAGGCAGCTTTGAAGGCATCTTTTAATTGCTGACTGTAAGGACTATCCGAGTTATAAAAAACGACGACAGCAGGGGAAGAAACAGTTTGTTCTGCGTAGGTTGCCAGAGTTTTGCCCACCCCTTCTAAATAGTTGGCAAACAACTCATTGGCTTTTTGCGCGAGGGAGATGGTTTGGAGAATGGATTGCCCGGGGGCGGTACTGGAAATACTGGTACTAATGGGGGATAAAACGGCTAATTGGGCGCGTTCATAGCGGGCGATCGCCTCCCGAGATGCTGCATCCACGCCATGTCCCATCACCCCCAAAACATTGGGTGATTGAATCAAATCTTCGGCGAGAGAAGGTGCTTTTCCGGGTTCCGATTCATTGACAATCACCACCTCTAACAATCGTCCCGGCAATTGCGGAGAATTGTTATATCGTTCTTGTTGTAATGCCACGCCCCGCAATACTTCTTTCGCAGAATTTTCACTGGCAGAAATCGGAACAACCACCGCAATAGTCAGGGGATTTCCGGCTTGTTTAGCCTTAGAATTATTAAAATAAATTTTGGCTTCGGGGTCGTTGGGGTCAGTTTGTGCCGCTTCCTGATATTGAACGATCGCTTCGGTCCAATTATCCTGACTAAATGCAGTCGCCCCGGCTGCTTTTTGGTTAAAATTAATCCCGGGATTAAAAAGAATCTTTTCTCCTTGACTGATCAGTTCAGCATTGACAGCGGTTTGACTCACGTTTGCTAACGGATCGGCGGCCCCGGGTGAGAGGGCAACTGTCTCGGAAGTGCTCTCCACCACTTCGGGATCACGATTTCGTCCGAACAGATACCAGGCACTTGCGCCGAGTAACAACACCACCAGGGCGATCGCCACCAATCCCGGTAGATTCGACCCCCTGCCGCCAGATAGGACTGTTTTACTGCCCTGGGGAGACTTTTTCCCCGTCATCGCCTCCCGAGGTAACCCACAGATCATACAGTCTGGGGTGTAGTTTTCCTGGGGAGGGTGGGGGCCAGAACAATTCGGATAATGCTGGCCATTTTTCGGGACTCCATCGCAGATCCAACTTTGTGGTGCACTCACCTTAGACAACCTCTCTACTCTCAATCTCTGTTCTTATTCTAAAAGTTAGAATCACCAAAATCCCCCACTACTCCGCAATCAATCTCCCCCAACCCTCCAAAACTTCCGCCCAAAGGGGAACTCTTGCCATAAGATAGGTTAAAGGTTAAGGGCATCGCAGCCCTTTCAAGGGTCCCGGACTACCCCGGTGTTTCCCTCAACCGATTCAGTTGTCGTCATTATCAGCAGTTCTTATGGGTCTTAAAATTGTTCAAAACTTTGGGGGTAGCTTCACCCTCAACCCAGAAACCCAATCGGTTCTCTTTGAGTTATTAAATAGCCCAGAATTTGTTCATCAGGTTGCTACAGCCGCCCAGTGTCATCAAGTTGAATTTACTGAGTTAATGTTCCAACCTGTTCCCTATAGTGAACAGACTCCCAAGGGAATGCCTCGGGAATTTGAACCCTATCATGAATCTGAGGATTACCTGATTATTAATGTCCCTCCGAACTTTATGTTTAAAGCCAAAATTTTCAACCCCAGCCGGATCTGTGTGGTCTATCGTAAACTCAGTTAAAATTATCCATTAGGGGAACGCCACTGGACCGATTTCCGGTGTTCCCTTTCATTCAAATCCGAGACTATTTTTCTGGACATTAATCACTCATGACCGATATTTCATCCCTATCTACTCTCGACTTTTTACCCTATCTTGATGATGAGGGAAATTGCAACAGCGATTTTACGGGCAAAGTCGGGGTCTATGCCATTTTTGATAAAGACAAAACCTTACAATATATCGGATATTCCCGAGATATTGTCTTGAGTCTGAAACAACATCTGATGCGAAAACCGGACTGTTGTTATTGGATTAAAGCGCAAACGATTGATCGCCCCAGTCGGACAATTTTAGAAGAAATTCGCGAGGCATGGATTGCTGAAAATGGGCAGATGCCGCCTGGGAATGGGGCCGATGAAGCCCAATGGACGCAGGCGATCGATGTTAAACCCCTGATGACGGATGAGGAACGGGAAAAATATGAAAAAGCGATCGACGAACTCACCCAGATGAAACTGTTAAAACAGGTGTCACGCCGTGTAGAAGCGGATTTGTTAGCGGTCCTGGCGTCTCGGGGACTTAAAGAGGCCATTCGGTTTAATCCCAAACTCAAAGAAAGTGGTTTGCTAGACTTAAAATAATCCCGGGTTGTGCTGTATGATTTACACCAACCCTGTGATGTCCGTTCTAACCCCTACTCTGTCAAATTCCATGAACTCGGTACTGCTCAATAATCGCTATCGTATCCTTCAAGAATTAGGGATGGGTGGATTCGGCCAAACGTTTTTGGCGGAAGATACTCAAATGCCCTCTAAACGTCGATGTGTCATTAAGCAGCTTAAACCCGTAACTGGCAATCCCGCAATTTATCAGATGGTCCAAGAACGATTTGCGCGGGAAGCGGCAGTTTTAGAACAATTGGGGGATGGAAATGCTCAAATCCCCAAGTTGTTTGCTTATTTTGAATTAGAGGGACAATTTTATCTGGTTCAAGAATGGATTGAGGGGGGTACTTTAACTAAGAAGGTCCAAACCTTTGGGCCCCTGAGTGAGGCAGAGGTGCGATCGCTGTTGACAAAAATTCTCCCAGTCCTCGGTTATGTCCATAGTTTCCGCATCGTCCATCGGGATATTAAACCCGATAATATCATGTTGCGCCCCTCGAACCCGGGAAGTTTTTCCCCAGGGGAAGATATACCCGTCTTGATCGACTTTGGGGCGGTGAAAGAAACAATGGCAACGGCGATGAGTTCTTCTGGGGGAGTAACTAACTCGATCGCCATTGGCAGTCCCGGGTTTATGTCGGCGGAACAAGCTGCCGGTAGACCCTTGTATTCCAGCGATTTGTATAGTTTAGGACTGACGGCGATTTATATGTTAACCGGGAAAATTCCCCAGGAATTTCCCACGGATCCGGCAACAGGTGAGATCCTGTGGCGGTCCTTTGCACCCACAGTGAGTCCCGGTTTAGCAATGGTCCTCGATCGCGCCATTCGGTTTAATCCCCGCGATCGCTTTCCCACCGCCCAAGAGATGTTAGATGCCTTAAAACCCGATATTAACTCTCAAGTGGCAACGGTCCCCGTCGCCCCGGCATATCGTGCCCCCGTGCCCCCGTCTCAAGTGGCAACGGTCCCCGTCGCCCCGGCACATCGTGCCCCCGTCCCTCCTTCCTCACCTTCACCCTACCGACAATCATCGCCTCAACCCTCCGGTATTTCTCCCCGGGCACTCGGCATTGCTGCGGCAGTATTGGGGATATCCTTTCTCATCGGATTTGGCATCGCCCAAGACAGAATGCCTTCGGATCCCCCGATCGCGACACCCCCTGCGAATAATCCCCCTCCGGATTCTCCACCGCCTTATACTCCACCGTCTTATACTCCCCCCATTATTTCCCAACCCACGACTCCAGAAAGACCCCCAGAGGTTGTTCCCCCGGAAGAACCGAAAACGCCTCCCGTGGTTGTCCCTCCCTCGGAACCCGAACCTCCGGTGGATGAAATCCCGCCTACAGAAACGGAAACGCCTCCAGTGGTTGTTACCCCAACAGAACCCGAACCTCCGGTGGATGAAATGCCGCCTGCGGAATCGGAAACGCCGGATAGTACCCCCGAACCTACAGAACCTGTAGGCGATCGCCCAACTCCTGAAGAGTCCATCAGCGACTACTATGCTAATATTAATAACCGCAACTATTCCCAAGCTTGGAATCAACTCGATCCGCGATTTCAAACCAATCAATCCGGCGATTATGATACATATACCAACTGGTGGAATACTGTGGAAAATGTTAATGTGAATAATATTAATGTAGTTGCCAGCACCCCCTTTTCTGCCATTGTAGACACCTCCTTAACCTATACCATGCAAGACGATGGCAGAATTTCCAATGAAACCCTGCGAATGTCGTTAATTTGGAATGAAGAAACCGGCACCTGGGCGATCGAACAAACCAGTCGCCTATAATTCCCTTCCCCTGTTCGTAGTAACGACTTCAGTCGTTTCTTAATTGTTCGTAGTAACGACTTCAGTCGTTTCTCAATTGTTCGTAGTAACGACTTCAGTCGTTATCTTCAATTGTTCGTAGTAACTGACATCTTACAACTGTAGCGGCAACCGACAGGCGTTATGGAGAATGGTGAGTTTGTCTAATTTACTAAAAACTAAGAAAACGACTGAAGTCGTTACTACGAACTAAGAGAACGACTGAAGTCGTTACTACGAACTAAGAGAACGACTGAAGTCGTTATCAAAAAATGTCTTTCCGCTTCTGCACCCATAAAGTCAATCCTAAATACACCGTGGCGTGCAATAACAACATTCCCCAATTTAACCCCAAATTCGCCCAAGTAGGCTCATAAATTGCCGTCGGTTCAAAAGGCAACGGCATCGCCGTTCCATCGGGTAAAATAGTCGCTTCCGGGACCATTGCATTCACATTCACCAATGAACCATAGGCCCCCACGGACCAGCGACTCAGCATCACCCAGGAAATCACTCGTCCCACCCCTTCCATGCTAAATAATACCCCCGCAAAAATAATTTGTGGCAGCAATAATAGAGGTAAAGAACTATTCGCTTGAGAACTATTTTTAACCAAGGCAGAAACCAGTAATCCCAGACTCATACTGGTAAATAAAGTCAAAAACGTACTGATTCCCACTCCAATCGGCCAGGGAATTAACTCCGGTTCGGGGCTTTTAAATCCCACTAAAATCGCCCCCACCATTAACAAAGTTTGCAGGAGGGCTAATCCCCCTAAAATCAGCAATTTAGAACCCAAATAGGGAAATAGTCCTAAATTGACCAACCGTTCCCGCATATAAATCGCCCATTCTTTGACAATTTCTTGTAAAGAAGTCGAGAGTCCAATCCAAATGGCGGCACAGGTAAATACAAATAACACCCGAAGGGCTAAGGGGGCTAAAGTTGCTTCTGGTTCTCCGATTAACGGATCTTTGTCTCGAATCGCTAAAGTGATTAAACTAATTCCAATCGGTGCAGTTAATAACACCAACCCTAAGTTAATCGGGTCCCGTTGTACTAATTTAAAATAACGTTGAGTCAGGAGAGAAAGTTGCTGTAATCCAGAGGGTTTGACTTGACTGGGAGGGGCGACTGCCGACCCTTTGCCCGTACTCAAATGATTTTCTACATAATTGCGATAATACGTGGACTGCCGAAAGCTATTAGCCCATTGTGCGGCGTGTTCCTCCCCTTGTTCAAGTTCGTTGTAAATATCAGCAAAATCACCGGAATTGATGCGGAAAAATTGGAACGCTTCATCCGGAGGACCAAAATAGCAGGGATGTCCACCGCGTCCCATAAAGACGACCCGATCGCACAGTTTAATATTCGCCGTCGCATGAGTGACTAATACAATCGTTCGCCCTTGATCCGCTAACTTCCGCAACAATTGCATCATTTTTTTATCCAGTCCCGGGTCAAGTCCTGAAGTCGGTTCATCTAAAAAGAACAATTTCGGGTCCGCGAGTAATTCTACCCCGATACTCACCCGTTTGCGCTGACCCCCACTCAGTTGATTCACCAATACCGTTTCGCGATCGCCCATTTCAATTTCCGCGAGAGTCTTGGTAACCACCGCCTCCACATCTGTATCCGGTGGCAATCGTAATTTCGCCGCATAAGTCAGCACTTCTCGTACTGTTAGCTGTCCGTGAATAATATCATCCTGGGGAACATACCCGATTTGAGTGCGATAAATATTAAACGTCGTCCGCAAATCATCCCCATTAATATACACCCGGCCCTGAGTCGTCGGGTCAATTCCTAATAAAGTCCGCATCAGAGTAGACTTTCCCGTACCACTCCCCCCCACCAATGCCACAAACTGTCCCGGTTCGATCGCCAGGGTCACCTGATTTAACAACCGCTTGACTGCCTTGCCATCTCTCACCTCACGGACTAACCCCTCCGCATCCAAGCGAATCTGACTCCCTTGATCCAAAACCTGTAACTCATCCCCCCGGAGTAACAACGTAAACGGACCAATCCGAATCGTTGCACCATCACTCAGACGCTGGGAAGTCTTCACCCGTTGACCATTGACAAATACTCCATTTGTGCTATAGTCTGTTATCGTATAATTATCAATAATTGCATGACGACGGGAGACAATCGGCGCATCCAGTTGGAGATTACAGGATGGATCGCGTCCCAACACCACCGATCGCCCCGCTAACGAGAGCGATCGCACCGTGGGGGCAACTCCTGCACTCGCCGGATTAACATAAGTGAGTAAAATTTGGTCTTTCGGATTTTGACCGATACGAATCTGCGTCCCATCGCGCAACAGAAACCCTTCCTGTGGGGTAATTCGAGTGCGATCGATAAATAAACCATTGGTACTCGGGCGCTGTCCATCGCCATCATAGAGGTGATACTCACTCCCCACCTTAGTCAAAACCGCATGAGCACGGCCAATAATTTGCCAATCCGGGGGAACCACCAAATCCGCCCCAGAACTGCGATCGCGTCCAAACACATGGCGATCGCTGGTCAACTCCAGACGCATCACCTTACCATGATTATTCAGTTCCAGATAGGGATTGACATTTAAAACCGTTTGTTGTCCGGGGTGATTGGTCATTGGTCATTTGTTATTTGTCATTTGTTATGGGAGAGTTACGGTCCACTCTCCACTGTTAACTATCCACTCTCCACTATCCACTGTCAATTGTCAAAGCATCAAGCAACTTCCTTCCCCAAAAAACTAAGGACTAACAACCCAGGACCAATGACCACCCCCTCATTTCCCTGCTGTCCGTAAATTGAAAAATCTGACAAAATCGCTGTAACTTAATCATATAAATCTTTCTAGCTGTTGTCCGTAAAATTATCCGGCAATACCTTTAATTAAGAAACCCTGACAAACGACATAAGACCCCTAACCATTCTTAAAGATTAATTAACAAAATTCACCTGAACCAAACAGTCGTGATATGCTCAGAAAAAGTCTGACGAGGCGAGCCGAGCTATGATGACCCCAACAAGGCTGAACAACCGCTATCAAGTGATTCGAGACATCGGCGCGGGTGGATTTGGGCAAACCTTTCTGGTAGAAGATACCCAAATGCCGACCCAAAGGCGTTGCGTGGCCAAACAACTCAAACCTGTTACAACCAGTCCCCAAATCTTTCAACTCCTGCAAGACCGCTTTGCCCGAGAAGCAGCTATCCTAGAAGAATTGGGAGAGGGAAATACCCAAATCCCCCGGTTATATGCGTATTTTGAAGAAGACAGCCAGTTCTATCTCGTGCAAGAATGGATAGAAGGAGAAACCTTGACTCATCGGGTTCAAAATAGCGGCAAACTTAGCGAAAGTTCAGTGAGAGAAATCCTCGTCAGTCTGCTGCGGGTTTTAGAATTTGTTCATGGTCAACGGATTGTCCATCGGGATATTAAACCGGATAATATTATTTTGAAAAACTCCGATGGAACCCCGGTTTTAATAGATTTTGGCGCAGTCAAAGAAGCAATGGGAACCGTGATGAATTCCTCGGGGAACGGAACCCGTTCCATTGTGATTGGTACGCCGGGATTTATGCCATCAGAACAAGCAGCAGGACGTCCGGTTTATTCCAGTGATTTGTATAGCTTGGGATTGACGGCGATTTTTTTATTGACGGAAAAATGGCCCCAGGAATTGCAATCTGATTCCCGGACAGGTGAGATTGTTTGGCGACAATATGCACCGCGAATTAGTCCAAGTTTGGCAACGGTTTTGGACAAGGCGATTATGTCCCATCCCCGCGATCGCTTTCATAGCGCCCGAGAAATGCTCTCGGCGATCGCTACGTCAGTTTCCAACGCTCCCACCCTTGCTGCCTTATCATTGGCAGAGAACCCCACTGTAGCGATATCTCCCGGTGGGAGTAACTCCCAAACGCCGCCAGTTAATTCCCGAGACTCATCCAAACCAATCTTGATTAGTAGTGCGATCACAGGAGGATTAATTGGTGCATCTATCTTGATCGGATTTGCCCTTAACAAATCTACGCCACCCAGCTCAGAACCAACAACAGTAGAAGCGCAAACTACTTCACCTTCTACACCAGCATTACCTCTTCCATCGGAGACCCTTACAGTTACAGAAAACCCAAATTTACACGATTCTACTCACCAACCTCCCTTTGACTCCCGAGAAATACAAAATCAAACGAATGAATACTCTTGGTTATCCGCTAGACGAGTAACCGATGCCGATTTAGTCGGGAAAACAGCTTTTCAACTTGACATCATGCGGAATGGTATTTTTGCTCGTCATGGTCGCCGTTTTAATAATCAAGCGTTACAAAGCTACTTTAATAGCCAAACCTGGTATATTCCAATTTATAATCCTGATATTTTCCCCGATAATTTACTGTCTAACCTGGAGCAAGAAAATGCCGAATATATTTTGGATTTCCAAAATAGAAATGGCTTAAGATGATTGATTACATCCCACATTCCGCAGGTTGAATCAAGTCAGTAAATAATATTTCTGGCAGGAGGCCCCTAGGAACTGAAGGATCCATCG
>NZ_JAMXFD010000014.1 GCF_025370875.1 Laspinema palackyanum D2c
TAGAGACTTCTGATTTCTTGACGAGACCAGGTTTCTATTGGCTTTCAAACTCTTTAATTGTCTTGGTTCAGGCGCGAGTCGGTTCGTTGCCTTTCCTCACCGCGCTTTACTACTTTAACTAACCCACTAGGGTTTGTCAAGCGTTTTTGGAAAAATTTTTAAACTTTTTTTGAAAAACCTCTGGAAGCCTTTCACGGGGGGAGTTTTAGGCGAGAATAAATAATGAACTTGCTTGCAGAGGAAAGCGAACCGTGAATTTTCAGTCAGTGATTGCCACGTTAAATCAGTTTTGGGCCGATCGCGGTTGTCTGATTGCCCAGCCCTACGATATTGAAAAAGGCGCAGGCACCATGAATCCCCATACCTTCTTACGGGCGATCGGTCCCGAGCCTTGGTCTGTGGCTTATGTCGAACCTTGCCGTCGTCCCACCGATGGCCGCTATGGCGAGAACCCCAACCGCTACCAACACTATTATCAGTATCAAGTCATCATCAAACCCTCCCCAGACAATATCCAGGATCTATATCTGGATTCTCTGCGGGCTTTAGGGATCCGTCCGGAAGACCGGGATATTCGGTTTGTGGAGGATAACTGGGAGTCTCCAACCCTAGGGGCCTGGGGTGTCGGCTGGGAAGTTTGGCTCGATGGCATGGAGATTACTCAATTTACCTACTTCCAACAATGTGGAGGCATCGATTGCCGTCCCGTCTCCATTGAGATTACTTATGGACTGGAACGCTTAACGATGTATCTCCAGGAAAAGGATGCCTTTACTAAGATTAACTGGACCGATGAGGTGACTTATGGAGATGTTCACCTCCAGGGAGAGGTGGAACAGTGCATCTATAACTTCGAGGCTTCTAATCCAGATTTACTGTTCAAGCTCTTTGCACTTTATGAAGAAGAGGCAGAACAACTAACGGCGCGAGGATTGGTGGCCCCTACCCTGGATTATGTCCTGAAGTGTTCTCATACCTTTAATCTATTAGATGCCAGAGGCGTCATTTCTGTGACGGAGCGGACTCGTTATATTGGGCGGATCCGCAATTTGGCGCGACGGGTGGCTCATCTGTATCTGGAGCAACGGGAGAAACTCGGGTTCCCGCTTCTGAAAGGTGACGCCTCGGATAAAGCCTCGGCTGCTTAAGTGGGTTTAACCCGTGATCTGGAACTAAAGAGTCAAGAATAGGAGAAGGAATGATGGATCTCAGCGAAGTCCTTGAACCGATCGCCAGTCAGTTTCGCAGTTTGGGAATGCCTGAGCCGATTGTCCATTGGGGACATCCCCTCATGATGGGGATTGTGATATTTGTACTGGGCAGTTATGTCGGTTGGTCCGGATGGCAGGGACGAGTGGCAGCGGATAAGGACGCCGCAATTAAGGGCCGCAGCGACCACCGCAAACTTGCCCCTTGGATGTTTCTATTTATGGCACTGGGTTATACCGGAGGGGTTTTATCTCTGGTGATGCAACGACAGCCGATTTTAGAAAGCCCTCATTTCTGGACGGGTTCTATATTATTGGTGTTGTTAGCTCTCAATGGTGCGATGTCTTTGGGATTTCAAGGCGATCGCCTCACCCTCCGGGCCGCTCATGCCTATTTAGGAACCGTGGCCCTAGGGCTAATGTTAGTTCATGCTCTGCTGGGATTAAAATTGGGTCTATCTATATAGAAGAAGAGGGAAGCGCAACCTGATGACTTCTGCCCCTTTAGTCGTTCTGTGTTTAGCCTACATTTTAGGATTGCTCTGCACCGCTTTTACCTGGGGAGGAGTGGTGGTCCTGACTTTAACGGGAGCGATCGCCGCTGTACTCTTGCTAAAAGTGCCATTTCCCAGACGCATTGAAGTCCTAAAAGCCGGGTTACAACCGAGAATTTGGCTAATTGCAGGAGCAATCGGGTTTCTGGCAACCCTCTATTTACCCCTGCGGGAGCCACAAATTGGCGTGAATGATATCAGCCGGTTTGTGGCTCCCGCAGATGCCCCCAGTCAGCAGCAACTGGTGAACGTCTTCGGCAAAGTCACCAGTGAACCCCGATTAACCCGCAGCAACCGCATTCAATTCTGGTTTGAGCCGAACCAAGTGATTGAAATTGTCGGGACTTCTGGAAGTGGGGGAAGCGATACGGCAAAAACCCAAACCGTTACCGGCAAGCTCTATGTCACGGTTCCCTTACTTCAAGGGACTGGCTTATATCCGGGTCAACGGGTGGAGGTAACGGGTCGATTGTATTTGCCTCAACCGGCAGCGAATCCGGGAGGGTTTGACTTTCAGGCTTATTTGGCTAGAGAAGGGACTTTTGCCGGGTTAGCAGGACGGCAGGTGAATTTTTTGCCGAGCGATCGCCCCCAGAATTGGGGAATGTGGCAACTGCGACGGCGGATTCTGCGTGCTCAAGTCCGGGGATTGGGAGTACCAGAAGGTCCGTTGCTCAGTGCAATGGTGTTAGGCAGACGCGCCGTTGATCTGGGTCATGACATTCGCGAACGATTTATACAGGTGGGTTTAGCCCATGTTCTAGCTGCTTCCGGGTTTCATGTGGCGGTCATTTTAGGATTAGTGCGGGCCGTCACCCGCCGGTTTTCTGAGAAAGCCCAATTTGGATATGGCGCAGCAGTTTTAATCATCTATGTGTTCGTAACTGGGGGTTCACCATCGGTTTTACGAGCCGCATTAATGGGTTGTGCGGCGTTACTGGCTCCCTTAATGCAGCGTCAGGTCAATGCTTTGGGGTCTCTGCTATTGGCAGCGACCTTTTTGCTGATTTGGAATCCCCTGTGGATTTGGGATTTAGGATTTCAAATGAGTTTTTTGGCGACTCTGGGATTGTTGGTATCCACTCCCCCCGTTTTGAAGCGGTTGGATTGGTTACCGCCCACGATCGCCTCTTTGATTGCGGTGCCGATCGCTGTATCGGTGTGGGTGCTACCCCTGCAACTTTATAATTTTGGGGTGTTAGCTCCTTATAGTATTGGATTAAATATTGTGCTGTCGTTACCTTTGGCGGGGATTACTCTGGGGGGATTTATCAGTGCGATCGCTGCTGCAATCTGGCCTCTAGCTGGAACAGCGATCGCCTGGTTACTGTATTATCCCCTCAAATTCACCATCGCCATTGTGGAATTTGTCAGCCAATTACCCGGGAATTCCATTGCCACAGGAACCCTTTCAATTGTGCAGTTGGTGATTCTCTATGGAATTGTGGTGTCGGTGTGGCTGATTCCGTGGTTACATCAAAAACGGCGATGGCTGTTGGGGTTGCTATTTGCGGTAGGTTTGGTGGTGGTTCCGGTGTTTTATGCCCGAACTACGGTATTTCAGATTACGGCCCTAGCAACTCGGGGCGATCCGGTGTTGGTGGTGCAAGATCGCGGGAAAGCGATTGTGATTAATAGTGGGGATGACGCGACGGCACGATATTCGGTGTTGCCGTTTCTGCGTCAGCAGGGGGTGAATCAGATTGATTGGGCGATCGCCACCACGCCAGTGAATTACCGGAGTGGGTGGTATCAGGTTTTGGATAGTTTGCGAGTGCGGCTGTTTTCTTCCCCGCAAATTGGCCCTAATGAGACCAGCGATCGTCCTTTGCTGGCCAATTTAAGCGATCGCAAAGGGTCTTATCATCCGTTACCCATCGGGCAAACCTTGGCAGTGGGGAAAACAGCGGTTCAGGTGGTGAGTCTGAGGCCCCCGGTGGTGCAGTTCCAGATTCAGAATCAGATGTGGTTTTTACTGGGGGACCTGAATCCATCGGAGCAAAGCCATTTAGCCACGGCGGGTTCGTTGTTGGCAACAGAGAATGATGAGTCACCTTTAAGGGTGTTGTGGTGGTCCGGGGAACAATTGGCTCCTTATTTAATAGAGGCGCTGGAACCGTCTGTGGCGATCGCCTCGAATGATGAGATCGACCCGGAGACAGAACGATTGCTGCGGCGACGGAATATTCAAATTTACGCGATCGGTCGCGAGGGGGCAATTCAGTGGAACGCCCGGGATGGCTTTGGATCAACCTTAGATCCTCGGGACAATGAAAATCTTTTCCTTTAGGGCTTCCCAAACCGGGTGCGATAGGGTAATATGAGCAATTGGAGAGGTGGCAGAGCGGTTGAATGCGGCAGACTCGAAATCTGTTATGGTGTCACAGCCATCGGGGGTTCGAATCCCCCCCTCTCCGTTTCTAAATCTTGTTGGTTATTGCAGGTTGATCAAGCCTGATTTTTCGGTCAGCCCAGGTTAACAAAATTTAATGGCAGATAAGCGCTTAATCTGGTAAGGACATTTTTGGGAGTGCGTTGGCGGAGCCTGTGCGGAACGCACTTACATCTTGCTCGCTCTGGATAATAGCGAGCAAGATGCTCGCACTCCTGATAGCCTTTGATAGCTTTTGTACCATGAGAAGCCGGGAACCGCTATAAAGGTTTCGTGCTAATGATGCCTGTGCCTACAGATAAACGCAGCATCCTTAAGGGAGTATCGCCCTTGATGCAATGTTCGAGATTCGCCGAGTCTAAATTTGCTGACGTGAGATTGACACCCCGGAGATTCGCCTGATAGAGATTCGCTGCACTGAAATTTGCCCAGGTTAATACTAAATCCGGAGTTCAAAAGTCGTCTTTACTCTTTAGCCCGCGCCCGCTGGCTTTGTCCGTATAGCCCTTGACGCTGTGGGTTTTTGCTAGTCACGTTGGCGCGCTCATTGTCTTTGAATAAATGCAACCCGCCTGGTAAAAGTAGGCGGGTAGGGTGACGATCGCACTTAATCAGTGGGGATGATCAGCATCATATTATTGCTGAGAATTTCGAGAGCGATCGCACTTTCTCCGAGTTCTTGACCCATGCGATAGGAACCCCGCAGCATCGCGCCGAGGTTGTGTTGCAACACTTCCGCAGTCATGAAGGATTTGACCAAAACAATGGGTTCTCCAACCCAAGTTTTAGTCACCGGATTCCACCAATTCCCATGAGAAAAAGTCGCATTGTTGCCCCCAGCGGGTCGTGTTAATTCCTTGATCAAGGGTTTTGCTTGATCATATTTGTGAGCGGGCAGATGCCACCGAACCGCGTAGGGCAAGGTTTCCACCCGGATTTGAGAAGAGGCGATCGCATTTTGCACCATCGGATATAAGCCGTTTTGGGCGGTGATGACATTGGGAATGACATTGGGTAAAATGTTAGCAATAGGTTCCATGATTTTGCCTTGAGTTCGATAGTTGTGGCTGGGGTTGAGAGTGCAACCTAACCTTCAAGAGGTGGCAATTCACATCCCATACATCACTAACGGTCAAACCGTGATTTTTTATGCGAGGGCTCATACCCCATCCGATTGTTAAAAGTCCATTTCCTGGATCAGCCCGCGCAGGCGGGCTTTGTCCGTATAGCCCCAGGCTTGAGCCTGCGGGTTTTTATAGACTAAAGCGTTACAGTCAGGGCGGTAGCAATTAGTCTTCCAGTTGCCGCAAAGACTCAAACAACCGCCGCAAAATCGATCGCAATTCTTGGCGGGACTCATCTTCGGCATCTTCTCGAACTGCCAATTCTCGCCCCGAATCCGCCACCGATTGGGCGATTAACGCTTCCAGTTCCTGGGCGGCAGACTCCACTTGCAGAGGTTCGAGGGTTTCTAATAATAAAGCTTTTTCCAATTGGGCGACAACCGCTTGGCGTTGTTCCTCAAAGCATTCACTCCAACCTGACCAATAGGATTCTAATTCAGAAAATCGGGATGCGTCTGCCAGAGGTGCAGCGAGTTCCAATAAATCCAACAGCCGATCGCATTCTAACAAGTCTTGGCGATCGATACTCAATTCTGGATATTCGGTTTCTAGGGCGGGAGTAAATCCGATGATTTTTCCCCAAGTCTTTTCGGCATTCATTTCTACCGCAATATAGGCGATGCGATCGCCCATTACCGCCTGTTCAGGAATCTCCAAACTTTCCGCATCCGCAGCGAGGGGGATACATTCTACAATTCCCAAACTGCGGCTATCTTCAAAGATTTCTAAATCCGCCAAATCCGTTAAAACCTGGGCGGCGACATTCCAGGCGCTACTGGTGCGAAAATCAGATTGATAATCGAACCGTTGCAGATAGCGATGCACCACCCAAACCGCCATCGCTCTTTCCGCAATCCCTTGGAATTGGGAGGGTTCCAGGGTCGCCGCCAGCCTTTGTAAATGGAGATTGATTTGGGGTGGAATCGGAATTAGTTGACCGAATAATTCTTGAGTGTTCATGGTTTTAATATCTGGTTCTAGTTAACAAATTTGGTCAGGGAAAATATCCATTTCTAAATCCAGTTCCCGAGACAGGCGATCGCCCATTTTTCTCAACAGGGGACTGATGGTGCGACTCCAAGCCGCGTTGACGACTCCCGGCGGGATATTAAAATGTTCGGCAACTAATTTGAGCGTGTATTTTTCGCCCCGAGAGACGCGATCGTAAATCACCAGCAAAGCATCTTGAACGGTAATCGGAGGCGGTGGATTTTGGCGGACAAAAGAACCGCTTAACTCCCCTGTGGGGTCATTTTCAATTTCTCGGCGAATCCGTTCTAACCGGGGAATATCTACAGGGGGCGGAGGTTCATCATCAATATTGTAAGGTTTTTCTGGATCGGGTCTTTTGGGGTTATTATCGATTAATTGACGCTCTCGGTTGAGTCGGTCTTGATATTCCCCTTTGCAGCGGGTATTCCACAGCGTTATGGGACTGGCAGCCTTTTCAATATCGGGGTCGTAAACTTCCCCACCCCGGACATTTCCATGAATTTTGCGTTCTATATAATCCCAAGCCACCGCTGCTGCTTCAATATACAGTAAATCATCGCGATATTGGGGCGGTTCTCCCTTCCAAAAACAGCGTTCTGGTGCCGCCATCATCATTCGCATTCCCTCCCGTCGCAGGCGTTTGCGTTCTTTAGCAGATTTGGCTTTGAGCGCCTGACGAAAAATGTTTTTTAACTGCTCATGGGGACATTTAGAATCTTCTGTCACCGCTACATTCCTCAACTCGCTAGACCTAATCAGATTATCCCACATTTCCCGGGGGGCGATCGCCTTTTTTGCACAGTTCTTAATCGGCGGTCGGGAGTTCCCAGGGCTTGACTTTTTTCTGAGCTTGACATACCATAGTAACATGGGAAAATGTGCAGTCCTATAATATCTCGATTAATCCCCAAAATCATGGTGTTTCTTTTGAAGAATCTGAATCAGTTTTAATCGCAGATAAACTCATGGAACCAGAATACCCACTTTTGCAAATGAAAAGGAGACCGAATCCTTTTGCCAAACCTTTAAAAAAAGAAGTCACAATTTCTCTGGGAATTGATGTAATCGAATATTTTGAGAAGATGGCGCAAGAAGAAGGCTTGTCTTATCAGGAAGTCATTAATCTTTACCTACAAGATTGCGTCACTACCGCACGAAGGGAAATGTAGAGGCGATTCGCGAATCGCCCCTACAGATTTAGGGTTCTTTGGGTATTCCAACAAATAAATCATCCATATCCGATGCGATCGCACCTAACAAGACACTCTTAGCCCGCGTAGGCGGGCTTCTGCTGAGCTTGTCGAAGTGCGTGTAGCCCCAGGCTTCAGCCTGTGGGGTTTTTGGCGGTTTTATTTGTTGGAGTTCCCTTTGTGACTGGGTTGCAGCCCCATCATCAGGAAATCTTCACCCCAATCCGTAACATCCCAACGCCCCCCAATGTACCGGATGCTCAAACGGACAACCTTTGTCGTTGGCATACTGTTTAATCAGTCGTTTCGCATCGTAGACGCGGGTGGAGGTCAAGGGACGATTAAGGAGTCGATTCTTCTCAGCGTTCAAATGCTCTTCCACGGGCTCTTTATACTGCTGCTTAAACTCCGCCCCTGTCATTTGGCGCATTTTTTGTTGTGCGGTTTGCAAAGCGCGAACCCGGTTGAACCCTTGTTTCCGTTGTTCGTGATAGAGAATCGATAACAGCGCCGCTGAACAGTCGTAAATTGACCACTGACTGGCGATTACACCCCGCGCCCCGGCACAGAGAAATCCGGTACTCAAGGCGACGGGTTCATCAATGGCACTATCCGGCAGAAATAGCCCCGTTTCGCAACAGGAGAGGAACACTTCCTCTAATTGCGGGAAACGCCAACCGGGAGAAAACAGTTGGCTGACGCTGATGGTGCCGTCGCTGAGGTATAATCCCGACTCCTGAGAATTGTCAAAGCGACTTTGGGCATGGTGACTGCTTACCAGGCAGTTGATGTTTTCCAGTAATTTCCGGTAGTTTTGGCGGGTAGCTGCGGCACCGATGAGGCGGCGTTGGGGGTCAATTTTGAACAGTTCCGCGACTTTTAACCCCTCGAAACCGCTGAATGGCAGGTCATCGTTGGCGTTTTCTGCGGTGCCATAATCGGTACTGGAGACCTGACTCCGATGGTGACAGAAGCCGAGAACTTGCAGACTGGGGGCGTATCGGATCAGGAATTTGTCGCCGAGATAACCCTCACCCCCGGCCCCTTTCCCAGTGGGCGAAGAGAGATGGATGGGTAACGCCACGAAGGGGATTTGATGTAGAAAGAGATGGGGAACGATTACTAATTCCTCCATGTCTTGCAGGTGTTCGGTGATCAGGCGGTTGAGTTCCAGGCGGTGGGCAATTTCCGCCAGGGTGTCCGGCATTTGTTTCCGCCACTGGGTTTTGTCGCTGAGATAGGGCATCGCCCAAGTTTCTCCTAACCACCGTTGTAGGGTTTTTTTGCCCTGTCCTTTGCAGGTGAAACGACGGGGTTGGGACTCTCCCGAACGCAGGATGAAAATATGGGTATCGTCGTCGGTGGTATAAAAGTTGAGAATTGCGGTTTTTTCCGATAGCAGGGGTTGAAAGTCCGAGAGTTTCGGGGGTTGAACTTGCCGCAGTTTGGCAACCACTTCATCAACGCTGGAAAGTTGGTCGAGGATGCCTTGTTTTTGGCGTTCGATTTCGGCAATTTCAGCGGAGACGGTGGTGGCGGCGCGGAGTTGGCGGGTTTTGAGTCCGTCTTCTTTCGTTTCCCCGGAGTCGTCTTTAAATTCGTTGCGTTTTTGGGCGATTTGGTCATCGAGGCGATCGAGTTGTTGTAGCCACTGCTGCACCTGGGGGGGAATATTGCCGTCAGCGTAGAGGTCAGCGGTTGCCATCAAGTCTACCAGGCGTTTCGCCCTCACCCGTTCGACAATTTCCAGGGCGGTGGGGATGTCGTCGAGGTTGATGGCGGCTTGGATGGCATTTTCATAAACATAAATCGACTCCCGGACAATCTGCTGGCGACGGTCTTCACTCAAGGCAAAACGGCGAGATTGTTCAATGGCTTCAATGGCAGTCTGATACTGCTTTAAGGCTTGTTGCCAATGCCCTTGATTAAATTCCAAGTTAGCCCAATTGCGAGCGGTTTGTAGACAATCTAAGGGGGCGGTGTCGGGCTTCCTGACGGTGAGGGCATTTTCGTAGCATTGAATCGCCCGTTGCAGGTTGGCGGCGCGATCGCCTGTGGGCAGGTCAGAGTAGGCATTCCCCAGGTTGTTTTGGGTCGTCGCCCAATCTAAGGGGGCGGTGTCTGTTTTCCAGACGGTGAAGGCATTTTCGTAGCATTGAATCGCCCGTTGCAGGTTAGCGGCGAGATCGCCCGTGGGGAGGTCAGAGTAGGCAGTCCCCAGGTTGTTTTGGGTCGTCGCCCAATCTAAGGGGGCGGTGTCCGGCTTCCTGACGGTGAGGGCATTTTCGTAGCATTGAATCGCCCGTTGCAGGTTAGCGGCGAGATCGCCGGTGGGCAGGTTAGAGTAGGCAGCACCCAGGTTGTTTTGGGTCATCGCCCAATCTGAGGGGGTGGTCTCGGGCTTCCACACCTTGAGGGCATCTTCGTAGTATTGAATCGCCCGTTGCAGGTTGGCGGCGCGATCGCCCGTGGACAGGTATAAGTAGGCAGAACCCAGGTTGTTTTGGGTCATCGCCCAATCTGAGGGGGCGGTGTCCGGCTTCCACACCTTGAGGGCGCTTTGGTAGCATTTGATAGCCTGTTGCAGGTTAACGGCGCGATCGCCCGTGGGCAGGTATAAGTAGGCATTACCCAGGTTGTTTTGGGTCATCGCCCAATAATCTGAGGGGGCGGTGTCCGGCTTCCTGACGGTGAGGACGCTTTGGTAGCATTTGATAGCCTGTTGCAGGTTGACGGCGCGATCGCCCGTGGGCAGGCATAAGTAGGCATTACCCAGGTTGTTTTGGGTCCTCGCCCAATCTAAGGGGGCGGTGTCCGGCTTCCAGACGGTGAGGGCGCTTTGGTAGCAGTCGATAGCCTGTTGCAGGTTGGCGGCGAGATCGCCCGTGGGCAGGTCAGAGTAGGCAGTCCCCAGGTTGTTTTGGGTCATCGCCCATTCTAAGGGGGCAGTGTCGGGCTTCCAGACGGTGAGGGCGCTTTGGTAGCAGTCGATAGCCTGTTGCAGGTTGGAGGCGAGATCGCCCGTGGGGAGGTTTTTGTAGGCATTCCCCAGGTTGTTTTGGGTCATCGCCCAATCTAGGGGGGCGGTGTCGGACTTCCAGACCTTGAGGGCGCTTTGGTAGCAATCGATGGCTTGTTGCAGGTTAGCGGCGAGATCGCCCGTGGGCAGGTCAGAGTAGGCAGTCCCCAGGTTGTTTTGGGTCATCGCCCATTCTAAGGGGGCAGTGTCGGGCTTCCTGATGGTGAGGGCGCTTTGGTAGCAGTTGATGGCCTGTTGCAGGTTAGCGGCGAGATCGCCCGTGGGGAGGTTTTTGTAGGCATTCCCCAGGTTGTTTTGGATCATCGCCCAATCTAGGGGGGCAGTGTCGGACTTGCAGACCTTGAGGGCGCTTTGGTAGCAGTCGATAGCTTGTTGCAGATTGTCGGCGCGATCGCCCGTGGGGAGGGATAAGTAGGCAGAACCCAGGTTGTTTTGGGTCATCGCCCAATCTAGGGGGGCGGTGTCGGACTTCCAGACCTTGAGGGCGCTTTGGTAGCAATCGATGGCCTGTTGCAGGTTAGCGGCGCGATCGCCCGTGGGGAGGTTTTTGTAGGCATTCCCCAGGTTGTTTTGGGTCATCGCCCATTCTAAGGGGGCAGTGTCGGGCTTCCTTATGGTGAGGGTCCTTTCGTAGCAGTCGATGGCCTGTTGCAGGTTGGCGGCGCGATCGCCCGTGGGCAGGTTAGAGTAGGCTAAACCCAGGTTGTTTTGGGTTTGCGCCCACTTGTCCGGGAGGCGTTCTGGGGGTCGTGCGTCCAGTACCAACCAGTAGAGTTGAATGGCAATAGCTACATTCTGTTCTCGGCGACCTCGGGGATAGCTATCAAGACGAATAGCGATGTTTTCAATCAGTGCCACGACGGCTGCTTCTAACTCCTGATTTCCTGTGGTGCGGAATTTTTGAAGAAAGGTTCTAGCTGCATCAGGTAATTGAGGGTCAAGTCTGCGACCCCGTTGATCCAATTCCTGATAAACCGCTTCAGCACATCCCTTGATTTCGGCTTGCAGCAAGGCTTCAAATAATGCTGTTCTCTCCGGGCTATCTTTCCCCATCTCCAATATTCGCCGCAGTTGTTCTCGTCCCTGTTGGGCAATTTGCAGGGTTCCCTCCAGTGTCTGCCAAAACTGCTTTTCGGTCAGTTCGCCATCTTCTAACGGTAAATCCGCCTGCAACCGCACTTCCCCATCATCCGGGTCTCGTTGCCACCTTGCCAGTTTATATTGCCAACCCAGATGCAGCAAGGTTTGCAAAGCCGCCTCATAGTGGGGATGGTCGGTACTAATCGTCAACAATTGGGGCAGAAATATCTTGACAAATTCCCCGTTTTCTGATGCTTCTACAACTACGGTTAAACCCTCCACCTCCAAAATCAGGTATTGCTGTTCCCAGTCCGGTTGATAGTGCCAGTTCCGATCATCTAAAAAGCCACAAATTTGTTCAAATAATGGTTTCATTATGTCCTCGTTTTTTGGATTGAAATTCTAAGAAACAGATGCACAGAGGACAGTCCCGAGGGGAAACTGGCTGTGCTGGCGATGGATTCAAAGGGTTATCCAACCGAATCCCCCTCACCTTGTAACTGTTGGAGTTGCGCCTGAAGTTCTGCCAACCCCTCATCGGACAACATCTCCCGCAACGCCGCCATCATTTGGGCGGGGGTGGTCTTTCCTCCAGGGTCATTTCCCGTCGCCAACACCCCCTGCAACCGTTCCACACCGTCATTGGTGAATTGAATTAACCCCGACAGCAGGCGGTTAAACTGTTTTTCTGTCAGAGTTGCATCTGCCAAGGCTATTCCGGTACTGGTTCGCACTTCTCCATCCCTGGGGTCATATTCCCACCGCAACAGTTGCACCTCCCAGGCGATGGCTAACAGGGTCTGAAACGCCACTCCTTTATATATATGGTCTTTGAGTTCCAATAGCTGCGGCGCAACCAGGGCCAAATATTCCCCGTCTTCTTGCACCTGAATCACAATCGTAAAATTCTCGACCTGTTCGGACTCGACTGCGGTAATGATGCGATTTCGGTCCGTGTCGCTGCGGTAGTGCCATCCGCGATTGTCCAGAAAACCCGCCACCTCTGCTAAGGTTGTCGCCATATTCCCAACTCCTCGGAGATTTGTTCTCCCGAATTTGCCTACACTGTTATATCGATTCTGGCACTGTTTTTTATGCAGGGTGGGGTGGGGGTCTGTCGGTGGCAGGGGGAAGAAATTGGCAAAAACCCCCGCAGGCTAAAGCCTGGGGCTATACGGACGAAGCCCGCCTGCGCGGGCTAAGAAAGGGCTATACGGATGAAGCCCGTGGTTCGACGGTGTTCACCAGAGCCCTGCGCGGCGTCAGAAAGAAAAGGACTTTTCAAAACCGGATTGGGTATGATTTCACGTAGGGGCGCAATGCTTGCGCCCCTACTATAAAATACAACTGGACAGGGCTAGTCCTGTTTCACTTACATCGCATCAGGGTCAATGCCTAATTCCCGCATTTGTTCCGCAAGGCGGTGGGCGCGTTCTTCGGCTTGTTGGGCGCGTTGAGCTTCTTGCTGGGCGCGTTCTTCGGCTTGTTGGGCCCGTTGAGCTTCTTCAAGATAAGTCGAGAATTTTCGACCATCGGGACGATAGATTTCTAACCCGGACTCGGGCATTTCAAATCTCACGCCTAACCGGGGAGAAACCCAGCCATTGATGGTTTCAATGCGGGTGAGTTGATTCTCCGTGCGAATCCAACCTAGGAAGTCAATTTTATCCGGGTCATAGAGATAGTATTCTTCGACGCCATAGCGTTGATAAAATTCCAGTTTTTTTATCATTTCTATCACGGTATTTCCGGGAGACAAGACTTCAAAGACGACTTGGGGAGGGATGTTGTCTTCTTTCCATTGCAGATAAGACCCGCGATCGCCTTTGGGGCGTCCAAAAGCGACCATCACATCTGGGGCGACTCGCAGTTTATTGTTGCCTTCGACGGGATACCAAAGTAGGTCTCCGGCCACAAATACGTTGGGGTCTTCTTCAAACAGGGAGTCAATTCCTCCTTGAATGGTGACAATCCAACGAAATTGTTTGGTGTTATCTGCCATCGGTTGACCGTCGCTTTCGGGGTAGATGATTGAGGATTTTGGAGTGGTTGTTGTTTCTGTAACCATTGTGGCCTCCGTTCGGTGTTTTGTCTCGAATTAGATATCGACAATCAATCAGGATAACTGGGTATTCTAGGTGGATTCATTTTATCCCAAACTATCTCGGGTGGGGATGAGTTTTAAGACTTGAATCAATACACCCAGGAAAACTAGGAGAAGAACCTTTTATTTTCTGGGTGTATTGGTGGGTCAAGGAGATTACATCGCATCAGGGTCAAGGCCTAATTCCCGAAGTTTTTCCGCGAGGCGGTTAGCACGTTCTTCGGCTTGTTGGCGTTCGGTGTCTAATTCAATATAAGTGGAGAATTTTCGACCATCGGGACGGTAGAGTTCTAACCCTTCTTCGGACAGTTCAAATCGCACGCCTAACCGGGGAGAAACCCAGCCATTGATGGTTTCAATGCTGGTGAGTTGATTCTCGGTGCGAATCCAACCTACCAAGTCAATTTTATCCGGGTCATAGAGATAGTATTCTTCGACGCCATAGCGTTGATAAAATTCCAGTTTTTTCGCCATTTCGGTTAAGGTATTCCCGGGGTATAAGACCTCAAAGACGACTTGGGGAGGGATGTTGTCTTCTTTCCATTGCAGATAAGACCCGCGCTTTCCTTTGGGGCGTCCAAAGGCGACCATCACATCGGGGGCGACTCGTAGTTTATTGTTGCCTTCGACGGGATACCAGAGTAAGTCTCCGGCGACAAATACGTTGGGGTCTTCTTTAAACAGGGAGTCAATTCCTCCTTGAATGGTGACAATCCATTGGAATTGTTCGGTGTTATCTGCCATCGGTTGACCGTCGCTTTCGGGGTAGATGATTGAGGATTTGGGAGTGGTTGTCGTTTCTGTAACCATTGTGACCTCCTTTGGGTATTTGAGTTGTAATTAGATACTAAAATTAGGGAAATTTGCGTTTTTTTGAGGGGAGTCTATGATAAAATGATTATAGCAACATTATTGAAGTGTCGGCCTTGGAGATGGATATCAGGGGATAGGGATTCTCTGATGTTCTTGAAGTGTTACAGGTGCTTAATCTGCTGATTTTTTGGGACAGGGTTCAAGCGATGTCACGAGGATGAGAGTTGGTTGGGGGTGGGGTTGGAGTGGGGATTGAGATGTGGAGAATTTTTCTGTCCCCTTTGTGTTTTATAATGAAGGGTTATGCAATAATCGCTTTGGTTGATTGGGTTGATGGGGTTTGAGTTGGGGGGGTGACCGATCGCCTCTACGATTCGCTGAATTTTGGGGCATCCCCTTGAGAATTGGGCAAAAAGTGATGGGGATCACGGGTAAGGCGGATGGGGATCACTTCCCTCTGTGGCGTTTTCAGGGATGATTTTAATGGAAGACAGAGAATAAATTCTCTCGATTCTACCCGATGAGTTCCCTAGAACGCAATGGGTTTTCACTCAAAAAGATTGTTTTTTTTGGATGCTCTGTAGGCAGGAGGCAGTCGCCGGTTTCATTTTCCTGAAGTCAAGGGTGCAAGCCCATTCTGTTGACCTAGGTTAAAGGCTAAACAGCGATTTTCAAATTTTCTGGCTCAGGTTCACCCTAATTCTTCAAATTTTTTCTTGTTTTTTACTTCCTGTTTTTTGTCGTTTCATCATTTAACCGAGAGGGTTTAAAATGCAAACACTTCAAGCGATCCGATGCCCCAATTGTGGAAGTCTGGCGGAACGGTATTACTTTTCAAAACGTGATTTCAGTCAGACCCAATGTCCGAGTTGTGACTATTTGATGGTGAGTTGTGTAACAACGGGTCGCGTCGTGGAAGCTTATGCTCCGGGTCTCTCGATTCGTCGGTCCCATTAATTTAGAAAATCCAATCGGTTTATTCTCTCTTCCTTACTAACATTCTTGCTGCTTTATTCGGGCGATCGCATTCCAAAACGCGATCGCCCCTTTTTTAGGCTTTGGATGCCCTCAATTGCCCGCAAGCTGCATCGGCTTCTAATCCCCGGGAATACCGGACGCTGACTGCAATATGTCGCTTTTCTAACGCTTCTACAAACGCTTGCACGCGCTGGCGATCGGGTCGTTTAAAGTCTACTTCCTCAATCGGGTTATAGGGTATCAAGTTCACATGACTTTGAAACCCGCGCAATAAACTGGCGAGTTCTTCGGCATTTTCAGGGCGATCGTTAAATTCGGCGAGTAAGATATATTCAAACGTCACTCGGCGTCCGGAAATTTTCACATACTCCCGACAATCGGCGATGATTCTTTCGATGGGATATCCTCCCGCATTGGGAATCAGTTTTTCCCGCAGTTTCTGATTAGAAGCATGGAGACTGACGGCGAGGGTAAATTGACCGCGATGTTTGGCGAGTTGGGGGATGCGATCGCGGATGCCGACGGTGGAAATCGTGATACAGCGTTGACCAATTCCGATATCTTCATTGAGCGATCGCACTGCCGCTAACACATTCTCGGTATTGAGTAACGGTTCTCCCATTCCCATAAACACAATGTGACTCACCCGGCGTCCAAAGTCTTCCTGCACCGTTAAAACTTGATCCACAATTTCATGAGTCGCCAAATTGCGGGTAAATCCGCCTTTTCCCGTGGCACAAAAGTCACAACCCATTGGACATCCCACTTGAGAAGAAACGCAAACGGTGAGGCGTTTTTCGGTGGGAATTCCTACAGATTCAATGATTTGACCATCGCTTAATTTCAGTAAATATTTAATAGTGCCATCAGATGCAATGGATTTGTGAGAAATGGTCGAGCGCCCCAGGGGATAGTCGGCAATTTGTTCGCGCCACTGTTTGGAAAATACCGTAATGTCAGACAGCGATCGCGCGCCTTTGTCGTAAATCCAGTTATGCAGTTGTTTTCCCCGATAGGCGGGTTGTTGTTGCTGTTGCACCCATTCGGTTAATTCCGGTAACGAGAGTCCCAATAGAGGTTTTTTCTCCGGGGAAGATTTTCCAGGTTTCCCTTGTTCCACTGTTGCTGTGGCGGGTTGTTCAGCGGTAGGTTGAGGGTTAGTCGTCATGATAGATACAACTCTAAGGGTAGGGGGTCTAGGCGATCGGGATTTGTGGGTAATACAGTTGCAGAACAATTGAGGGCGGTTTCTAGGATACAGAAAGCACCCGGGATGGTCAGTTCCGTTAACCCTGAGATCTTGCACCAGTGGCAACAACCGGCGGGGGTTAAAACGATTGGCGGCCTAATACCTAAAGTCGTCTAAAGACGACTGCAAGTCTTATCCCGTGGTATTTTCAGTCGGTTTCAACCGACTTGATTCTGTTAGGCGGGGGATTTATCCCCCGCCGGTTGTTGAGAATGGTGCAAGATGTCAGTTAACCCCTACTTTAGTTTAGCAACTCTGGGGAGGGGAAATCGCCGCCACAATTTATCCCAGCTAGAGGGTCCAGACTGGATGAATATTGTCCTATCTATCTAATCCAGTCCCAATGCCATAGCTGGTATTGTTACTTGGATCGGGAAAGGGAAGTAACTTGCGTTCTTTCTCTACTTTTTCAGAATTCCTACCCAGGAGAAAATAAGTTTTCATCTCTCCTTTTCCTTTAATCATAATAGAACCACGTTCTTCAAATTGATAGTATTTAGCTAACAATTGATAAGTGTCTTCGCTGACTTGAATCGAACCGGGTAAACCGTGAGATTCCATCCGGCTGGCAATATTAACCGCATCCCCCCAAAGGTCATAGATAAATTTTTTCTGCCCGATGACTCCGGCGACAACGCCTCCGGTGTTAATGCCAATTCTAATATTAATATTTTCCTGATGATTGAGATTAAATTGGACGATCGCCTGCTGCATATCCAAAGCCATTTCTGCGACATCTTTGGCACAATCGGCTTTGGGTTCAGGTAGTCCACCCACAAGCATATAAGCATCGCCAATGGTTTTAATTTTTTCTAACCCATGTAGATCGGCGAGGCGGTCAAATTCAGAAAAAATTTCGTTGAGGAGGGTCACCAGTTCCCGGGGAGAAATGCGGGAGGAGAGATTGGTAAAGCCGACAATATCGGCAAATAAGACGGTGACATCGGTAAATTGGTCGGCAATGGTGGTGGTTTCTTCTTTGAGGCGATCGGCGATGGTTTTGGGTAATATATTCAGGAGGAGACTTTCGGATTTGGCTTGTTCGATTTCTAATTGCTTTAAGGCATAGATAAATTCTTGGGCGATCGCACTGGCAAAAACTAGGGCTAACAATAACGCAGCTACCAGCAATCCCGTCGCCGCCCGACTGGTTTGGTTAATGCGATCTTCCCCCCGCTTAACTTCTTGGCGGGCGATTTCCAGCAGTTGAGCCGAGAGTTCATTGGCTTGGCGATCAAACTGAGAAATTTGCTCTCGAATTTCCAGATCTAAGCGGATAATTTTTTTTGCCAGATCTTGATAATCATTGAGGGCATTGATGGCGCTCACTTGTCGTTCTAAACTTAAGTTAGGAGACTGCTTAATGGCGGTCTGTAATTCATCAATGGCTTGATACAGGGCAGTGCGTTCGGGATTTTGGCGATCGTTTAGATAGTCTTCTTCCCGAAATTGGAGTTGCATATATAGCTCTATCAACTTCGGATCATCAGCAAGTAGGAGAATATCCCCCAATCGTTGGGAATTTTGCTGTAACTGAGCCAGGATGCCTGTTTTGTCCATCCCTAACTCCCCCACCAGTCCTACGGCTTCTCGAAAACTACTAGCGTACTGTTGCACCATTTCTTCATAAGAAACGACCGCTGGATTGCTCTGACGTAAGGTGGCACTGACTTGATCCGTGGAGAGTAACGATTGCAGAAGATCGCTAATCAAGAGCACCATGTCAATCTGTTCGCTGTAGGCTTTACCATATTCCTCCCGGGCATCTAAAAACCCGGTTTTTGACCACTGTTCAAAAAAGTCGCGTTCTAGGCGACGGGCTTTTTCTAAAGCATCATTCATTTCAAACACCAATCGTTGCAGTTTAATGCTACTAACAATTGTTGCTTGAGTTTCGCTTCGCACAAAGTTTAGAGACAGCCATCCGGTGGTGGCGACACCGCCTAAAATTAACATGAGGCCAATAAAAGCCGAGCTAAATTTGGCGGTGATATTTAAACTCCGCCAGGATTGATTTAATCCTTGCCATTTCTTCATAATATTTCCTGAAATTCAGGCTCAACACAAAGATATTTTTGAGTTCTTAGTAGATGCACCCCATGAGTTTCCGGAGCGTCTGACGGAAGATAGATGCACCGTTTTCTGATGAAGAAACGGCAAAGATTGTCAGCCAAACCGCTTAATTTTCGCAGTCGCCCCCGGATCCGTATTGCCAAGCTTGAATCCAGCGATGGCAATAATATTGTTGGGCGGGGGGTAAGCGATTAACCCAGGTTTCACACCGTTGTCCGATCGGGGACAAGGCACTATAAATGCCGAGGTTAAGGTAATGCTGCATCCAGTCTACCAAAGCCGGGAGTCCGACTTGGGGAATGACTCGAAAAACGGAATGGGTTTGGGCGATCGCTGTTTTAAATAAGGTTTGGGAAAGTCCCCCAAATTGGATCACATCTTGTAAAAAGGGTTTCAGGACTGGATCTCCTAACTGTTCCATACAAGTGAAAACACCGGAGAGGAGTTCATTAATTTGATTGGGTGCGAGTTGTTGTTCTATCCCAACACTCATCGCCCGTTGAAACAACCAAGTGACCGAAATATTGGGCTGATAGGGTTGTAATCGGGCTAAGGCATTATGGGAGAGCATCTCTCGTTCTAATGCCTCATTAATGCCTTGAGTGAGGCGATTGAGATGGCGCAGCATGGCTCCAAATCCCCCGAAACTGAGGGGAGATTGGATGCCGCTACTATCCCCAACCGCCAGAATCCGGTCCCAGGGCGATCGCACTGGACTGTCTCGATAGGCGGGAAAAAACCCAAACAGCGCCCGCACAAATTGTAACTGGGCTAAGTCCACATTTTGATATTCAGGTAACAACTTTAAGTAATCTTCAAATAATTCCGTTAAACTCAGGCGACTCGGATGGGTATCTAAATAAGTGAATAAATAAGTGGTTCGCCCATCTCTTGCTGGAAAAGCTTCCCAAAAATACTGACATTGCTTTTGAATTGGGGTAAATGATGTGATTAAATCTCCGGTTTCGTTCTGAGGAAATCCTTTCGCACAACTGCCGACAACTAGACAGACACTATCGGGCTTTTGTCCTTGACGAATTTGGCGGACAATGGGGGAAAAATGTCCCATTACATCGAGGAGTAAACGGGCTGTAAAAGATTGTCCGTTGCTGCTTTTGACGATGATGCCATTGGGGTGAACGCTGGCACTTTCAAAGGGGGTTTTTTCAAAAATTTGACCCCCAGCTTGTAAAAAGCGGGCTTTGAGGGTATCGAGGAGATACACCGGATCGACGCCGATGTTAAGAACGTCGCGGACCCAGAATTCGGGACCGCCATTAAATTGAATGCGGGCGGGGTTGTATTGGGTGGCGATCGCCTGTTCTAACTCGGCTTCTGAAAGTAAATCCAGTTCTAAAAATACCGTTAATTCTTCTCGGGAAATGTTCCATTCTTGATCGCGACCCCGCAAGATACCGCGCTCAATTAAAGCGACCCGCCAGCCTTTTATCGCTAAAGCCGCCCCGATAAAAATTCCTAACGTGCCACCACAGACTAAAATATCCCAGTCCAAGTGGTTGAGAGGTTGTGACTGTTCGCTAATCACCGAGGGAATCACTTGGGGATTTTTTTTAAGGGATTGCCAAAGGCGATCGCTGCGATGGAGTCCTGTGAGAGCATCACCGGGTAGTTGAGAGAGTATGCGTTCAGTCAGGGTCATGGTTTAAACTCAAATTGCGACTCAACAAAGGGGTAAGCGGATGTAAAATGTTGTTCCTTTTCCAGCTTGAGATTCAAAGGTAATATCGCCCCCATGTGCTTCCACAATCGAAAGAGCGATCGCCGTTCCCAGTCCCGTTCCCCCGCGCTTTCCGTAGGTGACAAAGGGATCAAATAATCGGCTTTGAATGGCTTCGGGAATGCCCGGTCCGCTGTCAGAAATTTTGATCAGGGCATCCTGGCCCAGCTTGGCGGCGATCAGGACAATTTGTCCCCCCTGCTCATCTAAGGCTTCTACCGCATTTCCGACTAAGTTCTGCCAGACGCGCATCAGTTTATTTTCATCACCATTCAAAATAATATTATCACATCGCAGAATAAAATTGATATTATGTTGATTCCAATAAATAAAGTTGAGTCGTTGAAATTTTTCGAGACTTTCCCCTAAATTAAATGTTTTTTGGTTTAAAGTGGCCTTGCCCCGAGTGAATTCTAAAATTTCCTCAGTCATGACTACCATTTGAGTAATTTGAGCCTGAATTAAATTGCACCATTCCTGAGTCTCTTCATCTTGATGCAAATCTTTTAACATGGAATTAGCTAGAGAAATCCCAGTGAAAGGACTTTTTAAATCATGAATAATAGTATTCGCCATCTCTCCCACAGCCATCATTTTATGTTTGTGAACCATTTGATTCACATATTGTTCAGTCGTCAGACGCAGATAATGGATAATATGGTGAAATAATTGCAATACCACCTTTCCCGGAGAGCGTTCCAAAATATCCATCAAGCGATCGCGCGGAATCTTAGCAATGGTTGCGGAAGTACAAGTCACAGCTCTAGCACTGCGCGGTTGTCCATCTAAAACACCAAACTCGCCAAAAAAGTCATTTTCCTCAGCCCAGGCGACATTCTGATATTGGCCTAATCCTCCTCGTTTGCTAAATTCAATTTTGCCGTCTAAAACGAGATATAAAGCATCAGGTTTTTCGTTTTCTTCAAAAATAACCGTACCTGGGGGAAATTTTTCTATAGTCGCACTGTGGCACAATTCGGGTCTTTGGTCAGGGAGAAAATATGAAATAAATCGATGCGATTCCAAATCCATGTTAAGTTACCTGCATCGGGAATAGACTAGGGGGGTTGACTCTATCCTACGAAAGTTTAGGGATGGGGTAAATGGCTCTAAAAAAAGTTTTTAGGATGGTGCAGCGCTTTTTCCTTTTTCCAGAGGAACCCCGGGGGGACAAGAGAGACGATCGCGAAAGGTATTATTGTCCTAAAGCTAACACAGCATTCTGTCCGCCAAAGCCAAAACTAAAACAGAGGGTGTGTTCTACCGGGGTGGGACGCGATCGCCGCACGAAATCCAGGTCAAATTCCGGGACAGTCAACCCCACACAAGAGGGTAAACAGCGATCGCGCATCGCCAGGAGACAAAAGGCCGCACCCAAAGCCCCAGAAGCGCCTAAACTATGACCTGTAGCTCCTTTGGTCGAACTTACGGGCACCGATTGGGGAAAGAGGGAGGCAATTAATTTGGCTTCCGTGCAGTCGTTGAGGTGGGTGCTAGTGCCATGAGCGTGAATATAGTCAATTTCTGAAGGGTGCAACTGCGATCGCCTCAGACACTGCTCGACAGCAGCGATCGCCGCTGTTGCATCCTCATCCGGCGCATTGGCATAGCGCGCATCATTGGTAATCCCAAAACCGAGAATTTTGCCATAAATTTTCTTAGCCCCACGGTGGTGAGCGAAATCCGCTGATTCTAGGACAAAAACGGCGGCGGCTTCACCCAAGACTAACCCTTCCCGATGACGGTCAAACGGATAACAGCCGGTTTTAGCATAAGCACTCATTTGAGTAAATCCGGTGAGGGCCAGGGGGGTGATCGGGGCTTCTGCGGCACCGACCACAACCTGCTGACATTGACCTGTGCGGATCAGTTCAAATCCTTGGGCCAGGGCCCAAAGCCCCGTAGCACAAGCGGCCATCGGTGCCATCACGGGTCCAGTGGCCCCAATCTGTCGCGCCGTAGCCATTGCCGGAGTATGGGGTAAAAGGTCCAACCAATTCACCCCCCAATTGCCGTCGCCAGGTCGGGGATTTTGACAAAATTGCCTTGCCAGTTGCTCCAACTGGCCTTGGTGAGCGCGACTGGAGCCAATCACTACCCCACAATCCGGCAGGGGTGGAACCAAACCGGCATCCTTGAGGGCGCTGGTTACCACGGGTTCGAGGAGTTGGTCTAGGCGAGCGGGATGGGGTCCAATTTGAGCCAGGGGACGGGGTGGCAGTTCGGGGAAAGGTTGGCCTAGGGCGATCGCCGACTCCGACCCCAGCAACCTCCCCCAAACCTGCTCCAAACTATCGCCCAAGGCACAAACCAGACCCATTCCGGTGACCACAATTTGCACCCCTTGATGGCCGGTTTTCACGTTTAGGAAGGACCGTTAGAACGAAGATTTTCCAGGCCCTCAACCACCTGAGCCGAGTCAATGCGATCGCCTTGTTGAATCCCGTCTACCACATCCATGCCTTCAATGACCTCACCAAAAACGGCATAATTACCATCTAAAAACTCTAGATCGCTCAAGGCAAAGTAAAACTGAGCCGATGCCGAATTCGGTGCTTGCGATCGGGCCATTGCTACCGCGCCGCGCTTATGTTTCAAGACCGGAGGTTGATTAATTCCGGCTGATTGCAAGGGTGAACCATAAACCGGACTCGGGGTGCCTTCGGGAGTAATTTCTAACGGAATAGAGCGTTCTTGACCTGTTGTCGGGTCAATAAAACCTCCGGTGCCGAACTTTTGAGGATCAGCTTGGGGGTTCTTACTTTGCGGGTCTCCCCCTTGAGCCACAAAGGGTTGCGGGTCACGCACCACCCGGTGGAATACTACCCCGTCATAGACCTGACGCTGAACCAAATCCACAAAATTCCCCGCCGTAATCGGCGCATTAGTGCCATCCACTTCAATGAGGACGTTTTGGCCCTTAATCACCATTTTCACCGTGGCTTTTCCCTCCAAACGGGGGAGATTGCTGAAGGCATCGGGGGCTTGTGCCGTTACCGGGGGTTCCGTTGGCAAGTTAGACGGTTGGGATGTCGCGTCCTGTTGAGCGCAACCTCCCATCAGCAAAGCACCTAGAATCATCACCGATACGATCCACTGCCGGATGTTAATTTCCATGTTCAGTTTCCAATACAATATGCTAACCTCGCGAGTGATATGAGATCATGATGCCCATCTTACCTAAGCTAATTTTGTGGCTCCGGGTATCGCAGGAATTGGGACCTAGTTTTAGGTTCACCCTTTCAAGTTTCTTTGAGGATTTCAGGCGATCGGTGAGGAGAAGCAGTCTATGAATTGCCTCTCTTCACCGATAGAAGTGATGCCTAAGTCCTGAGCTGTTTGTCCAAGGCCGAAGAGGACAATGCCGATTTTCACGGCTCAATTCCACTCTTTTCGTCAGAAATTGTGGACTCCACAGCAGAAAAAAATCTCAGGGTCTAAGAGAATTACCCCGGCTTACAACCCTTCGAGGGGAACCCCCAAAAACCGAGCTAATTCTGCACCTTCGTTTTCCAGTTCCGCCAAGGGGATGGGTTGACCGACGCGACTCAACGGCAGGGGATTCCGACCTTTGGTTCGCATATACATGGCTCGTTTAGGATTGAGTCCTTCTTTGACTTCGACCCGAATGGATTGGACATCTTCCAGGGGGTAGGAAATATCAATTTTACGATTTTTGCCCGGAAATCCCCACCGGAAGATGTGAACTTTGCCGGTTTCTTTATTAAATTCGTTGTAGCCAGCCCCCACATTCCAGAGAATGGTCAGCCACAGATAAAGGGAGAGCAGCAAAGCGGCTACTCCGTAGAAACCCATGACTAAGCCTTGGGGGAGAAAGATGAGCTGGGTTGGGTCTGCAAATGGCAAAAAATTGACTTTCAGATAACTGGAAAGGCTGGCTAAGAGAAAGCCGATCCCTCCTAAGTTAACGACAACGACTAGAAGGTAGTTGCTGAATCGGCGAGAGCCGATAATTTCTTTGCGAAGTACGCGATCGCTAGTAGAGATGCTTTTTGCAGTCATCGAAAAATAAGCTGGGTAAGGGAGAGAACAGAACCTTGAATTAGAGATAGCTGGTCAAGAATTTCCAGACCACTCTAATCGTAAGGGCAAGGCACCTAAGCAATAGGTCCTATCTTAGTATCCTTCTCTGAGGTGGACAATGGGCCAGAGTTTAGGGGAAATTCTAACTTTTTTGAAGCAGCCCCTGGGGGCCACCCGGTGACCGGCCTAGGGAATCTGGGGGGAAAGGGTAAGTTCTGACTGTTTCGATTTCGGATTGAGGCCATCTCTGCCTTAATCCCACCGGATTAATGATCTAGGGGTTATAGACAGACCATCGAGACGGGAGACATTCAGACGACCTGAGAACAACAGGAAACCGACCCTCAAATAAACGAATTCTCGTTCTCATCTGAACTGGGAACTCCAGTCTGCTGCCGTAGGGAGAGCAGGCCACATCCCTTGTGATTACAGGGGTTGAGCTGATGGAGGCGAGGCAATGCCCCAGGGCACAAAGACTGGCCGGATTCAGGAAAACGGGTAGCCTTGGGCTAAGGGTTTTGCAAATTTTCCCCCATGTAATATATAGTTATGTTAACTTACTTAGAAAGCTTGCGATTCTTGTAAAGCAAGACGACTTAAAACCAGCACCCAACTCCCGCAAATTTTATGACAATAGCAGTTGGACGCGCACAGACAGAACGGGGATGGTTTGACGTCCTCGACGACTGGCTCAAGCGCGATCGCTTCGTATTTATCGGTTGGTCTGGCCTATTACTCTTCCCCTGCGCCTATCTCGCAGTGGGAGGCTGGCTGACCGGCACCACCTTCGTCACCTCTTGGTACACCCACGGACTCGCTTCCTCCTATTTAGAAGGTTGCAACTTCCTCACCGTGGCTGTTTCAACTCCCCCGAACAGTCTGGGACATTCCCTCCTGTTCCTCTGGGGTCCTGAAGCCCAAGGGGACTTCACCCGGTGGTGTCAACTCGGCGGTCTCTGGACCTTCGTCGCCCTTCATGGGGCCTTTGGTCTGATTGGCTTCTGCCTGCGTCAGTTGGAAATTGCCCGCCTCTTAGGGATCCGTCCTTACAACGGACTCGCCTTTACCGGACCCATTGCGGTGTTCGTTAGCGTGTTCTTGATGTATCCCTTGGGTCAATCCGGCTGGTTCTTTGCTCCTAGCTTTGGCGTTGCTGCTATCTTCCGCTTCTTGTTGTTCTTCCAAGGGTTCCATAACTGGACCCTCAACCCCTTCCACATGATGGGAGTGGCCGGTATCCTGGGCGGTGCACTGCTATGCGCCATTCACGGAGCCACCGTGGAAAACACCTTGTTTGAAGATGGCGAAGGGTCTAACACCTTCCGCGCCTTTGAACCGACTCAGGCGGAAGAAACCTACTCGATGGTTACCGCTAACCGTTTTTGGTCTCAAATCTTTGGGGTGGCTTTCTCCAACAAGCGCTGGTTACACTTCTTTATGTTGTTCGTGCCAGTAACTGGCTTGTGGATGAGCGCGATCGGGGTCGTTGGCTTAGGGTTAAACCTGCGCGCTTATGACTTCGTGTCTCAAGAACTCCGCGCTGCGGAAGACCCGGAATTTGAAACCTTCTACACCAAGAATATTCTTCTGAATGAAGGGATTCGGGCTTGGATGGCTCCGGTTGACCAGCCTCATGAAAACTTCGAGTTCCCTGAAGAAGTTCTACCTCGCGGTAACGCTCTGTAGAAAATTTAATTGTAGATTTTTGATTTTGGATTGGATTTAATTCCCCTCTAAAACCTAAAATCTAAACAAGCGATATCATCTGTTGTCGATCGCAAAAAGAGGTTCTCATCCGTGCAAACATCTTTCAATAGTTCGATGGTCATGGGCGGACGTGACCAAGAAACCTCCGGGTTTGCCTGGTGGTCTGGAAACGCCCGTCTGATCAACTTATCCGGGAAACTGCTGGGCGCTCACGTTGCTCACGCTGGATTGATTGTCTTCTGGGCTGGAGCGATGACTTTATTTGAAGTCGGTCACTTCATTCCTGAAAAGCCGATGTATGAGCAAGGCTTAATCCTCCTGCCTCACCTGGGTACCCTGGGCTGGGGTGTAGGTCCGGGTGGAGAAGTCATCGATACTTTCCCCTACTTTGTTATTGGTGTTCTGCACCTGATTTCTTCTGCCGTTC
The DNA here is from genome assembly GCF_025370875.1 of Laspinema palackyanum D2c. Taxonomy (NCBI): domain Bacteria; kingdom Bacillati; phylum Cyanobacteriota; class Cyanophyceae; order Oscillatoriales; family Laspinemataceae; genus Laspinema; species Laspinema palackyanum. Next base: position 26,715 of record NZ_JAMXFD010000014.1, read on the forward strand.
TCGGTCTCGGTGGTATCTACCACGCCGTTCGCGGTCCAGAAACCTTAGAAGAATACTCTTCTTTCTTCGGCTATGACTGGCGCGACAAAAACAAGATGACCACCATCTTAGGCTTCCACCTCATCGTTCTGGGATTGGGTGCCTTATTGCTGGTGCTCAAAGCCATGTTCTTTGGTGGCGTGTATGACACCTGGGCACCCGGTGGCGGTGACGTTCGCGTAATCACGAACCCGACCCTGAACCCCGCTGTGATCTTCGGTTATCTAACCCGCTCTCCCTTCGGTGGCGAAGGCTGGTTGATCGGTGTCGATAACATGGAAGACATTATCGGTGGGCACATTTGGGTTGGCTTCACCTGCATTATTGGCGGTGTCTATCACATCCTCACCAAGCCTTTTGGTTGGGTGCGTCGCGCCTTCATCTGGTCTGGAGAAGCTTATCTGTCCTACAGCTTAGGCGCTCTGTCTCTGATGGGCTTTGTGGCTGCTTCCTTCGTTTGGTTTAACAACACGGCTTATCCCAGCGAATTTTACGGCCCCACCAACGCCGAATCTTCTCAGGCTCAAGCCTTCACCTTCTTGGTTCGTGACCAACGCTTAGGTGCCAGCATCGGTACCGCTCAAGGCCCCACGGGTCTAGGTAAATATCTGATGCGCTCTCCGACTGGGGAAATCATCTTCGGTGGTGAAACCATGCGCTTCTGGGATTTCCGTGGCCCCTGGTTGGAACCCCTCCGTGGACCGAATGGCTTGGATCTGCGTAAGCTGAAAAATGACATTCAACCCTGGCAAATCCGTCGGGCTGCTGAGTACATGACTCACGCTCCTAACGGTTCCATCAACTCTGTGGGTGGGATTATCACTGAAGCCAACGGCTTCAACTATGTGAACCCCCGCGCTTGGTTGGCTGGTTCTCACTTCATCTTGGCCTTCTTCTTCTTAGTGGGTCACCTCTGGCACGCTGGCCGCGCTCGCGCCGCTGCTGCTGGATTTGAACGCGGTATTGACCGTGAAGATGAGCCAGTGTTGGCTATGACTGAACTCGATTAATTTCTTCTGAATGGAAGGATGAATTTCGAGTAATCAGTTCATCATTAGAGGCTCCTGCTATATGCAGGAGCTTTTTTTGTTGGAGGTGATGATCACATCAAAACCCGCAGGCTGAAGCCTGGGGCTATACGGACGAAGCCCGTGGTTCGACGGGCTCACCAGAGCCCTGCGCGGGCTAATTCCAGAAAACTGACTTTTCATGGCCGAATTTAGTAGAGAAGTGGGATTTGCTATTACAATAAAATAAATGGGACTGTTGTAGATTGACCTATTCAAATTCAAAAATTTAACATTTAATCGGATATTATTTATGTCTAATCGTGATTTGTTTGATGACTTGGAATGGACGGAAGAAGCGAAAGTTAAGCTGAAGAATATCCCTTATTTCGTGCGATCGCAGGCAAGGCAACGCATCATCCAGTTGGCGCGAGAAGCGGAACTGGATGTGGTGACGCCGGAGATTGTGGAAAGGGCGCGGTTAGAATTTGGTCAGTGAGGGAGGGAGTTTGGGGTTTTCCATCCGGACTGAATTTCTAGGTTTGCCGGTTTGGGGTGAGGCATTAATCGTTTCCCAAATTGGGCATAAAGGGCTGGAATCACTAACAGAGTTAAGGCGGTAGAGGTAAATAACCCTCCCAAAACCACAATCGCTAAGGGTTGTAAAATCTCATTTCCTGCGCCGGTGGCGATCGCCAAGGGAAACATTCCTAATGCTGAAGTTAAAGCAGTCATCAAAATGGCATTCACTCGGTCTAGGGAACCGTTGATAATCACATCTTTGAGAGACATTCCCTCGGCAAATTTAGTATTGTAATTATCCACCAGCAACAAGCCATTACGGACTGCCACCCCAAATAGGGTAATAAATCCAATCAGCGAGGCAATGGAAATGACGCCGCCGGTTAAAGCAATGGAGAGAATACCCCCGACTAAGGCTAAGGGTAAATTCAGCATAATTGCAATAGTTGCCGGGAGAGATTTAACCGAGAAAAACATCAGCACAGCAATGGCAGTCGCCGCTAAAATACTAAACCCTAATAAACTATTACTCGCCCGTTGTTCTGATTCAAATTGTCCGCCATATTGGATAAAATAGCCCGGGGGTAAGGTCACTTTTTCCTGAATTTGAGCTTGAATATCGCCGACAACACTGCCTAAATCTCGATTCGCTACATTTGCCGAAACCACAATCAGCCGGGAGACATTTTCCCGATTGACAACATTAGCGCCCATGCCGTAACTTAAACGGGCAACGGTTCGCAGTGGGATAATCTCTCCAGTTGGGGTAGAAATGGGAATTGCACCCATTGCATCTAAGCTATTGCGCGCTTTGTCAGGGAGGGTGATAAAAATATCAATCAGTTGTTGATTTTCGGGCACTTGAGACACAACTCGACCATTGAGGGCGGTTTCGACAACTTCTGACAATTGTTCCATCCTTAATCCATAAGTTGCTGCCGCTTGGCGGTTGTATTCAATTTGGACTTGACGAATGGGGAGTTGAGGTTCTAGTTGTAAATCAACTACTCCAGAAATGGGCGCGATCGCATCTCGAACTTGTTCACCAATGCGGCGGAGTTCCTTTAAATCGGGTCCAAAAATTTTGACGGCGACTGCACTTCTGACTCCCGAGAGCACTTCATCCATGCGATGAGAAATAAATCCGCCAATATTCGGCGCAACACCGGGCAATTTGAGGAAACTTTCCCGCAGCAATTGAACGCTAGTTTCTCGGTCTTTTAACCCTAAATCACTCAATTCTACATCCACATGAGCCATACTCACTCCAGCGCCATCGGCATCTCCGGGAGTCCTTCCGGCGCGGACTTGTACCCAGTCATAGAGGGGATTGTTTTGCAGGGATTTGGAGAGGGCGATACCGGCGCGATGGGTCATATCCAGGGAGACTCCTGGATATAAAACCATTGAGTTAACCATTGATTTTTCTCGAAATTCGGGGAGAAAAACTTGTCCCAAGGTGGGAACAATTGCCAGGGTTGCTACTAAACTCGCGAGGGCGATCGCCAGAATAATTTGAGGTGATCGCAAGGATAAATTTAGCAATGGGCGATACAGTCTTTCTGCTAACCGGGAAACAAAAGTACCTTCCTGGGGAAGGGTTTGATTGGCTAAGAGAATGGCACAAAGGGCGGGGGAAAGGGTCATGGCGACGAGGGTTGAGGCGGCGATCGAGAGTAAATAAGCCAACCCCATTGGTACAAAAATCCGTCCTTCTACCCCGGTTAAACTAAAAATCGGCGCAAAGACAACAATGATAATAACTGTGGAGAAAACCACGGACAGCCGGACTTCAACGGAGGTATCATAAACCACTTGAAAGGGATGTTTCGGATTACCTTGTGCTTGATTCGTGCGGAGTCCACGATAGCAGTTTTCCATATCAACAATGGAATCATCTACGACGGAACCAATGGCAACGACTAATCCTCCCAACGTCATGGTATTAATGCCCAAGCCCAAGGCTTTCATGAACAATAAGCCAATTACTAATGAGAGAGGAATGGCACTTAAGGTAATCACAGCGGTCCGCCAATTCATCAAAAATAGCAGCATAATCACCGAGACAATGATAATGCCTTGAATCAGAGAACCGCTAACATTACTAATAGCGGAATCAATGAAATTCGATTGGCGAAAAGTGCGGGCAATTTGGATATCTGCCGGAAAGGTTTCCTGTAGCAACTGCATCCGGGATTCCACCGCTTTGGTAACCGTGGGAGTATCCACATTAGGCTGTTTATTAATCATCATCACCACAGCGGATTCTCCGTTAAAACTGGCATCGCCCCGTTTGAGGGCTGATCCGGTTTTCACCTCTGCCACATCTTTCAGTAAAATTGGGGAGCCTTCTTGGACTTTGACTACCGATTGCTGTAAGTCTTCGATGGATTTAATCTGACCCATTCCCCGGACCAATAATTCCTGACCCCCACCAATCAAAAAGCCTCCCGGTGCATTGGAATTAGCGCCTCTAGCCGCTTGGGCGACTTCTGTTAAAGAGACATTCAGCGATCGCAATTTAGCCGGATCAACCAGCACTTGTTCTTGTCGTTCCTCACCGCCATACACCGTAATTTGGGTCACCCCTGGCACGGATAAAATTTGCTGGGTGAGGGTACTATCGACAAAATGCCGGAGGTCCATTAACGAGGTTTCCCCTTCTTCGGTGACGGTAAAGGCATATTGCAAAATCGTGGCTAAGGGGGAAGCTAAGGGGGAAATTTCTGGGGGATGAATTCCTGCGGGAAGTTGATTGGTAATCTGTTGAAGTCGTTCGGTAACCGCTTGTCTGGCGCGATAAATATCTGCATTGGGGTCAAATACGACTTGAACCATTGAAAGTCCAACCTTGGAAGACGATCGCACGGTTGTCACTCCCGGCAACCCATTAACCGCGCTTTCAATAGGAACAGTAATTTGAGATTCCACTTCCTCCGGTGCCAATCCTGCCGCTTGAGTTTGAATATCAACTTGCGGGGGTGCAAATTCAGGAAAGACATCCAGAGGCATCTGGGTGATGGTGAAGATACCCCAAATGGTGACAAAAAGGGCACAAATGAGGATAATCCATCGTTGAGTAATGGAGTTTTTGAGGATGAGATTGAGAAGGGAGTTTAACATTTGCCTGCTTAACTATCTCCCTTGTCATTGGAAAGAACGCTGCTTTTTTTGCGGGTACTAATTAAGGCGATCGGGGTTACCACGAGAATTACTGCGATCGCAATACCGACTAACCAACCTATCGGAAATCCGCTTTCAGTTGCGGGGGTTGCTAGGGGTTGTTGCGCCGTTTCCAGGGGTTGAGGGGCCGGATCCTCAATCAAGGGGGTACTCTGGGTGACTACGGGTTCTGGAGTGGCAGTCGCCTCGGGAGTGGCGGCAGTCTCTGGGGTTTGGGTTTTGCGAGATTCCGCATAGAGAGACAAACTCCCTTCGGTGACAAGATTTTCCCCCACGGATAATCCCTCTATGACTTCTATCAGTTCCCCTTGAGTTGCGCCGGTGGTAACGGGAACAGGTTCATAGAAGTTTTGATATTGGACAAAAACGAGTGGCTGATCCTCTGCATTCACTAAGGCGGTGATGGGAACCAGGATGGAGGCGCTACCATCGGCAGCCGGGGCGATCGGGGTGACGACGATGCCTAACATGGGGTCAGTTTCCGGGTTCACTTCTACCCGTTCAATCCCGCCCGTGGCTTGGAATTCATCCCCATGTCCCACATGGGATAAAGCCAGTTTGGGAAGGGATAAAACAACCGTTGTGATCAGGACAGTCCGAATTAAAGATTGATGTGAGTAACCCATGATTCACTCGCCGTAAGGGATAAAAAATCCTCCCTAGTCTGGCAAAGGGTAGATGAAATTGAGATGAAATCGAGTGGCAACAACCGGCGGGGGTTCAAACCCCCGCCTAACAGCTAAAGTCGGTTGAAACCGACTGAAAACACCACGGGATAAGACTGGCAGTCGTCTTTAGACGACTTTAGCTATGAGGCGGGGGTTTGAACCCCCGCCGGTTGTTGCAACTTCGCTAAAATCAAACCTGTGGTTAATTTCCTAAACACCGATGAGAATTTTGCTGGTGGAAGATGAGACGGATTTAGGACAGGCGATTAAGCAGGTGTTAGTGAATGAAAAGTATGTTGTAGATTGGGTTCAGGATGGGGTACAGGCTTGGGATTGTCTGGAAAGTCAGTGGACGGATTATACAGTGGCGATCGTGGATTGGTTGGTGCCGAAGTTATCTGGGTTAAAGTTATGTCAGCGATTGAGATTGCATCAAAATCCATTACCTGTGTTGATGTTGACGGCGTTGGGACAGCCGGAAAATCGGGTGGCGGGACTGGATGCTGGGGCGGATGATTATTTGGTGAAACCGTTTGTGATGGAAGAATTACTGGCGCGTTTGCGTGCATTACAGCGGCGATCGCCTCAACTCCAACCCCAAACCCTGACAGTGGGTGGATTTACCTTAGATTATGGCAATAATGTCCTCAGTTTCGGGATGACTCAACCGCCTCAATTGATTCCGTTAACGGTGAAAGAATTTCAACTGTTTGCCTATTTGATGCAAAATTGCGATCGCATTATTTCTGGGAGTAAGATTCGGTATCAACTCTGGGATTTGGATGAGGAACCGATTAGTAATGTGGTAGCGGCACAAATGCGATTATTGCGCCGAAAGTTAGCTAATTATAACTGTCCTTGTCCCATTGAAACCATTCCGGGTCAAGGATATCGATTTAATACCTCTCGATGAGTTTCTCCGGGAATGAATAGCCATCAATTATTTCGCCGCAGTCGATTCCGTCTTGCCTTTTGGTATGCCGGAGTGATGGCGGTGATTTTAAGTTTGTCCGGTTTGAGTTTGTATCGATCGCTGATTCAGTCCAATTGGGATGCAATGGAACGGGAAATGGAGTCGATCGCCGGGACATTGCATGATAGTTTGGAACCGATGTTACCACCTTCTGGGGAAGCAACAACAATTTTAAAGCGGATTTTGCCGGAACTCTGTGTGGCGGGGGAATCTTGTACTATCAGTCCGACGTTAATTGAACGCCATACCATCGGAATTAGCGATCGCAATACTTATTATATTCGGCTGTTTAATCACCAAGGCAAACTCCTAGCTTTTTCTCCCAATCCTCCCCAGGGCATTTCTCGAACATTCCACCCTGAACCCTGGCAAACGTTTCAGAGTCCCCAGGGAATTCGCTATCACCAATTTACAATTATTTTACACAATCATGATCCGAGTGAGTCTTCCTCCCTGCATCATTCTCATCACTCTTGGGGATATTTACAAATTGGTCGAACTTTAGAAGCATTTGATGGGGAAGTGCAGGGGATGCAATGGATTTTAGGGATAGGGTTTTCCATTGCATTAGGGTTAGTGATGATTTCCAGTTGGTGGCTATCAGGATTAGCCATGCAGCCGATTTATCAATCGTATCAGCAACAGCAACAGTTTACGGCAAATGCTGCCCACGAATTGCGATCGCCTCTGGCGAGTCTGTTAGCAACAGTTGAGGCAATTTTACGATTACCCCCCTCAAATCAGCCGGAAATTCCCCTGATGCTGCAAACCGTGGAGAGGCAGGGACGGCGGTTGAGTCATTTAATTTCTGATTTACTTTTATTAACCAGTTTGGAGCAAAATTCATCCCCAATCCCTTTTAAACCTTGCTGTTTAAATGATTTAATCAGTGATTTAACTGAAGAATTTTTAGAGTTAGCCATCATCGCAGAATTGCATCTAGTGAGTCATATTCCCGAGGCAGAAATTTATGTTTTAGGACATGAATCCCAGCTTTATCGGTTGGTGTCGAATTTAATTGCCAATGCGATTCAATATACCCCCAGTGGCGGGGATGTTGTGATTGAGTTAACGCGACGCGATCGCCTTGCAGTGATTACCGTAAAAGATACCGGAATTGGCATTGCACCCCAGGAACAAACCCGAATTTTTGAACGCTTCTACCGTGTAGATAGCGATCGCAGCCGTAAAACTGGGGGGACGGGATTGGGTTTAGCTATTGTACAGGCGATCGGGCAAAAACATCAAGCTAATCTTTCCGTAGAAAGCCAGTTAGGATCCGGTAGCATTTTTACAGTAGAATTTACAAACGTTTGTAGTAACCCCTTCAGGGGTTAAATCAAGATGACTCCTGAAGGAGTCACTACGAACGTTTGTAGTAACCCCTTCAGGGGTTAGGGCTGTATAAAAGCGACAATTCTATTCATCCGTCGCGACTTAATGCTGATAAAATTGCCTGCTGACTGACGGTTTGATAAATGCTGGTTAATGACTGCATCACCGCTTGTCCTGTTGCTGCCGGTTTAATGGGAATCGGTCCTAAAACATCTAACACCGTTTCACTACTGGGCGCAGGGGCAATTACCACTAATCCGGATTCTAACTGGTCGTCATACTGCCAAAATTTCTCTACTTTTAGAGGAGATTTATGCAGTTTTGATTTAGACTCTTTTACTTTAGAGTCCGCTGGTTCTGCATTCGTATCCGTCCCCCGGATCTGCCGTAAAGTAGCGAGAATTTGGGCTTGAGTTCTTCCCCGTAATTGAAACAATACAAACGGGTCATCACTAAAGCGATCGCCTAACAAGTAATACACCGCTGCAATATGTTTGCAGGGATTGGCTTTATCCGGACAACTACAGCGAGAATTGACTTGTTCTAGGGTAAATGGAAACAATCTCACCCCATTGGCAGCAAACACTTCTTCGATGTTTTGTGGCATTTCCCCCGAAAGCAGTTTTGCGGAAAAAATTGCCCTTTCTGCCATTGTTTGAATGACATAAGTCCAATCTTCATCAGTTAACGGATCTAACCAGAGAGAAACTTTGTACGGTTCCGGGTCGGTTCCTTGGACTTTGGCTAATACTTTTTGTTCTTCAAAGTCAATACTTAAAACATTTCCCTCTCTAGCATAAACCCTTGCCCGTTCTAACCGCTTTTTAAAACGATAGGAATTCAGCAAGTCTAGCCATTGTTGCGTCCACCATTCTTTATCCTGGGTCATTGGTCCTGGGTCATTTGTCATTTGTCATTTGTCCTTGTTATAAGTCATCTTCATCAATGACGGCATTGCGATCGAGGATGAGTAAGTTCCGTAAATTATCGCTATCTAAGTCGGCTAACCATTGTTCACCTGCGCCTACGACTTGTTCGGCTAACTCTTTCTTACTTTCAATTAAATCGTGAATTTTTTCCTCTAATGTGCCGGTACTGATGAATTTATGCACTTGCACATTTTGGGTTTGTCCAATTCTAAACACGCGGTCCGTGGCTTGATTTTCTACGGCAGGATTCCACCAGCGGTCATAATGGAATACATGATTGGCGCGGGTTAAATTCAAACCCACCCCACCGGCTTTGATGGATAGTATCATAATCGGTGGTCCTTGGGGGTCTTGTTGGAAGCGATCGACCATTTCCTCCCGTTGATTTTTGCGGGTTCCGCCATATAAAAAGAGAACTTCTCGGCCTAATTTTTGGGAGAGATAGGGTTGCAGGAGTTTCCCCCATTCCGCAAATTGGGTGAAGATTAACCCCCGATCGCCTTCTGCCAGCATCTCTTCTAACATTTCCTCTAAGCGCACCAATTTACCCGATCGCAACGGTTGCTTGAGAGTCTTTTCTTTTAAAAACTGCGCCGGATGATTGCAAATTTGCTTTAATTTAACCAGCAATGCCAAAATCAAACCATGCCGTTGAATCCCTTCGGCTGCATCAATGTCCGCCAAGGTACTATCCACGGTTTCTTGATACAATTTTGCCTGTTCCGCAGATAGTCCACAAAAGACCGGATTCTCCTGTTTTTCGGGCAAATCTTGAATGATGGTTTTATCACTTTTGAGGCGACGCAGGACAAAAGGACGAACCAGCGATCGCAATGCCTCCAAAGAATCTGTATCCCCATATTTCTCAATGGGTGTAGCAAATCGTCGTTGGAAAAATTGTCGGGCCCCCAAATAACCCGGATTCAAAAAGTCCATAATTGACCACAGTTCTTGCAGTCGGTTTTCTACCGGAGTTCCGGTTAAAGCAATCCGAAACGGTTGGGTTTCTTCATCAATCAAATCTCGGACCGCTTTCGACTGTTTCGCCTGGGGATTCTTAATATTTTGCGCTTCATCTAAAATGATGCCATCCCAGGGAATACTCCGCAATTCTTTTTCATCCCGATAAACCAAGGGATAACTGGTAATGGCTAAATTTTTCCCTTCCAGGGCTTTGGCAAAGGCTTTCCCTTTAGCCCGTTTGTCGCCATGATGAACCATCACTTTGAGTTTGGGTCCAAATTTTTTAACCTCTCGTTCCCAGTTGCCTAAAACTGAGGTGGGACAAACTAATAAAACGGGATTATTTAATTCTTTCTGGTCCTGCAAATACAGCAAGAATGCAATGGTTTCAATGGATTTACCCAATCCCATATCATCGGCTAAACAAGCGCCTAATCCCCATTTTTGCAAGAAAGCCAGCCAACTGACCCCGCGTAATTGATAGGGTCGCAGTTCGCCTTTGAAGTTGGCAGAAACTTCTAAATCTTCTAAAGTTCGCTTGTTGGTGATGGTATTGAGTAATTCTTCCAAATGTCCCCCGGCTTCAAATTTAACCACCGGCAGTTTTTCCATGACCTGGGTATCTCCCGTTGCCAATCTTAAGGCATCTTCTAAGGTCAAAGACATCTGATTTTTACGGGATTTAAAGAAGTCCGTGGCAGCGCGAATATCCTGGTCCCGCAGTTCCACCCATTCTCCATTAATTTCAACTAAAGGAGAATTGAGGGCGATTAAACGGTCAAATTCTTTCTTGGAAATCGTTTGGCCGCCAATGGTTAATTCCCACTTGAAATTCAGGAGATTTTGTAATCCTAATCCCCCTTGGGGACGAGTTGGACTATCGGCGCGAACGGATAATCCTAAGCGAGTCGCCCATCCGTCCCGAGGAGACAAACTGTCGGGTAAAATGACCCCTAATCCACTATCTTCAAAGCGCCAAGTGACGGATTTAATAAAGTGATAGGCTTGTAGTGGCGCGATCGCACAGGATTGAGGACATTGAGTATCTAAACTGGTTTCCAAGGGAGGAAATAGGCGAGAAGCTAATCCTAATCCCCGCAATAACGTTTCCTGGGGTTGTTCAATGGTGCGACCTTGATATACAAACTGTTCCACTGGATTATTCCAGATAGTTTTTGCATCAACTAAACAGTAAGCATCATCCACAGATTGCAAGAAATATTGCAACGTCCAACGATTATCGCCGTATTCTGGCGGGACGAGTTCAAAAGCGGCGCGAAAGGGTTGCTGTCCGGCGAGATGGGGGGCCACTGGGGCAGTCCAGGAGGCGATCGCCGATTCGATTTTGGCGATCGCATCCGGTTCCCCGGAAATCATCCCCGCCTCAGAAACTAACCCTTGCAGCCATTCTTTCACCGGCGAGACCAAATTTGGTATCGAATCCTCCCCACTCGCCTTGCGGATACGAATATCTAGGGCCTGAGAGAGAAATCCTTGTAACAACTCCTGCGGTTCTAAAGGGAATTGGACCGCCAATGCTTCAGGGTCCCCGAGTTGGTAGGTCCGGCAGGCGACTGGCATCTGTTTGGTGAAGCGGTTGAGGCGTTTGCGATCGGTGTCGCTATCCAAGAGGGGTTGCCAATGGGCGATCGCCCCCCCGGTGAGAGGGCGTTGGATTTGGGGAAGAAACTTACATCGCGCCTGGAGGTCCAAACTCCACCGGGCAATGTGGGACCAAAAACGCAAGTCAGACCCAATAAAATTGTCCGCAGGGTCGAGGGTTCCCAAGGGGAGGGCGGATAAAAAGGCGATCGCATCTGCGGGGTTGAGGCAGAGTCCCTCAACTTGCCACGGATATAATGCCACCTCTTCTTCTGAGGGTTGACTCCCAGAATGGAGGGGAATGGGACCCTGAGTGGAACTGAGATCCGTTGGTAGGGCGATCGCCACCTTCTGCCAAGGTGCAATTTCTAGTTTTTTGTCGGTCTTCTTTTGTTTTTTGCTTTTTGCCGGAGTCGGGTTCGCCCAGTCGGGTAATTCCCAGGACAACCGATTTTGTGCAGTTAATCTGTTAATAAATTCGATTAATTCTAGGGAATTCATGGCTAAAGGATGGGCGAGTGCCTTTTCCAAATTTGCCATTTCATCGGGTATCAAGCGCCGCCAAGTTTCTCCCCAAATTAGTAAATATTCACCGACTGATTTGCCTTCCGTTGAATCCCCTGATTGAATCCAACTGCCATGTAAAATTGCCATGCGCGTGAAAAATCCTCTGATTGATTAGTTATTGTAAAATGGGTTGGTTTAAAACGTTTGCGTTAAATTTTAGGTTGAAAAAGAGGGAATTGATAATAGTTGGACCCGGACGATTACATAGAACAAGTTGTACTTTTCCGCCTAAATTTCAATGCCCTGGAAGGAGACTGGACTCAATTTAACATTTTTCGCGCAACCCAAACATCGGATTTAGGTCGATCGCCCCTCGGGTCAGGAATCGGTCAGGGATGGGGGTCAACCAGGGTGAATCCGGAGAACCGCTTCAGGTGGGAACGGCAGGAGGCGATCGGCCTTGGGACTGGGGGCGATCGCCTTGTCAAGAGGACCAAGAGGACCCCACCCTAACCCTCCCCTTGCCAAGGGGAGGGGACTGGAGGTGCAGTTAGGCGTGAAAAATTTAGTCGGATTCGGTGAAGATTTTAGGGGATTCCCGGGAGGATGTCTGGGTTTTAAAGCTGCGATCGTGGGCTAAAATGGATCAAAAGGCTTGCTCAAGGGGACGAGTACCCAAAGAAAGCATCCAACAAGCAGGGGCGGCGGACCCAAAGTAGGAGAGAAGCACTCAAGCCAAAACCGCTGCGCTCATACCGGGCGACATCATCAGGGAAAGTGGCGAAGAGATTGCTGTTGGCGGATCAATCCGAACCCCTGATTGTGTCTGACGCGATCGCACTTTAGAAGTGTTACGATTGCCACAGAAAAGAAAAGAGAGCGAATTAGAAGGAAAAAGGACTGCATGAAAGAAATTGAAAAGTCAATATCCTTTGATGGACGGGATATTCGACTCACTATTGGGTTGTTTGCACCCCAGGCAGGTGGTGCGGTATTGATTCAGTCGGGAGATACGGCTGTATTCGTGACAGCGACCCGTTCTCAGGGCAGAGAGGGGATTGATTTTCTCCCCTTGTTGGTCGATTACGAAGAACGCCTCTATGCAGGGGGAAAAATTCCCGGGGGCTTCTTAAGACGTGAAGGAAGACCACCGGAAAAGGTCACCCTAACCTGTCGATTGATTGACCGTCCGTTGCGGCCTTTGATTCCCCAGTGGATTCGGGATGATATTCAAATTGTCGCTACAACCTGGTCAATGGACCCCCAAGTACCCCCGGATGTATTAGCGGTGACGGGTGCTTCAGTGGCCGTGCAGTTAGCCGGAATTCCCTTCTATGGTCCAATGGCAGCCGTGCGCGTCGGTTTGGTGGGCGATGATTTTATCATTAATCCCACCTATAAAGAAATCACCTCGGGAGATTTGGATCTCGTCGTAGCCGGGAGTCCCGATGGGGTGATCATGGTGGAAGCCGGTGCAAATCAGCTTCCAGAACAGGATATCATCGAAGCCATTGATTTCGGCTATGAAGCCACCTGCGACTTGATTCAAGCGCAGCGGGAAATCATGGAAGAATTAGGAATTGAGCAGGTGATTGAACCACCGCCTGAGATGGATCAAACCCTGGAAACGTTCATTCAGGAACGGACGACGGAAGGGATTAAAGAGATTTTGTCTCAGCATTTAGACAAAAACCTCCGGGATACGCGCTTAGATGAGATTAAAGACACCATTCAAGGACAAATTGCTCAGATGCCCGAGGAAGAACCTGTGAGGGTTGCGGCAACTTCTGATAGCAAAGCGGTGGGGAAAGTCTTTAAAGAAGTGACCAAGAAACTGATGCGGCGGCAGATTGTCGAAGATGGGGTGCGCGTCGATGGTCGTAAACTCGACGAAGTACGGCCCGTTTCTTGTCGCGTCGGACTGTTGCCCCAACGGGTTCATGGTAGCGCGTTATTCAACCGAGGATTAACTCAGGTGTTATCGTTGGTCACCTTGGGAACGCCAGGAGATGCCCAAGATTTAGCCGATGACTTGCATCCCGAAGATGAAAAGCGGTATCTGCACCATTACAACTTCCCGCCATTTTCCGTGGGAGAGACTCGACCGATGCGATCGCCTGGACGCCGGGAAATTGGTCATGGCGCTTTAGCAGAACGCGCCTTATTGCCGGTGTTACCGGATTATGACAAATTCCCCTATGTGATTCGCGTCGTCTCTGAGGTCCTCTCGTCCAACGGTTCTACCTCGATGGGTTCGGTGTGCGGTTCGACTTTGGGTCTCATGGATGCCGGTGTCCCCATCAAAAAACCCGTTTCCGGTGCAGCAATGGGTTTAATCAAAGAAGGGGATGAAGTTCGGATTTTGACCGATATCCAAGGGATCGAAGATTTCCTAGGAGATATGGACTTCAAGGTAGCCGGAACCGACACGGGGATCACGGCTTTGCAGATGGATATGAAAATCTCTGGGTTGTCGATGGAGACGATCGCCCTGGCGATTCAGCAAGCGAAACCCGCGCGACTGCATATCCTGGAAAAAATGCTAGAGACGATTGATACGCCTCGTGACGAACTCTCACCCTACGCGCCACGCCTGTTGACGATCAAGATTGATCCGGAATTCATTGGCATGGTGATTGGACCGGGCGGTAAGATGATCAAGAGCATTACCGAGGAAACCGGGGCCAAGATCGATATCCAGGATGATGGAACCGTCACAGTTTCGGCGATCGAAAGTGAAAAGGCACAGCGTGCGGTAACGATTATCCAAAACATGACCCGCAAGTTATCAGCGGGAGATGTTTATCTGGGGACCGTTACGCGGATTATTCCGATTGGTGCGTTTGTGGAATTCCTCCCTGGAAAAGAAGGGATGGTTCATATTTCTCAAATTGCGGATTATCGAGTCGGCAAGGTAGAAGATGAACTCGCCGTGGGTGATCAAGTCGTGATTAAAGTGCGCGATATTGATAACAAAGGGCGGATCAATCTCACTCGTCTGAACATTCATCCCGATGAGGCACAGGCTGCGCGGGAAGCAGCGGGACTCGCCTAGAAAAGTCTAGCTTTATCCCTCCAATTTGACCTGGAGGGGTCGCTCATGGCCTGCCTACAGGGATTTATTATCGGTTATAAGTGAGAATGGGTGATAGAAAGCTTCTGGAATCAGAAGCTTTTTGCATTTCAAGCAGGCGATCGCCGTTCTGATGGCAGAACAGAAACCCCACCCAGGATGTACCCAGGCGGTGGGGTTCATGCTAAGAAAGCAAATCAAACCACAACGGTGAGGGTGGACCTAATTTAATGTTAGTCGTCGAACCAATCTTCCCGACCTAACAAATCACAAATGCGATCGCGCAGCAAAAAGTCATTGTGTTCTAACTCTAGCTCGATGTTTCCCCATTCGCGAGCCGGAATGTACTTGCAAAGGGTATAAATCGGTTGCTGACGGCTAAGAATGCCTTTTTTGACGAGTTGACGCGCTTCTTGTTTGATAAAGCCTATGGTATATGAGATCGTAGCTTGAACCATATTGAAAACCGCTATCCCCTTCAGGGCGGTAGGAGAGTCCCTTAATTTTATAGTTAAAAAGGCGGTTTCGGCTACAGATTGCCCCCGCAAATCATCCCCGAACCATAACAATTTCTATAGCCTTTTATCAATTTGAATCAGGACTTAAGATCCCTAGCTTCCTGTGAAAGTAGGGTTTAGCTTGGGTCATACTCCTTCACTTTTGAGGACCGCAGAACGACTGAAGTCGTTACCACAAAAGAGGGATAACCGGGAAGGACGACTCCATGAGTTTTCCAATTTCAGAGAAATGACTTCAGCGGTTCTCCCCGGTTTTTGTAGTGACCACTTCCACCCTCTCTTCATTAAAATTAATATGGATCATCCAGGATTATTAACAGAAAACTCCAGACCCAGAGTGGGGAATCACCCGGGAGGCCCTAAACAGCCGACGGCCCCCCGCAGAGTTTTTGCGACTTTTTAGCAAAATTGGCGTGAAACGATCCCAATTCGCTTTACACTCATAGTCAGTATTTTGTCGAATTCTGTATCTGACTGAGTTAACCGTGCGAAAAATCATTCTGGCCGGTAATTGGAAAATGTACAAAACCCAGGCAGAAGCCCTGGAGTTTTTAGAGGGGTTCAAACCCAACGCAGAGGACGCCCCGGAGAATCGGGAAGTGGTTCTGTGCGTGCCATTCACTGCTTTAAGTGCTCTGTCCAAGAATTTGCACGGGAGTCGTATTCGCCTCGGTGCCCAAAATATTCATTGGGAAGAAGCCGGTGCCTATACAGGTGAAATTTCTGGCCCGATGCTGACGGAAATCGGCGTGCGCTATGTGATTATCGGGCATAGCGAACGCCGTCAATATTTTGGGGAAACCGATGAAACGGTCAACCTGCGCCTGAAAGCAGCCCAGAAATATGGACTGATTCCCATCCTCTGTGTGGGTGAAACGAAGGAACAACGCGCCGCTAAGGAGACGGAATCTCACATTTTAGGTCAACTGGAAAAAGACCTGGTAGATATCGACCAAACCCAGTTGGTGATTGCCTACGAACCGATTTGGGCGATCGGGACCGGGGAAACCTGTGAATCCGACGAAGCAAACCGCGTCATCGGTTTGATTCGCTCGAAATTGGACAATAAAGATATCACGATTCAGTATGGCGGATCGGTCAAACCGGACAATATCGATGAATTGATGGCAAAGCCAGAAATTGATGGGGTGTTGGTCGGTGGGGCCAGTCTCACCCCGGAAAGCTGGGGCAAAATTGTCAATTATCGCGCTTAGGTGGAACGGATAACGGTTCATTTGCGAACCGGAATCCATTCTAAGCAGGCGGGCTAAAATCAAGAAGCCCGCACCCTAGAAGGGTGGGGCTACACGAACGAAGCCCGCCTGTGCGGGCTAAAGAGAAAAATTTTAAAAACCAAATTGCGTATCAGTCATTTCTAATGTTGGTAGTTATCAGTCGTTTCTAATGTTCGTAGTAACGACTTCAGTCGTTTCTCATGTTCGTAGTAACGACTTCAGTCGTTTCTAATGTTCGTAGTAACGACTTCAGTCGTTTCTCATGTTCGTAGTAACGACTTCAGTCGTTTCTCATGTTCGTAGTAACGACTTCAGTCGTTATCCCCCATTCATAGTCAATCCCTAACTCTCAAAAGTCCTTAATCCCGGATGAATCATCAACCCTTGCCGCTGACAATTCGCGATCGCCCGTTTATCTGGGGTCAGCGCACCTATTTGATGGCGGTCCTTAACGTCACCCCGGATAGTTTTAGTGATGGCGGTGACTTCAACACCCTTGAAACAGCCGTTACTCATGCCAAGGCATTAATCAACGCCGGTGCCGATATCCTCGATATTGGGGGCCAGTCCACAAGACCCGGGGCCTTAGAAGTCTCCCTAACAGAAGAACTCAATCGTGTGGTTCCGGTAGTGCGATCGCTCCGCAAAAACCCCACTTTTGCCACCTGTCCCATTTCCATCGATACCTCGCGATCGCCTGTCGCAAAAGCTGCCGTAGAAGCGGGTGCAGATCTCATCAACGATGTCACCGGGGGAACCGGGGACCCCGAAATGTTCTCCGTCGTCGCCGCATTAGGCGTCCCCTTCATCCTCATGCATAGTCGAGGCACTCCCGAAACCATGCAAAAACTCACCGATTATCAGGATTTAATCGGCGACATCACCGAATTTTTCACCGTTCAAATTCAGAAGGCAACCGCTGCCGGGATTCAACCCCATCAGATTATTCTCGATCCGGGGATTGGGTTTGCTAAAACCTATGAGCAAAATCTGGACCTCATTAGAAACCTGTCCCAATTTCAAACATTAGGCTGTCCCCTCTTAGTCGGCCCTTCCCGCAAAAGTTTTATCGGACATCTGCTCAACCAACCGGACCCCAAACAGCGCGTCTGGGGAACTGCCGCTGCTTGTTGTGCTGCGATCGCCACCGGCAGTACCGACATCCTCCGCATCCATGACGTGGCCGAAATGCACGACGTTTGTCGAGTTGCCGATGCCCTTTATCGACCCAAAACTTAAGGGGGATTCGAGCCCTTTCCCGGCTGATTTGGGGGAGGATTTCCACCTGGGGGAGGATTATTCAGGTTATTCAGGTGTTGGCCGATTTCCGGCATATAAATTAGCTCCGACAGGGTATCATTTAACGCCTTCGGATCCATGAAAATCACCTTAGAGTTAGGACTTTCGCTCAATTTTTCATTTGCATCCACATAGCGTTTAGCCAGTAAATATTTCATCACTTCTGTGGTAGTCATCTGCGGTTGCAGCAAGTCTAAAATCAGTTGCACAGACTCCGCAGTTGCTTCTGCATCAACAATTGTGGCCCGTTTGCGAATCTCGGAAGCCCGTTGCATTTCCATCGATTCTAAAACCGTTTTGGGCGGGTCAAGGTCTTGCACTTCCACTCGCAACACTTTAATTCCCCAACTAAACGTAGCTTCATCTAAACTTTTTAACACCCGTCGATTAATTTCTTCAGTGGAATAAAAAGTTTGCTCTAATTCCATGTGACCAATGGTAGAGCGTAAAGTCGTTAAAACCAGGTTTTTAATCGCTAAATTAATATTATTAATTTCATAATAAGCTTTTTGTAAATCCATAATTTTCCAATAGACCACCGCATCTAATTTAATGGCGACGTTATCTTTGGTAATGGCATTTTGAGGGGGGACATCTAAAACCTGTTCCCGAGTGGTATCTTCTACTACAATACTTTCCACATAAGGAAACACAAAATTAGGACCGGGACTCAATTTTCGATTAAATCGGCCCAACCGTTCGACTAAGGCTTCGTTTCCTTCATTAATGACTTTAACCGCGCTAACGGTATAACCGAGAATGCCAAAAATTAGGGGAACGATGAAGGCAAAAAATGTATTCATAATTCATGATAACTGCAAAAAATAATCTCGAAACCGGCTGAAATTTTATCCCCCGCTTAGAGAATCCTTGCCGGAATTTCATTCCTGAACCCAAACCGACTCTTTGGGTTCAGGAATAGTACGCAAAAATCTTTTAGAAAGGTATTACCTCTAGTTTAATCGGTTTGTGAAGGTTCAGCATCCGTAGAAGGGCGATCGCATCATGAGTTGAAGATGCGATCGCCTTTACCCATGCCTCAATCCAACCGCCCGAGGGCCGCTTCACTGGTTGCCAACCACCGCGCCAAGCGCGTGGGAAGGGTTTCATTCAGGCGCAGGGCTGTTTCTTCCGTTCCCAGGGATTGGGCGTAGGCAGCGCTTAAAAATGGGGCATAAGTGCTCGCTTCCGGGGTCTGCTGTTTGACAAATGCCAAGGTGACCCCGCGCAGTAATTGCCGCAGGTTTTCCGTCTGTTCCCGAGTGGGGTCATCGGGTAAGGCGGTTTGACGTTCTAACAAACTGGGATAGTCGGGGTCGGTGACGCTAAAATGAGTCCCCCCGATCGCCGTGAGGAGATATTTCGGGTTTCCCAGTTGGGTAAAGGGTCGCAATTGATGGGTAACCGCAGGGGCCCAAGCATCGTCACTCCCTGCCACTAACAGAATCGGAATTTCAATTTTACTCAGTCCTTTTTCCCCGAATAAACTCCCAATATTGGGATTGAGGGCGACTGCCTGTTTAATCCTGCGATCGCGCAAGGTGATTTGATTTCCCGGTAATTCGGTGGCGGAACATTGCAATAAATCCGCAGGCGATCGGCCTAATTTACGACCCTCGCTACAAAAGTCTCGCAACTCGTTTAAATTTAACTCGCCTCCCGCTACCGCTAATGCTGCATATCCGCCTAAAGAATGTCCAATAATTACCGTTTCTTGGGTGTTTAATTTCCCCGTGAGAGAACCCGGTTGACGATTCATTTCGGCGAGTTCATCCAGCACGAAACTGATATCTTTGGGGAGTTCTAAGAAGACGGAAGCGGGGATTAAATTAGTTGGATCTAAGGTAACCGGGAGATTTTCAACCGATGCCTCATTAATGTCAGGATGTTCAATGGCAACGACGGTGATGCCGTGGGAGGCGAGATGTTGAGATAAATAGTTCAATAAGAAGCGATCGGACCCTAATCCGTGGGAAAGAACGGCTAGAGGTCCTTGAGGATTGGTCCCAAAATAAAGTTCAGCAGTAATCTCTCGATTGCGTTGGCGATCGCGAAAGGTGAGGGTTTGCTGAGAAACCATTTGCGAACCGGGTAAGGCGGGGTCGAAACTAGAGTAAAAGGGTTCGGTTTCGAGTTCTAGGTCACTTTCTAAGCGCGATCGCAAAATTTGCCCTTCTAAATAGGGAAGATTCAGCCGAGATGCGACGCCAATAGCGGAGGTGGCATCAAAGACAATATTATCCCCGGGTAAGGCTTTTAAAATGCCTAATAAACTCAAACCATTGCCTTGGGTGGCAACGAGTTTAATGGCATCTTTAATTTGCTCAATGGTGCTATCAGGAACGAGTAAGAAAATAGCGCGAACAAAGCGGTTTCCTTGGGGAGATTTGATAAGGCGATCCAGGGCGCGATCGCCAATGTCGGGGTCAATTTCCACCCGTTGCGCCAACACCTCTTGCAATCCGGCAGGTAAAAAGGGACCTATGGGGGCGAGGTTGCCGGGAAGTTTGCCGGTTCTGGCATACTGTTCTAAATCAGAAATGGCGATCGAGCCTTGCCAAGGACCGAGACGAAAGGTCAAACTTTCAGCCGCCAGAGTCGCCACATTTGCACCCGATGCGACTGCCAGCATTGCAGCAATCAGGGGTGCGATCGCCCGGTGATGCCACCGTCTAAACCGGCGATTAAGCCCAAAATTTACCGAGAATTTTCCTGATGAATCCCAGCCGATTATTTGAGTACGTTTCACAAGTTTTACCCTCTCAATTACGAGCGATCGTCAATGGGATTGAATCCCCCCAATCCACAGGTGTTCCCGACTCCATAACCTCAGTCTAACGTACAACACCCTGCCCTCAAAAGGGTCCCTCGGTTGCTGCGGGTAATTCCTAACTTTTCAATCTAAGTTTAACTAGCACATAAAAATATTTAATAGGTTTTAAAAAATAATGATGATAAAATAAACAAGAATAAATTTAAACCCAAAAACCCAACCCTAGAGGGTACTCTAGTTGTACCGTACCTTGGAGGAGTGCGAGCATCTTGCTCGCTATTTTTGAAGAAAGCGAGCAAGATGCTCGCACTCCTTCAATATCTGTTATTCCTAAGTTTAAAAGCCGTTATATGTCCAATCCACCCTTGTTTCACTGCCGATGAGAACCGACACAATTTTTTATACCATATTCCAAAAATATCCCTCTATCTTCTTTGAATTACTCCATCGTCCGATTGAAGAAGCCAGTGCTTATGATTTCACCTCCATTGAAGTCAAACAATTGGCTTTTCGGATTGATGGGGTATTCATGCCCACCGATGAGGAACCCAACCGACCCTTTTACCTCACCGAAGTGCAATTTCAACCCGATGATGAGCTTTACTATCGGATTTTTGCGGAACTCTTTATCTACCTGCGGCAATACAAACCGGCAAATCCCTGGCAAGTCGTCATCATTTACCCCAATCGGCGCATCGAGCCCAAAGACCAGTTACAATTTCAAGAACTGCTCAACTGCGATCGGGTCACCCGCATCTACCTGGAGGAACTCGAACCGGCAGGGGAAAGCACATTAGGTCTCGGAGTTGTTAAACTAATCGTAGAACCGGAAACGGCTGCGGTAGAAACAGCCAAACGCCTAATCGCCCAAGCCGCGATCGAACTCATCAATCCCAACCACCAACGGGACCTCATCGAACTCATTGAAACCATCATTATTTACAAGCTAACCACCAAAAGTCGAGAGGAGATAGCCGCTATGTTAGAACTAGGAAGTTGGAAAGACAATCGCTTCTATCAAGAAAGCGTTGCAGAGGGTCAGATGCAGGCCAGAATTAAGGCTGTTAAACCTTTAATGCGTCATGGCTTAAGTTTAGAAGCTATTGCTGAATCGTTAGAATTGCCACTAAATTTAGTTCGGGAAGCTGCCGAAGATAGCAATAGTCCGGAGAATTAACCCCACTCAATGCCGGGAGAAATCCGTAGGGTCACATAAACCACTCGACCCCCTCCAATCCATGACCCCTCTGTTGTCATGCCTGCATCATTAACAGGACTTCCGCCTATTTTGAGAACCCCTTATAAATGTAGAAGCGATTCGCGAATCGCCTCTACATTTAGGGGTAAAGTGTAAGTCCTCATGCAATGAATCGAGGGGGTTTTATCCCAGATTTAAGGTTAAAAGGAGATATCCCCCATGTTTGAACTAGGAAGTTGGAAAGACAATCGCTCCTATCAAGAATGTTTTGCAGAAGGCTGGATTGAAGGTTGGTTTGACGGGTGGAAGCAAGGCCAGATTGTGTTGATCAAACACTTGATTCGGAAAGGGGTCAGTTTAGAAGAGATTGCCCAGACGGTGGAATTGCCGTTAGAGTTAGTTGAGAAAGTAACCCTGTTGACGAAGGGGAAGGAAGATTAAATCTATTGTTTCATCACCGGCTGATGTTTGAATTTAAGCCAGTGATGGGATGAGTTTTCCGGGTTCTCTTTAACTCTGGAGATCTCTAAGATCCCACAAGCGCACTACACCATCACGACCTGCGGAGGCGAGATATTTGCGATCGGCACTGAAGGCTACGCTCTTCACCCAGCCGGTATGTCCAGAGAGTTGGCGCAGTTCCCTTCCCGTAGCCGTATCCCATAACTGCACAGTATTATCCGAACTTCCAGAAGCGAGGAATTTGCCATCGGGACTAAAGGCGACGCTATTCACCTCGCTTGTATGCCCCTTCAGTTGGCGCAGTCCCCTTCCCGTAGCCGTATCCCATAACTGTACGGTATTCCCACAACCCCCAGAAGCTAGGAATTTGCCATCGGGACTAAAGGCCAAGCTATTTTTAATCAAGCTAATATCTCCATAGAATTGGCGTAGTACCCTTCCCGTAGCCGTATCCCACAGCCGCCCGGTATAATCCCCACTCCCAGAAGCGAGGAATTTGCCATCAACACTGAAGGCTACGCTTTCCACCGAGTAGGTATCTCCACAGAGTTGGCGCAGTTCCCTTCCCGTAGCCGTATCCCACAGCCGCACGGTCTTATCCGAACTTCCAGAAGCGAGGAATTTGCCATCAAGACTGAAGGCTACACTATTCACCCAGCCGGTATGTCCAGAGAGTTGGCGCAGTTTCCTTCCCGTAGCCGTATCCCATAACTGCACAGTATTATCCGAACTCCCAGAAGCCAGGAATTTGCCATCAGGACTGAAGGCCACGCTATTCACCCGGGCCTTATGTCCAGAGAGTTGGAGCAGTTCCCTTCCCGTAGCTGTATCCCACAAACGCACGGTATAATCCCCATTCCCAGAAGCGAGGAATTTGCCATCAAGACTGAAGGCTACGCTATTCACCCAGCCGGTATGTCCAGAGAGTTGGCGCAGGTCCCTTCCCGTAGCCGGATCCCACAGCCGCACGGTATTATCCCCACTCCCAGAAACCAGGAATTTGCTATCGGGACTGAAGGCCACGCTATTCACCCGGCTGCTATGTCCGTAGAGTTGGCGCAGGTCCCTTCCCGTAGCCGAATCCCACAGCCGCACGGTATAATTTCCACTCCCAGAAGCGAGGAATTTGCCATCGAGACTGAAGGCCACGCTATATACTGAGGAGGTATGTCCACAGAGTTGATGCAGTTCCCTTCCCGTAGCCGGATCCCACAGCCGCACAGTATTATCCGAACTCCCAGAAGCGAGGAATTTGGCATCGGGACTAAAAGCAACGCTATATACCGAGCAGGTATGTCCACAGAGTTGAAGCAGTTCTCTTCCCGTAGCCGGATCCCACAGCCGCACGGTTTTATCATGACTCCCAGAAGCGAGGAATTTACCATCGGGACTGAAGGCCACGCTATACACCAAGCGGGTATGTCCAGAGAGTTGAAGCAGTTCTCTTCCCATAGCCGTATCCCAGAGCCGCACAGTATTATCCGAACTCCCAGAAGCGAGGAATTTGGCATCGGGACTGAAGGCCACGCTTTTCACTTTATGAGTATCTCCCTTAAGTTGACGTAGGAATTGCCCCGTCGTTAAATCCCAGAGGTAAATAGCTTGTTCCCCCCCTAAAGCTAACAGTTTTCCGTCCCGACTCACGGCACTCGAATTACCATAGGAGTCTATAACAGTAGTAGGGCAGTCGATTTCCCAGAGTGTCTCCCCACTACTCAGATTAAACAATGCCCCGCCACCCCCGGCACAGACAACCGCCAATTCCTGATTCAGCAGGATTACATTTTTAATTGTTCCACGCCCAAAACGCCGCACCATGCCCTGTGCTTGCAGCTCGGGCAAGATAAAATAGCCGCGTAGATCTACTGCGCCTTTGCCTGTACCTGATGTACTTGTTGGTTGGGGCTTTAAAACTGAGGGTGAAAGCTGACTTTTGGGGAGTGGGTGTTTTGTAGCAGAAATATTTGGAGAGCTATTTACCTGAGATGCCCCTGTTTTCCACCACTCATTGATATGGTTAGGTCGCTGATTTTTCTGTAGCGGTAAGGCAGAAGCGACTAAACTCTGCCAGGGTTCCTCTAATTGGGGTTCCCAGGGTTCTCCGATGAGGCGACTCAAAGCAGGGGGCGGTAGGGTCCCGGTAAGCATTTGATGTAAGAGCATCCCCAGTTCAAAAATATCGCTTTCTGGCCCGATCGCCTGGTTGCCAATCAGTTCCGGTGGGGCATAATCCGGTGTAAATGCTCGGGTACTCCGGGTGGGCCCGATCGCGGCGCTTTCTTGTTTAGCTGCCCCAAAATCGATTAAGACGATTCGCCCTTCTGGGGTTAGGAGAATATTGTCCGGTTTGAGGTCGAGATGATAGACTCCAGATTGATGAGTTACCACTAAGGCACTCACTAAAGCGGTCATGATTTCCCTAACTCGTTGCGGGTCTAATTTTTTCCCGGGCTGCTCGTCCAACTCTTGCCCTAGGGTTTTTCCCGATAACAGTTCCATCACCAAATAGGCGGTGTTTCTTTCTTGAAATAAGTCTTGCACTCGCACTAAACTGGGATGATTCAGTTTGGCTAAAATCTGCCCTTCTCGCAAAAATCGCGTTAACCAACGCTGATACATTTCTGTTTTGTTTTGGGGGACGGTTAATCCCCCATTGTTGCTGTGGCGATGGGCGAGTTCTTGGGGATAGTATTCTTTGATGGCGACGGGTTGTTCTAAGCCAATATGATGCGCGAGATAGGTGATGCCAAATCCACCGCGTCCTAGGGCATATTCGATTTCGTAGGTGTCGGCTTTTAAGCGGGTCTTTTCCGGGAGGAGGTTTTGCTGGAGTGCGGGGAAGTGAGCGCCGCATTTGGGGCAATATTGATGGGTTGACGGGATGCCGTCGGCATGACAGTTTAAACAACGCATGAGCCTATATGTCCACACCTACTCCGATTTTAATAATTTATCATGAAAGGGTGAGGGGTTTAATAAATTTTTGTAACGGTTTGGGGCTAGGGGTGGCAGGGTGCGAGCGATCGCCTCTTAATACTCTTAATACAATTTCTACAGTTATTCGCGCACATTCTTGGGAGTGCGAGCATCTTGCTCGCTATTGTTAAAAAAGCGAGCAAGATGCTCGTACTCCTTACAGCCTTTGACCGTTGAATGATGTTAACCTTCCTCGATGACGGCGGAGATTTCCGTTGCCATATTGATTAGAAATGCAGCGGAATCAGGTTTTCCATTTTCGGTTAGCATTTGAGCAATTTGGGCCAAAACTTGTACAAATCCTCGGTCTACTAAATCAGAATTATTATCTAAAAGTAGGGCGACATCTTCCCCACGTTCACAGGCTAAGATTCCTTCAATGAGTTGAATATAAGCTTGGGTCCGATCGCTGCGATCGGGGTTCATCATTTCTGTCGCTTGTCCAAAGGCGAGTTGTAACTGTTGGGCTAAATCCCCTAAAAAACTAGCCGCGTCTTCTTCCCCTTCTTTTTCTGCTCGGGCGGCTGCTTGTTCTAAAATGTAGATAAATTGAGCATCAACTAAATCTTCATTCTGTCGGAGAATCTCGACTTCTTCTCCTTCGGGACAATCTAATAATTTTTGAATGAGTTGGATATAAGCCCTGATCCGGTTATCAGTCATCGGGTTTTTTTATGATTTTACTCTTTTTATGGTAGGGCAAAATTGACCCCAACTGGTGAGGAATGTTAAGGGAAGCAGTAGAGTTTGATTTGGATGGGGGATTAACGACTGAAGTCGTTACTAAGAACGAAGAAGAACGACTGATCCTAAGTCCAGCGCTTAAAAGTTTAGTTTCTCTTTAGCCCGCGTAGGCGGGCTTTGTTCCTGTAGCCCCAGCGTTTACGGTGTGGGCTTCTCTTGAGGATTAATCAACGGAGAGGGGGAGATTCGAACTCCCGGAACCCTTGCGGATTCATCTGATTTCAAGTCAGACGCAATCGACCACTCTGCCACCTCTCCAGTGCGGCTCTGTTTTATCTTACCCCGAGTTGTCTGGAATTGAAAGAGTCAATTTGGGAAAAAATCCGATCGCCTCTAGGCAAGGGTGGCAACCGATTCTGGGTGTTGTTGATACAGCACCTCTTCGGAGGCGATGGCAAAATTTTGATCTACCCAAACCAGGGAGGCGCGAGTTACGGTGTTCCCTTGTAATTCAACAAGGGAGAAATTGCGTAATTGCCCCTTTTCTGTGGGGACAATCCGGGGGACGCGGGCCGCATTCAGGTAAACGGTGCCATCGCTGGTGGTATGCAGGGATTTCCGCAACTCGGTTTTCGTGTGGCGGAGGCGGTGGTGCATATGTCCGAAGGTGACTAGGGGGATGGTTTTGCCCATTTTGCGGGTTTGGGCGATCGCATCGGCAAAATCGGGGTCTCCAAAGTCGCCGCCTAGGGGTTTCCAGTCTTTGCCGCAGGGGTCTTCTGGGCGATCGCCTAAGCCTTTAGGTCCATTATGTCCTAGAAAAATGATCGTATCGAAGCTGGCGCGTTTGACGGCTGCCATAATGCGATCGGTAGACTCCACAAAACTGCTGACATCGCAGCGATCGCTATAAAAATCTGCATATTTCCATTCCGACCCTCCCCAGCTAAAGGGCCGGGACCCCACCACCGTGAGTCCAAACTGGGGAAAATCTAACTTGCCATACCCCACATGAGTCTCGCCGAGGATATCCAGTTGGGACTGGACCCAATCCTCACTCCGGCGATTGTAAGGGCAGGTTTTGCGACCCCAGTCCGTCGCGGTGAACCAAGCGTCATGGTTTCCAAACGTCACCGCTTTGGGAATGTCCAAGGCGGCGATCGCCCGAACAATCGGGACCGACTCATTGCCAAAATCCCCCACAAACAGCGCTAAATCAACCCCTAGCTGGGTTAGCGCTTCCCCATCGGCGGCCTCCCATTGTTCATGTACATCTCCAACAATGGCAATTTTAATCTGACTTTTCTGATAATTGTGTCCGAACATCCCTGTTTCTCTCGCTGCTCTTTATCTAGGATAGGCAATCAAGCGCCTGAATGCGAGGAAACTCCAACAACAACCGGCGGGGGATAAATCCCCCGCCTAACAGCTCAAGTCGGTTGAAACCGACTGAAAATCTTGCCTGGTGGTGTTTTCAGGCTTTTTTCACCCCATAGAAAGTCCGATCGCCTGATCTATTTAGTCGGTTTTAACCGACTTTAGCTATGAGGCGGGGGATTTATCCCCCGCCGGTTGTTGCTCTAGGCCCTTGTTCCTCTTTTTGGTAAAAAATACTATAATTAGGAATAACACCCTAAAGAACGGCAAGTTCACCCCCTGAAAACTGTGTTTACTGCTACTTTATCCCCGCCCAATTCTGCCCAAACCTCCGCGATTCCAGACGATTTATTTGCCGCCATTGAAGACCTCAAGCAGGAACTCAATGCCGTGATTCTCGCCCACTACTACCAAGAACCGGACATTCAGGATATTGCAGACTATATCGGTGACTCCCTGGAACTAGCGCGCAAAGCCGCTAATACCAACGCCGATGTCATCGTCTTTGCCGGAGTTCACTTCATGGCAGAAACGGCCAAAATCCTCAATCCCAATAAACTGGTGTTGCTGCCAGATTTGGATGCCGGTTGTTCCCTCGCTGATAGTTGTCCTCCCGATGCCTTTGGGGAATTTAAAGCCGCTCATCCGGATCATATAGTCATCTCTTACATTAACTGCTCGGCGGCGATTAAAGCCATGAGCGACATTATTTGCACCAGTTCTAATGCCGTCAAACTGGTGCTCCAAATTCCCGAAAATCAGCCGATTATTTTTGCCCCCGACCGCAATTTAGGCCGGTATGTGATGGAGCAAACGGGCCGGGATATGGTCCTTTGGCAAGGCAGTTGCATGGTGCATGAAACCTTTTCTGAAAAGAAAATTGTTCAGCTCAAAATTCAACATCCCGCAGCGGAAATCATTGCTCATCCCGAGTGTGAACCCCCGGTGTTGCGCCATGCTAATTATGTGGGTTCAACCAGTGCGTTGTTAAATTATGTTCAAAATAGTGACAGCAGCGTGTTTATTGTGGCCACGGAACCGGGAATCATTCATCAAATGCAAAAACAAGCGCCAGATAAACTGTTTATTCCTGCGCCACCGATGAATAGTTGTGCTTGTAATGAATGCCCTCACATGAGGCTGAATACGTTAGAGAAATTATATCTAGCAATGAAAAATCGTGCCCCGGAGATTACCTTACCGGAGGACACGCGCATGGCAGCCTTGCGCCCGATTCAACGAATGCTAGAAATGAGCGCATAATCAAGACAACCGGCGGGGGTTAAAACCCCCGCCTAATAGCTAAAGTCGGTTAAAACCGACTGCAAACACCATCGGATAAGATTTTTAGTTGTCGGTTGGAACCCAAATTTTGTATGAGTGGCAAGGCCCGGATTAAAACTGACTCAAAATACCACGGGATAATGATGAGCAGTCGGTTTTAACCGACTTTAGCTATTAGCTGGGGGTTTTAACCCCCAGCGGTTGTCTGACTCAAAACACCACGGGATAATGATGAGCAGTCGGTTTTAACCGACTTTAGCTATTAGCTGGGGGTTTTAACCCCCAGCGGTTGTTGCTACTTATTATTGATTCAAAAAGGCTTGAAGATGAGATGCAAGGTTCTCGATAACTCCTTCCTCATTTTGTAAACTTTTTTCAGCTTCGGCTTCGATGCGCGGAATGACATCCTCGGGCAAATTCAGGAGGGACACGAGTTTTTTGTAGGCTTCAGCTTCGTCAGCATTAATATTAGGTTCATCGGGAGTGCGAGCACTGGAAGCGATGACTTCATAGCCGAGTTGCAGAACCAGTTCCCGTTCCGGTTGGGTGGCGAGTTTAGGGATTAATTCTTCAAGGGGGATGTTTTGCATCATGTAGTCCCGCAGTTCTTCTTTGAGTTTGTCTTGTTGTTGGGGACTGACGGAAAATAACCGACTAAAGCGATCGAGCATGATATCGACTTCTTCTGCTGCGAGTTCACCATCCGCCCATGCCATTGCTGTGACAACTCGTAACAGGTTCATCTGACGCGGGGTGATGGAAGGTGGAGGTGGGGGTTGCATTACCATTGTTGTTTCCTCAAACGATGGGAAGTTGTGGCAAAACCTTATCATGCGATCGCCGGGTTCGCCCTCTAACGTAAGGTTATCTTAGGAAATGGGGTGCCGGAAGAGACGCCTGAAGGCGTCACTACGAACAAAAACAGAAAACTTGCGCCTCTTGTTCGTAGTAACGCCTTCAGGCGTTATCTCCTCTTCGCCAATTTACCCTTTCAGTTGCGTCACCGAAGTCCCTAACCAACCTTTGAGATTATTCTGTTGAGTCGCGGTGGGATTCTGAATGGGGACGATATTGTAAGTCGTAGGACGGGGTTGGGTGAGCACTGCCTCAACGGTTCGTAATTGTTCTTGATGGAAGACAGTAATTTGGATTTTGGACCCGGTTTGATAGTCTTTCAGGCGATCGCCCAAATCTTCGGCAGTAACGCGCATTCCATCGATCGCCAGTAACTCATCCTCGGCATCGATTCCCGCCCGTTGTGCCGGTGAGCCCATTTCTACAAATTTAATCACCGCTTTACCATTTTCTGTCTTAACTGTCAAGCCCAAAAACGGTGCTGCATCATTATTTTCAACAGGTTGCACTTTTAACCCAAAGGGTTGCAGATATTCATCCAGAGGTAATTCAGCAGTTCCGTGGATGTAGTCGTTAAAGAAGTCGGTTAAATCTTCTTCTGCAACGGATTCGATAATTTCTTTGAGTTCCTCGTCGGTGAAGCCAATTTCTTCGGGACCAAACCGTTGCCACATTTGCTGCATCACCTGATCCAGCGATCGCGCGTTGCCTGAGTTTGCCCGAATCCGCAAATCCAACAACAGGGAGACTAATTCTCCTTTCAAATAATAGGAAATTTGGGAATTATCGCTATTCGCATCCCGGCGATACAGTTTAATCCAAGCATCCCAACTGGATTCACTCAGGGGTTGATAACGTCGTCCCGGAAGCGTTTGCAACCGAGTAATATCTTTACTTAACCCTTGTAAGGCGACTTTCGCATCATAAATTCCCGCCCACAATGGCAGCAAAATATCATAATAACTGGTGGTTCCTTCACAAAACCAGAGAGAATTTATGTAGGTTTCCCCTTCATAGTTAAACACTTCCAAGGGTTTGGGACGAATGCGTTTGACATTCCACAAGTGGAAGAACTCGTGGGCGACTAATTGGATGAAGCGGTTGTATTTTTCAGTATTTCTAAAGCCAAAGCGGGGATAGTTTAAAGAACAGCTATTTTTATGTTCCAATCCACCATAGCCTTGGGAAGAGAGATGGAGGATAAATAAATAGCGATCGTAAGGTAAACCCCCAAATAGCCGACTTTCGGTTTCGATGATTTTTTCAATATCAGAAATCAGCCGTTCAGCTTGGAGATTTCCCTGGCCCCAAATGGCTAATTCATGGGGTTTATGTTCGACTTCAAAATAATAGGATTGGTGCGTGCCAATTTCAAAGGGGCTATCCACCAAGGTATCGAAATCCGGGGCGGTAAAGGTGTGGGGACGTCCAGACTTGGAGGGGAGTGAAGTGGTGACTCGCCATTCCGGTTTCGGGGGGATAATTTGAATGGAAATCGGGCTTTTTTCAAAGCCTGGGATATAAAAGAATAGGGCAGCACCGTTAAAATAGCCATGAGTGCTATCTAGGTGATTAGTTCGCACCGAGAGTTCATGGGCATAGATGCGATAGCGAACGATAATTTCTGAGAGTTCGGGGGTTTCGATTTGCCAGTGATTTTTGCTGAGTTTGCGCCAAGGTAGGGCGATTTCGTTGGCGTCTTCAGCGGAGAATTCCTGGAGATGTTTGGCATACTCCCGCACTAAATAGGAACCGGGAGTCCATACGGGCATTTTCAAATCCAGGACCGATGCGCGCCATCCCCGGACCTTTAACATCACGTCAAACAGATGAGATTCTGGCTCATACATCGCCACCTGATAGTAAATATCCGGTGCGATTCGAGGCATCGTACTCGGTGGAATTGTTGTTGCTTCAGTCATCGGTTATTTTTGTTAGGTTATCGGCTAATCTGGACTCGGTTAGGGGCAGTATGTTAGACTGTCGATTCGCCACGGTTGATGGTATGGCGGTGAGTGCTTCAGGCGCGATCGCCTTAATCCCCTTCCCTGTGGTTTAGAATGCCCCTAACCTTGGATATTTTCGGTGAAAAGGGTTCAAACGTGCCCCGCTAAGTGGGTTAACTGTTTGAGATTGACCAAATAAAGAGATTCAGCAGATTCATCAATTTTAATCCAGCCTTTGGCGTTCAATTTTTCCATGATTTTGCTGGTTTCTTCGACGCCAATATCGGTGACATCTGCTAAGTCTTTATAGGGAATATTGTAGATTTCTGTCCCTTTTTCGGTGGACTGTCCATAGTTTTCCGCCAGAGAAACTAAGGTATTCGCAAGTTTGACCGCAGGGGGACGATTCCGCAATTGAAAGCGTAGATTGGTTTGTCGCAGTCGTCGGACCATGAGTTGGAGCATCCGATGATGGAGTTGAGCGTCTTTAAACAGGGTTTGGATAAACCGCTGGGCGGAAACGCTCAGGAGTTGTACCGTTGAGAGGGCAATCACGTCGGTGGAACGAGGCGACTCATCCAGAATGGCCATTTCTCCGAAGAAGTCACCTCGCCCGAGAATCGCCAGTGTTACTACATTGTCTCCATATAGGCGTCGGACTTTGACCCAACCCGTGACGATAAAGTAAACGGCATTGCCCCAGGCATCTTCCATTAAGACTGCTCTGCCTGATGGATACTCGTGCTCAACCGCAACGGACAAAAGCCATTCCAGGGTTTCTGGATTGGCGGCACTAAATAGCGGGAAAAGCTCACTAAAGGCTTCGGTCTGCATGAAAGATATTTAAGATAGGGAATGAGGATAAGTAATAGCGCAGAGTCGAGAATTTGAGTTTGTTAAAACCGGCAACAGGAGACCTATTTTCCAGGGCTAACCCTGGAGGGTAAATCCCTTGGGGAATGCTGATTTAGGGTTGGCTTCTGAATTAAACACGCTTCTTTGTTGCTCCTGGATTAACAATGACTACAAAAAAGACCCTCCGATGGGAGTGTCTGGCTCCTGGGAATGGATACTCTACCGATTGTACCTGCGATCATGACGATTTGGCAGCAATCCCGGGAAAGCGGGAAGGGCGATCGCCCCGGGTGTTTTCAAAAGGACTGAATCCTCTTGTTGCCCTATTTGTCCGGTTGATTGGGACTCGGGGTTAGAACCCACAGGGAACTCAGGTCCAGTCCAACTCAAGCAGGCTGTGGTTATTCTATGACTGAGGATTATATTTTCTCATGTTTGGGGTGGCTTTGGAGGAGAGAGACAGATTTGCGATCGCCCAAAAAGCCAGAGTCTAGGATCCACCGAGGACTAGGGTCCGGATCCGATTCATTTGCCCCAGAGGGTCCAAGGCAAGTTTTCTTCCCAGGAATTTCCCCCTCCTTGAGGTCCCTCTCCCCATGAGGGTTCCGTCTTCTCCCGGAATCATTCAGCCCGCTGTTTGCTCCGATTTGACCCCTTCAAACAATCCCTCCGACTTGTTTATTCGAGGACCATCTGCACCTCAATCTCCATTGGAACTCCAGAATTCCGGTTAAGATTCTCCCCCTTTATTTTCTCCGTGCTAGGATACTTTATTTTAAAATTAATCTCATCCCTCCTCAGAGAGAATCCCCTCACCCAATTATTCATATTTAGAGCAGAGAACTGTAATAGATGAAGAATTTTCTTCCTAGACTCTCCATTTAGAGATAGAGGGCATGGGCACATCTTAATTCACCCATAAATTCATCAGTCTAATTAAACAATTCTGGGTTAGCGGGAGAAGATTTTGATTCGATTAGATAAAATAGACGGTTTATGACCCAGGTTCATCCCTTGGGTAGAAACTGAAGGATAAATCAGTCGCTAACCTGGTTATTTAGGTGAGGAGGATTGATCCCACAAGTTAACCCTAGCGTTGTGGTTGAATTTAATAAAAAGGTCAAATAAAAAACTGCCCTCCCCCTAAAGAAGTAGAATTTCATCCCAAGGAAATCAAATGTTTTATCACGTCAAAGAATTACAATTTAATGCGCGGGTATCCAAGCCCGACCCCCGCTTTGCGACCTTACTGCTAGAACAGTTTGGCGGTCCTAACGGAGAACTAGCGGCCGCGATGCAGTATTTTGTCCAGGCATTTGCAGCAAGGCAGGCTTATCCGGACAAATACGATATGTTGATGGATATTGCCTCGGAAGAGTTTAGCCATTTAGAGATTGTCGGTGCCTTGGTGACGATGTTGTTGGATGGCATCAATGGCGACCTGAAAAACGCGGCGGAAAACAGCGAAATGATGCAATTTCTGGGTACAGACAAGAGCGGACGCGAGGACCTGATCCATCAACTGGCGATGACGGGACCGCAATTGTTAGCAGTATCTGGCGGGGGTCCAACGGTCACGAATAGCCAAGGTGTGCCTTGGTCAGGAACTTATGTCAATGCGAATGGGGATTTGACAGTTGATTTGCGATCGGATTTGGCTGCTGAATCTCGGGCCAAAATTGTCTATGAATATTTGATGCAATTTACCGATGATCCGGACGTGAAAGATACCCTGCGCTTCTTAATGACGCGGGAAGTTTCTCACTACAAAATGTTCGCGGCAGCCTTAGAAACCATCGAACCGAATTTCCCACCGGGAGTGCTACAAGCTGACCCGCGTTACAGTCATTTGTACTTTAATATGTCCAATGGCACCAGTGCTCGTGGACCTTGGAATGAAGGTCAAGGGTCTTGGCCCGATGGGGAAAATTGGGTGTATGTGGATGACCCCCTCGATTATGTGGTGAAAACAGAAGGAATGACCCGCAATCAAACCAGTGAGGGAACGAATCTGACGGAAGAACAGGTGTTCAAAAAGGAACAAGAACTGAGTATGAAGCGTTCTGCGGAGGTGAAATCGGCCAGCCCGAACGGACCGAATCAGTGGTCTTCCTACCCACAAACCGAGCTGAGTAGTCCGAAATCGCCGACGATATAAGCAACAGGGGGCGGATGGTTCCGTAAGACAACCGGCGGGGGTTAAAACCCCCGCCTAACAGCTAAAGTCGGTTGAAACCGACTGAAAACACCACTGTATCAGGCTTGCAGACAACCGGCGGGTTGCGACAACCGGCGGGGGTTAAAACCCCCGCCTAACAGCTAAAGTCGGTTGAAACCGACTGAAAACACCACTGTATCAGGCTTGCAGTCGTCTTTAGACGACTTGAGCTATTAGGCGGGGGTTTTAACCCCCGCCGTAGAGGCGCTTCCAAAAGCGCCTCTACAGGCTAAAAGTTCAAACCCCTATAGGTGTTGAGAATGGTGCAAGATGTCAGTTAAAACCGACTAAAAACACCATCCGATAAGACGAGCAGTCGTCTTTAGACGACTAGAACTGTTAGGCCGCCCATCGTTTTAAACCCCCCCGGTCTTGCTTATGGGGTAACGTTTTTAGTTGGTTTTTAACTGCCTGTAGGGGCGCTTCAAGAAGCGCCCCTACAGGCGTGGGATTTGTCCCCCGCCGGATCTGGATGTGAACACAACATGGGCTAACCAGCCGATCGCCTCTTTCAGAAATTATCAAAATCCCGATCGCCCCCCTCAATTCAAACCCTAATTTATAGAAACCCTGATTAATCATGCAAACTTATTCCCCGATCGCCCCCTTGGAGAACGCACCTGATCCCCAAACCCTAGGCGAAAACTTAAACCCTGTGGCACCGATTGAAATCACCTACTATACCGACCCCCTCTGTTCCTGGAGTTGGGCCGTGGAACCCCAGTGGCGACGCTTGCGCTACGAATTTGGCGATCGCCTGGTCTATCGTTACTCAATGGGAGGACTCCTCCGGGATTGGCAACAATTTAGCGACCCCCTCAACCATATTTCCCGTCCCATACAGATGGGTCCAGTTTGGATCCAGGTGCGACACCTGACGGGAATGCCCATTGATGAGAAAATCTGGGTCAAGAACCCCCCGACTTCCTCCTATCCCGCTTGTATTGCGGTGAAAGCGGCCTCACAACAAGGCCCCGGCGTTGCAGAGTCCTATTTGCGGCGACTGCGCGAGGCGGTGATGTTAGAGGGCCGCAATATAGCTCAAAGGGAGATTCTGCTAGAATTGGGGGCGGAATTGAAGCCGGAACTCGGGTTTGATGGCGATCGCTTTGCGCGGGATTTGGACCATCCCGATTCTGTAGAAGCATTCCGCCAGGACCTGAAAGAAATGCGCTATTGCGGGATTGCCCGGTTTCCCAGCATCATGCTACGCCCGAACTCGGGACGATCGCTGCTGATGATGGGATATCGACCCTATTCCGTCCTGCGAGATGCCATCGCCCAAATTGCACCGGATCTCGAACCTGAGCGATCGGTCACCGATGCGATCGCATATCTCACCCATTGGGAAACCATCACCGTTCCCGAGCTGGCCGTTGCCCTTAATCTGAATATAGAAGCAGCAACCATCCTGCTTGATGAAGCAGTCCACCGGGGACAACTGGAAAAAGCCGGGTTCCTGTATCGCAACACTGGGGGACCGGCTTAAATCATAAACGCTTCCCCCTGGCGATCGTGCCATTGATGGTGAGTTCGTTCGGAAATCAGGGGTTGTATCCGCAACTTCAGGGGAGACCCCTCCAGGACATCAACACGCAAAAAGGAGTAGGGGCGCTCCTTATGGGAACCCCGACCCTTGCGCCCGAGAAACAATTTTGATCGGGCCACCAGGCGTTCCTCCTCACTTTCGGGGAACATCTCCTTTAAGTCCGAACCCTCCTCTCGCTGACGGCGCAAACTATATCCGCTACCGCCACAGACAATCCAATTAATATGGGAGTCTGCGTGTCCCGTATCTCCCGTTTGTAAATACTCCAGACAGTGAGCATGACCCGTCAGTACCAGGTCCACAAGGGGTCGTCCTTGGGTTTTGTCCCCCACTTCCTGCGCCACTTGATCTAAAACCCACCGGAGTTGACGGCGAATGGCAAGGGTCTGACCTTGGTCCCATTTGGTTTCCTCGGTCACATAGGGGGGATGGTGGAAATACAGGATTCGTCCCCGCACTTCCTCCGTGTTCCAAGAGTGAATCAGCCGTTGTTTGAACCAATTCAGTTGTTCAATATCGGTGACGGTGTTTTCATTGGATTCCAGTTGTTTCTCAATATCGAGTTGCATTTCTTCGATCTGCTCTAACTTCGTTTCGAGATCATCGAGTTGCTCGGCATGATGGGGATTATCGGGGTTAAATTCTTTCGATCGCGTGGTGAGTTCGACCTCCTGCTGTTCCAATTCATCCCGGCGTTTTTCCAGCAATTGCCGGTATTGATGCCCTTCTTTGGTGTCAGGAAGGGGGGGTGGTTCATTAAAGGTATTGGAGTCTAGGGCAAAAAAGTCGATGCCACCATAGCGAAAGGTATAATAGCGATTCGGTAATCGGGTAAACTCGCCGGGTTGATATCGTAAACAGCGTCCGGTGTCGGTTTGGGCGGTGTAATGGCGATCAAAATGAGCGCCGAGTTGGAAGTCGGGAATGTCCTTGAGGTAGTCGAGAAAGGCTCGGGCGTAAGCTTTACCTTGCTCAGAACCATGCCATCCCACATCGAGATTGAAGTGGCCTCGCAGCAGATGGCGCAAGGGTTGGGCCGCTTGGGCGATCGCCCCGTACAATAGGGGGATGTCGTAGTAATCGTGGTTACCCGGGACGGGGAGAATCGGCAGTTTGAACACCATTTTGTTGTAGGCAATGCGATCGGGATGTTCTCCACCTACGATAAATTCCCGATAGGGTTCGATGAAGTTTTGGGGGTAATATTCGCTAGAACCTACGAGATAAATCACATCGCCGGTATGGAGAATAAAGCGGCAGTTGTCCTGGTGTTGGAGCATCTGTTTGGCGAGTTGGCGTTGGGGGTTGTTTTTGATGTGGCGTCCGGATCCGCTATCCCCAATGACCAAAAAGGAAAACTCGCGATCGCCTGATTTCCCGTCATCGAGCTCAAAGCGGGTGCGATCGATCCCTTTAGACAGCGGCAGGGGATGTTGCGATCGCAATCGGGTTTTCATTTTCTCTATTTTAACCGCCGTCGTGGGATCCGAGACGAATTTCATAACTCCTTAATTCCTGTGGATTTATATTTTTTCTGCGGTTTCGATCGTAGCCCTACCCACAGACAAAGCACATCTACCGAAATATAGAAGCAGGCATCCGATCGCCTAAGTTGCGGGTATTCGCAGGCCACCCCGAATCGCCCTTAAGTGGGACAGAAACTAGGCTCACAATGAGCGGTGTTAGTCACTTGGGCCAGTGAGCCCGATGTGATGCAAATAAGTACGCCGTTCAAACCGACTCTCTTGGCGTTGGGGGCTGTCCTCAAGGAGAGACCCTCCCCTTGTCTATTCCTTTAGATAGTTGACAGCACTTGAAACTCTCGGATACAAGCATAATAGTGAAGCGTGGAAAACTTGGGCAGGGAGGGCCTCCCCAGTGTCCAACAAACGATGGAATCCGTAAGTTCAGATGACTTATCCCTGTAGCGAATCCATGAAGAGGTTAAACCATGCCGGAGATTTCTATTATTATTCCTGCCTATAATGCGGAATCGACCATTATAGAAACAATTGAATCAGTTTGACAGCAAACGTTTACTGATTTTGAAATCCTCCTGATTAATGATGGATCGCTAGATCGCACCCAAACCTTGGTAGAGGCTATTCCCGACCCGCGTGTACAGGTTTTTACCTATCCCAATGGTGGCGTTTGTACTGCCAGAAATCGGGGAATTTCCCTGGCAAAGGGAAAATATATTGCTTTTCTTGATGCCGATGACTTATGGACCCGAGATAAGTTAGAACTGCAATGGGCGGCCCTCCAGGAAAATTCCCAAGCAGGTGTGGCTTATAGTTCCACTTGTTTGATGAATATGAATTCTCATCAAGGGTTTCCTACCTTTCATCCGACAGGGACAGCGGAATGGGGGGGGAGAGTGTATGAAAAGTTATGAGTGCAGAATTTTATTCATAGCGGATCTAATCCTTTAATTCGTCGAGAGGCGATCGCCTCCGTGGGTGAATTTGATATCGCCTGTGCTAGTTCTGCGGACTGGGACTATTGGCTACGACTGGCGAATAATTGGCCCTTTGTTGCCGTGCCAAAATACCAAATTCTGTATCGGCGAAGACCTGGATCAATGTCATCGGATGTGGAACGGATCAAACGAGAATCTTTACTGACACTGGACAAAGCGTATGAAGCAGCACCCCCAGAATTAAAACCCCTTAAAAGAGAAACTTTGACTAATTTTCATAAATATTTTGCAGAACTTTATTTAGAGCAAATCAATGATGAGCAGGCTGTTCAGAAAGCTCGCCAGCATTTACAAGAAGCGATTTCCATCCAACCCAAAATTTTCGGGGAACGCTCAACCCAAAGACTGGCTATGCGTTTGCTGATTAAACAAATATTCCCCCAGTCCCTAGCTAATTACCTGTTGCAGTCCATCCGAAAATCTCTGACGATATCAGACCCTAGGTTAACATCCTCGTCTTAAACTCAATTCTGGGAAGACTAGCCTACAATTATCCGATTTTTTAGAGGATATTTGTTACCCCCAAAAAAAAAATAAGAATTAATTGGTGTATGATTTCCAAAAAAATAAAGTCTATATTTTCAGGAGAATATATCCGAAATGTCGGCTGGTTGGGGGGAGCCGAATTGTGCAATCGCGTCTTTCGTTTAGCCACAACGGTTACCCTAGCGCGGACCTTTAGTACAGAAGACTATGGACTGATGGCGATCGTTTATAGTGTGGTCGAATTAGCCAATGTCTTTACCCTGCGGCAAGGGATTGGGGCGAAAATTATTCAAGCCGATCGCCAAGATATCCAAGTGATTAGCAATACCTCCTACTGGCTAAACTGGATGTTATGTATTTTCATCTTTTTTGCCCAGGCGATCGGGGCTTTTGTTATTTCTAAATTGTACCACAATGACCGCTTAATTTTACCCGTCACCACCGCAGGCATCATTTATCTCATGATGCCGCTTTATTTAATTCATTCTGCCCTGATTCAACGCCAAAATCGTCTCAAAATCATTGCCTTATGTAATGGTATCCAATCCTTCTTGTCAAATATTATTACCGTAACTTTAGCTTTAATGGGGTTTGGAATCTGGGCGATCGTCTGGCCAATGGTTTTAACCACCCCCGTCTGGATTATCATAAGCTGGAAATATCAATCATGGCGGCCTCCGACCTCTTTTAAACTCACCCAGTGGCAAGAAATTACTACCTTTGGCGGCAATCTGTTAGGCATTGAACTCTTGGGACGGGTGAGGGGAAGCCTCGATTACCTAATTATTGGACACTTCCTGGGCATCGATGCCTTGGGACTCTACTATTTTGCCTTTAATGCGGGATTAGGCATTAGCCTAAATGTTATCAATGCCTTTAATTCCGCACTTTTCCCTTATTTTTGTCAAGTTCAAACTCAACTGGCTCAACTGAAACACCGCTTTTGGAGTAGTCTCAAAAAAACTTATCTCGTGATCACCCCTTTGATTCTATTACAGGCCAGTTTAGCCCCCTTTTATGTTCCCATCATTTTTGGAGAACAATGGAAACCCGCTATTCCCATTTTAATCCTAATATGCTTATCAGCCCTGCCTTTATCCTTAGCAATTTCGTGTTTTTATCTCCTCAATGCCACAGGTAGACCGCATATTAGCCTGTACTGGAATATCGGATTCACCCTCTTGTTTGCCCTGTTTATTTTAGTGGCAGTTCAAGGGGGAATTGTCTGGGTCGCTGTGGCGGTGTTGCTGTATCAGTTTGTAACAGTTCCTCCTTTCATGATGTGGTGTCTTAACTATGTATTTAAAAACCAGGTTAAGGCTTCCAACTCCCCCTCATAAGTCCATGAATAGTCCCTTTAATTGGAGGCTTCAAAAATGCCAATAATTTCCATCATCATCCCGGCTTATAACGCCGAAACAACTATTTTAGAAACTTTAAATTCGGTTCAAAATCAGACCTTTTTGGATTGGGAAGCGATTGTCATAGATGATGGTTCTACCGATTGCACCAGGCAGATTGTCAATGGAATGAACGACCCGAGAATTCAGGTATTTTCCTATCCCAATGCTGGGGTAGCGATGGCCCGAAATCAAGGACTTATGAAGGCAACCGGAGACTATATTGCCTTTCTGGATGCCGATGATTTATGGATTCCCGATAAATTAGAACTGCAACTGAGGGCTTTACAAGACCATCCCGAGGCAGGAGTTGCCTATAGTTGGAATTATTACCAGTATGAAAATCCATCGGATTCTTATGCGGATATTTCCCAAAGGTTTGAAGGCAACGTTTATGCAGATTTGTTGATTAAAAACTTTCTTCAAAATGGGTCAAACCCTTTAGTAAGAAAAGAAGCGATCGCCTCGGTGGGACTCTTTGACCCCACCATCAAATCTTGTGAAGATTGGGACTATTATTTACGACTGGCCCGCAACTGGCCCTTTGTTTTAGTCCCAAAAGTCCAAGTGATCTATCGACAATCTTCCGATTCCGTTAGTTCTAATATTGAAGTCATGGAGGATTATCTGTTGCTGTTAATCAATCGCACCTTTGAATCAGTCCCTCAAGAATTAAAGCCGTTGAAAAAACAAAGCATCTCCTGGGTTTATAAATATGTGGCGCATCACTATTTTACCCGAAAAAATATCACTTTTACTCAATTGCAATTAGTGGCAAAAAATTTGATGAAAGCCGTTCTTTTTTATCCCCCTCATTTTGGGGATGAGTACACTCAGTATATGGCAAAAGGAATTATGGACCGCTTTATAGAAAAACTCCAAAAACGACTCGGTTTTCTCAAACCGGCTAAATTTTAAGGGACCCTACTCCTTCCATTTTTTACTAAACCCACTGTAACTTTTGAATTCAATTTAAAAACTATGTCAACAATTTCCATCATCCTCCCTGCCTACAATGCCGAACAAACCCTCATCGAAACCATAGAGTCTGTTCAAACTCAAACCTATTCCGATTGGGAACTTATCGCCATTGATGATGGTTCGACTGATAATACCCTCAACCTCCTCAAGGAAATTCAAGACCCCCGGATTCAAGTCTTTTCCTATCCCAACGGGGGAGTTTCTATGGCTCGAAATCGGGGTATTACTCATGCAACGGGAGAGTATATTGCTTTTCTGGATGCCGATGATTTATGGACCGAGGATAAATTAGAGCTACAATTAGCCGCCTTAAAAAACAATCCCCAGGCTGGAGTTGCGTATAGTTGGGTGGTGTATTTTAACCCGGAACGAAACCAGCGATATCCGAGTATTCCCCTCCATTTTGAAGGGAATGTTTATGCGGATTTATTACTCACTAATTTTTTGGCAAATGGTTCCAATCCCTTAATTACCCGAGAAGCGATCGCCTCGGTGGGAGAGTTTGATTCCGCCTTCCCCCACTGTGCCGACTGGGACTATTATCTCCGTCTCGCTGATGAATGGCCGTTTGTGGTGGTTCCCAAACATCAAGTTTTCTATCGCCAATCTTCTGGGTCAATGTCTTCCAAAGTGGATGATATCGAACACCAACTTTTGAAGATGTTTGACAAACATTTTACCACAATTTCTCCTGTGGAATATCATCGCCTACAACCTCAAAGTTTAGCCTCGGTGTATCAATATTGCGCTCACAAATATTTGGAATATGAACGCGATCGCACCGATGTAGATCAAGCAGTCCAGAAATTAACCAAAGCCATTCGCCTACATCCTCCAGTTTTTTTTAATGACTATAACCGATCGCTCGTCCGATGGTTGGTGAAGCGGTGGATTGTCACTCGCATTTCCCCCCGTCCCAAACCGTCAATTTTATCCTAACAGTCCAGAAAAACCCACCCCCGATGACCACCTCATGTGATATCATTGACTTAAAACTCCAGGTTGGCACAGAGGAAGGCGATCGCACTTTCCCATTGCACCGTTTGATGGAGAAGATGACGCTGGAATGCTTCCGCCACTGCCTGCACCTCACTCCCTGAGAGCATCTGTGCCAATCGGTCCCCATAGCTGGGTTTTTCCGACTTGGAGGGAGTAAACCAGCGCTCAAGCATGGCAGAAGTAATCTGTAATTCCTGGTGCGATCGCTCGATTTGCAACTGCACCTGAAACCCTACAGATTCTAAATCCCGTTGCAAATCTGCGGCATCCCAATTCACCATCGGGTCCGTAGAATCTTGATAAATTGCCTCTTCTGCTGCCATCAGGCGATCGCCTAAATTTCCCTTGAGTCCTTTCCCTCCTAACAACCGATATAAACGCTGAGTATAACGTGGCAGGGTTTCCCCTAACACTAACCCGGACGACTCCGACAACAAAGACACCAAACTCCCGGCGATCGCCCGTTTATCCCCTTCTCGAACCAAGGCATTTCGGCCCAGGATGC
Source organism: Laspinema palackyanum D2c (assembly GCF_025370875.1). Classification (NCBI taxonomy): domain Bacteria; kingdom Bacillati; phylum Cyanobacteriota; class Cyanophyceae; order Oscillatoriales; family Laspinemataceae; genus Laspinema; species Laspinema palackyanum. Next base: position 69,595 of record NZ_JAMXFD010000014.1, read on the forward strand.
GGTCAAATTTGACCCCAGAGGCTTGTTTGTCCAGGGTTTCCCGGATGTGAGATGAAGACGCTGCCATCACCATCGGACGCATTAATTCCGGCAGGGATGCAGATTGTTCGATTAACGCTCTCACTTCCGATTCCTGACGGGCGATCGCATAAACTCCCCCTTCTGGGACTCGTCGAACTGCCTCCCAAGTGAGTAACCCACTTTGGGCGTTCAAATCCAGAATCAGATGATGCCGTTGGGGTTGTGCCATCTCAAATAGGCGATCGCGCACCTCTGTGAGGCGACTGCCGACTTGTCCCAACGTGCGCTGCAACCAGCGATCGGCAGTGCGATCGCCAGGACCATAAGTGAGAACTTCTGCCGGGGCCACCCCCACCCCTTCCACCATTGCCGCCAACTGCGCTTCCCTCCGTCGCGCCACCTGGGTGGCAATTTCTGCCTCCTTCCCCTGATTAGACGGTTGATAAAACACCTGTCCCTGCAAACTTTGGGGTAAATATTGCTGTTCCACCCAATGATCTCGATAGGCGTGAGGATACAAATATCCGGCACCATGTCCAAACCCCTTTTTATCCCGATTCGCATCCTTTAAATGGCTGGGAACCTCTGCCTCTCGTTCTTTTTCCACGGTTGCTAAGGCATCAAAAAAGGCCATAATACTGTTTGATTTAGGGGCAGTAGCTAAGTATAATGCCGCTTGGGCTAAATGATACCGTCCTTCTGGCATTCCCACGCGATCGAAGCTTTCTGCACAAGCATTCACTATCACCACGGCATTCGGATCCGCCAGTCCAATATCCTCACTGGCTAAAATCAACATCCGCCGGAAGATAAAACGCGGATCTTCCCCAGCATAGACCATTTTTGCTAACCAGTACAGGGCTGCATCCGGGTCAGAACCGCGTAAACTTTTAATAAAAGCACTGATGGTATCAAAGTGAGCATCGCCTTCTTTGTCATATAAAACCGCCCGTTTCTGGATGGATTCTTCCGCCACCTGCAAGGTGATGTGAATCTTTCCGGTGTCATCGGGGGGCGTGGTTTCCACCGCCAATTCTAAGGCATTCAACAGCGATCGCGCATCGCCATTGGCAACATCAACCAGATGAGCTGTTGCCTCTGGATCCAGATGGACCTGGAGATGTCCATATCCGCGATCGCTATCCCTTAAAGTTTGCTGACAAATCTGCTGTAAATCCTTGGGAGTCAGGGGAGTCAGTTGAAAAATCCGCGATCGACTAACTAAGGCTTTATTGACTTCAAAATAGGGGTTTTCTGTGGTTGCCCCAATCAAAATAACCGTACCGTTTTCTACCCAAGGTAAAAGCGCATCCTGTTGGGATTTATTAAACCGATGCACCTCATCGACAAATAAAATTGTCCGTTGGGACGATTCCTGGCGATGCTGTTGGGCAGTTGCGATCGCCTCCCGAATCTCTTTCACCCCAGAAAGCACCGCATTAATCGCAATAAACTGAGCTTGGGTACTATTAGCAATCACCCGCGCTAATGTAGTTTTTCCCGTCCCGGGAGGACCATAAAAAATCAAAGAAGAAAGTTGATCCGCCTGAATTGCCCGACGCAACAACCGTCCTTCTCCCAAAATATGGTCCTGTCCAATAAATTCCTCCAAAACCCGGGGTCGCATCCGCGCCGCTAATGGTGCATCTTTCTCAAGATTTGGTTGTGTTTTTGTCTTAAATTTCATTATCCCAATTAAAACCAATAAAAACACCAAATAAAGTCATTCTCTTAAGTTCGTAGTAACGACTTCAGTCGTTCCCTTAAGTTCGTAGTAACGACTTCAGTCGTTCCCTTAAGTTCGTAGTAACGACTTCAGTCGTTCTCTTGCACAATACCCCTTTGATCCCCCCAACCCCCCTTAAAAACGCCAATCGGCTTTTTAGAATATTTCACGACTGAAGTCGTTCTCTTCGTTCGTAGTAACGACTTCAGTCGTTTCCGGCACAAGAATCCTGCAAGTTGCAAAATATCAACCCCGATAATCAGAGTTCATCGGGTACAAACGGCTAACCGTTGAGGACCAATTGCCGGAAAGTAATCCTGAGTTAATCCCCAGACTTTGCACTCAAAACTGGCATTAACCCGCTTCCCACTGGAACGCACGATCGCCCAGTCACAATGGGGTAAAACTTCGTTTAAAAATGTTTCCGCACTCTTGAGAGAAGGAAAGCCAAAATAGTCCACCCAGGGTTGTCCGTCGGCGAGTAAAGAGACCCGGCGATCGCCCCTCTCGACCGTTTTCCAATTGGCAGTTTTAGGACAGGACTGTAACAGATGATGCCAAGCCTCTAAAACTGCAATGAGTTCCTCTTTTTTGAGGCTTCTCCAAGATTGGGGATTGCCCAAAATTTTTCCAATGATGCCAGGAGAAAATACCGTGCCTTTTTGACGGCGATGGATGACTGCTATCTCGTGGATCAACTGTTCTTTGCTCAGAGTGATAGCCATAATAGTTCAGGGGGAGTTCATCTTATCCCTGTTCTTATTTTAGCATAAAGTTTCTGGGAATTCCCAGATTAGCCCTTAGAAAACCTTAGCGTTTGATGTAAATGGATGACCCTTGATTTTCATCATCGGTCCCGAAAATTTTGCCGCCAGAAAGACCGGGTAAAAATTCTAAGGCTTCTATTTTATGACCATTAAGGCGATAGAGAGGAGCTAGAGAAGAAGCCGGACGAAATTCAATCGCGTTGCCGTTCATCGAGAACAAGCCAGCGGCGTAAACAGCGGAATCAAAAGGTCCATCATCTCCGGGGTCGCCAGAGGAAGTGATATAGAGAATGCCCGCATTATTAACTTTGATGTCACTAATGTGACGAACAGATTCCTCGGGCCAAGGAACGGTAATCGCAGCCGATCCTTGAACCGAGATTTGATATCCGTTCCAGTCAAACCAGCCCCAATAAAGTACCCCTGAATCATCGGGACTACCGCGATGACCCCAAACGGCTAACAATTGCCCATTAATCAGGTGTAAATCAAAGCCTTCTAAATTAGTATTTTCCGGCAAATCTGGAAGAGAAAAGATTTGGCGCAGTTGAATTGTTCCAGTGGAATCGAGGGTGAAATGATAGACTCGTCCGAAACTGGTGACTGCCATAAAAGCGGAGTCCTGAGTGCCGGGGACAAGGGCGATCGCCTCTAAATCGATCGGCCATTCTTCGCCATCAGGCCACTGCAGGGGTAAATAATCTAAAGAATCTTGTCCGCGAACCGTTAAAATAGCGATACGACCGTCGCTCTCTATTTTATTGTCATGGACGATCACAAAGCAAGTGGCTGGGGGACATCCCATCTCCTCAAGAGAGTTTTCAACTAAGGCGATGCCACTAATGCCAAAAAGAATGCCCGTTTTAACGGGACGCCACTGTGCCGAGGCGGACAGCAGTGCGATTAAAAAAACCAGAACTGTGGTGGCAGCAGCGAGGAAGAAGGGCGGAACTTTACGCATTTGAAACCTCTCCAACGATAGTATTTCCCGTGAGGGGTGGTTAGGATGAAGGCGATCGCCGATTGCACCCGGGGAAAATCCCAGAGTTGGACCTATCCCCGGTGGGATGAACAACCCGGGATAGTGGTATCCGGGGGGAAATTTACCCCATTAAGCGATTGAGCTTTGAGGGACTAGACTCTATAAACCGACCTAGAGTTCTGATGGGACAACCCACAAGATGACAGCCCTAGGGCAGAAAGGTACCTCCGGAGTAATACAATATCACTAGAGAATGAAGAGATTAGACCTCAATTTTCGCAAGCCTTCCCAAACAACCCAGGATAAGTCAAGATAAACCCTGCAATTGAGGAAGACACTGCGCCGAATTATTAAATGCCTTTAATTTATGCTTGAAAGTACCGCTTTTTCTGTACAGTTAGCCATTGACCGCCATCCGTTAACCGTCACGCCAGATACTCCAGTTAGCTCGGCGATCGTGCTGATGAGCCAGGTACAATCGAGCTGCGCGATCGTGGTTGCAGCCGATAAAATCCTGGGTATATTTACGGAAAGGGATGTGGTGAAATTGACGGCACAGACTGGCGATCTCAACATCGACTCATTCACCAAAGCGTTTAGTAAACAACCGATTTCTGCATTAATGACCTCTAGGCCGTTTATTTTACAGGAGGAGCATCTTCCGAATCTCGTCACCCTCTTGGATTTGTTGCGTCAAAAACAGATTCGCCATGTGCCCATCGTGGATCCTGATGAGAAATTAGTAGGAACGATTACTTACCAGAGCATTCGGGAAATTATCCAACCGGCAGATTGGATGCGCTTGAGACGAGTGGTGGAAGTGATGAACCCGAACGTGATTACGGCATCCCCGTCGGCATCGGTGTTGGAATTAGCCACCTTGATGAGCATCCATCGGGTCAGTTGCGTGGCGATCGCCCAGAATCGCCACCGGGATAATGCAATGCAGACCCCAGAAGTGCCCCCCATGCCAATCCCGATCGGAATTGTCACAGAACGGGATATCCTGCAACTACAGGCATTAGAACTCAATCTGAGAAAACTGACCGCTGCCGAGGTGATGAGTTCGCCCCTGCTGCTGGTGCAACCGACAGATTGTCTATGGACTGCTCATCGGTTAATGCGGGAGTATCGAGTCCGACGACTGGTCGTTGCCGATGAGGGGGATTCGTTACAGGGAATCATCACCCAAACCAGTTTACTGCAAGGATGTACACCGATTGAGATGGATGCAGCGATCGCCGCATTGCAGGGGTTAGTCGAAGAACGCACCACCGAACTCCAACAGGCGAATGAGCAATTACGACGGGAAATTTTAGAACGCCAACATACAGAAGCAGCCCTGCTTTTGTCCCAAGCGCGTTTGGCGGGAATCCTCGATAGTGCCGACGATGCGATTATTTCCATTGACGAAACTCACCGCATTCAACTGTTTAACCAAGGGGCCGAGAAAATCTTTGGTTACAGTGCAGCCGAGGTGATGGGACAACCCCTAGATCTCCTGATACCGGAAAATCTGCGTCAGAAGCATCGCCAGTATATTAAAAACTTCCGCGACACCCCGGAAGTATCCCGGACAATGGGGACGCGATCGCAAGTCTTCGGACGCCGCAAAGATGGGAGCAAATTTCCCGCAGAAGCCTCGATTTCCAAATTAGAAGTCGGTTCCGAACGGCTGTTTACGGTCATTTTACGCGATATTACCAGCCGAGTTGCGGCCCAAGAAGCCCTGCAATTGCAACTGGAACGAGAACGAGTCATGTCTGCCATGCGCGATCGCATTCGTTCTTCTCTCAATCTTAAAGAAATTCTCAACACCACCGTTGCCGAAGTTCGACCCTTTTTAAATACCGATCGCGTGATTATTTATCGTTTTCACCCCGATTGGAGTGGCAAAGTTGTCGTAGAATCTTGTGGCAATGGAACCCGAGAAATTCTCAACCTCACGATTCTCGACCCTTGCTTTGGGAAAACTCATGCCCAACTTTATCAAAAAGGACGCCTCAAAGCCACCTCGGATATTTATAGCGCCCCCATCAGTCCCTGTCATCGCAATTTATTAGCCCAGTTTCAAGTTAAAGCTAATTTAGTCGTGCCGATTTTATTAAATGAAGACTTTAGCCCCAATTCAGAAGAAGAATTAGTAGAACATTCCCCCGGCGAGAACAATCAACTCTGGGGATTGCTGATTGCTCATCACTGCCAAGGTCCCAGGCAGTGGCAGAATTGGGAAACGGAGTTTCTCCAACAATTAGCCACCCAGGTGGCGATCGCCATCCAACAATCCACCCTCTTTGAACAATTGCAAGCGGCAAATCAAGAATTACATCGCCTTGCCTCTCTCGATGGCTTAACTCAAGTCGCCAACCGTCGTTGTTTTGATGAATTTCTTCTTCAGGCATGGCGACGAAGCCCACCGGATCCCCTCTCCCTAATTTTGTGCGATATTGACTACTTCAAACCCTATAACGATACCTACGGACATCAAGCCGGTGACGAGTGCCTCCAACAAGTGGCAGCAGCCCTGGGTCAATGTATCAACCCCAAAAGCGAACTGATCGCCCGATATGGCGGAGAGGAATTTGCTGCCATTTTGCCCAATACCGACCTGAAAAATGCCTTAGAACTCGCCGAACGAATTAGGATGCAAGTGGCTGAATTACAGATTCCTCATGCTCAATCTCAAGTAAGTTCTTACATCACCATGAGTTTAGGGGTAGCAACCCTCACCCCCAGTTCCGAAACCACTCCCACCCAACTGATTGCCAATGCCGACGGAGCCCTCTATGTGGCTAAAGCGGAAGGACGCAATCGAGTTGTTTGCGCTTAATCAGGGATGTTCTTTCTCAAATCGCACCCCCCACTCGTGCATCGTCTCCAGAATCGGTCTGAGAGTCATCCCAAATTCCGTTAAAGAATACTCGACTTTGGGGGGAACCTGGGCATAAACCATCCGGTTAATAATCCCATCCCGTTCCAGTTCCCGCAGTTGCTGAGTCAGCATTTTTTGAGTAATTCCAGCCAAGGCGCGATGCAGTTCTCCAAACCGTTTTACTCCAGAAAATAGCTCTTGCAAAATCAAGACTTTCCATCGTCCCCCAATAATCGCTAAAGTTGTTTCCACTGGACATCCCACTTGTTTTTTGCCTTCCGCTTTTGCTTCCATTGTTACTTTTTGGGAACTAACCCACTTAAAAGTGCATACTTTACAAATCGACCTTACCCATTCTAAAGTAAGTCATAAGTAAAGTATCTAAATTCCATAAAACCTGTCGCGATCGCATTGGAGGAACCCATGTTAACCCTACGCAAAGCAGAAGAACGGGGACAAGGCAACTATGGCTGGCTCAAAACCTCTTATAGCTTTTCCTTTGCCAACTATTATGACCCTCAGTACATGGGATTTCGTGCACTGCGGGTGATTAACCAGGACTGGGTGAGTGGCGGGGGCGGCTTTCCCACCCATTCTCACCGCGATATGGAAATCGTCACCTATATCCTAGAAGGGGCGTTAGAACATAAAGATAGCATGGGAAACACATCCGTCATCCTTCCCGGGGAAGTCCAACGGATGAGTGCCGGGACGGGAGTTGCACATAGTGAGTTTAACCCTTCCCCAACCGAATCCGTGCATCTGTTGCAAATTTGGATGTTACCCGGCCAACAAGGACTCCCTCCCTCCTATGAACAGAAACACTATTCCGAGGCGGAAAAACGCGGCAAATTGCGGTTAATCGGGTCCTCAGATGGGCGGGAGGGTTCCGTCACCATTCATCAGGATTTGAATCTGTATGCCACCATCCTGCATGAGGGCGATCGCGTGGTGTATGAGATTCCTCCGAACCGTCATGCTTGGATACAAGTCGCCCGGGGTAGGCTTATCCTGAACAACCTGCCCCTAAAAACCGGGGATGGGGTCGCCTGTTCCGCCCCGGAAACCCTTACCCTAGTTGGGTCTGAGGAAGAGGCTGAAGTGCTGTTGTTTGACTTGGCTTAAGGGCCGAGGGACTGGAGGCAAAGCCTCCGGGAGAGCGTGACTGGGTTCTACCCAATCAACAACCGCTGGGGGTTAAAACCCCCAGCTAATAGCTAAAGTCGGTTGAAAACCGACTAAAAACACCAGGGGATAAGACTTTCAGTCGGTTTTTTCAGTCGTCTTTAGACGACTTTAGCTGTTAGGCGGGGGATTTATCCCCCGCCGTTTGTTGCTATTAGGCCGCGAATCGTTTTAACCCCCGCCTGGTGTTGCCACTTACATCTCTTACATCTCCGGTTCAGGCGATCGCCACTCCACCCCTGAAGGCGATGGCACATTGTCCAAATCTGGAGACTCCTGAAACACCGTTTCCAGTTGATCCGGGCTTAAAGGCGGACGTCTGCCTCCGAAGATGTCATGCAGCAACGTATAAAAACAGGGGATAATAAATAAGGTGAGAAACGTCGCTAAGGATAACCCCGAGAACACCACCACCCCCAAAGGTTGTAAAAACTCGGACCCTTCCCCGACCCCTGCCGCCAGGGGCAACATTCCCAACACCGTGGTGATGGTGGTCATCAAAATTGGACGCAAGCGTTGGGGGGCGGCTTTCAACATCGCTTGCCGTCGGTTAATCCCGTCCTCTTTATAAATTTGGTTGGCAAACTCCACCATAAGAATTGCATTATTCACCACAATCCCCACTAACAGAATCGCCCCGACTAATACCGTTGCCCCCACCGGGGTTTCCGTCACATACAGTCCGACAATTCCCCCCGCTAAGGCTAAAGGAACCGTTAGCATAATCACCAAGGGGTCAACTAAGGAATTGTACTGGACTGCCATCACCACAAATACGAGAAAGGCGGCTAATCCTCCTAACAATTTGAGAGAGTCTTGTAACTCTTTATTGGTTTGCGCGGAAGAAGAAGGAACCACACTCACCCCTGGAGGAAAATCGATACCCGCCAGGACCTCAGCAATCTGTTCATTTGCCTGTCCCAGGGTTGCCCCTTCGTTCAAAGAACCGCCAATAATAAACACCTGACGCTGATTAATTCGTTGAATTTCTCCAGGTGCTTGTCCACGTTCTACCGTTGCCACATCCCGCAAGCGAATTGACCGATTATTTCCCACTAACAGGGGTAATTGTTCTAACTGAGTGACCCGTTGGACCACATTATCAGGTAAGGTAACGCGAATATCAACCAGGCGATCGCCCCGTTGGAGTTGCGTAGGAACAGCCCCTTGAATTGCCGTTTGAATCGCTGACCCAATATCATTCACCGACAACCCATATTCACCAGCCCGCAACCAATCTGGGCGAATTTGTAACTCCGTTTGTTGCGGGTCGGCATCGGGACGAAAACTTGCCAAAGTGGCTTGTTCATCTAATGCCGCGAGGACTTCTTCCCCCGCTTGTTCCAATGCCCGAACATCGGTCCCTTGTAACGTAACATCCAACTCAGCGCGAACTGGGGAGTTTGTTAAGATAATCCCCCGGACACTTTCGGGACTCATTCGTAAACGAGCATCCACGAGATTGAGTTTTTCAAATTCTTTATTGACTCGGGTAATAAAAGCGTCAATATCCGTACCCGGTTTCAAGCCAATGGTACTCGAACCCCGGAGAGGATTCGGGGAGACACTGGTACCAAAAAGAAAGCCTCCAGCAGTGGTAAAGGCATTCAAAGTTTCCGGTTGTTCCAGTAAAATCTCATCCACCTTTGCCATGATTTGCAGGTTTTGAGCGACGGTGGTATTCGGAGGAAACTGGGCAAATAAGCGAGCTTGTCCTGTATTAATTCGGGGTAAAATTTCCTGGGGAAGTCCTCCCGCTAACAAAAAACTCCCGCCGCCTAAAACAACAATGGTGAGGGGAATTACGACTAAGCGCAGGCGTAAAACCCATTTTAAAATCCATTGATAAATGCGACTGAATCCATTGAATCCTGCATTAAATCCCCTTAAAAGAAAGAATTGACTTAATCCGCTGGTATAGGGAATGGCTAATAAGCGGGAGGTCAACATCGGAACCACGGTTAAGGCAATCAGTAAGGAGGAGGCGACGGCAAAACTAATGGTTAAAATGAGTTCGCTAAAGAGTAGAGAAAATAGGCCACCAATCAGTAAGAAGGGTAAGACGGAGACGAGGTTGGTGGTGGTGGAGGCGAGTAAGGCGGACTCAATAGACCGACTGCTGGCTTCCGCTTGAGCGATCGCCTTGGAAGAGGTCAGGCGCTTCTTTTGCTGACTTTTCCCCGGGGTCATCCCCACCCCTTCGGCGATGGTTTCCAACATGACGATCGCATTGTCTACCACAATCCCCACTCCCAGGGCCAATCCCCCTAAACTAAACACATTCAGGGAGAGACCAAAAACTTGCATTAAGGCAATTGAACTCAGGGTTGCCAAGGGAATCGCCAGGACAATAATGATGGTTTGGCGAATTGAACCCAAAAACAGTAACACCGCCAGGGCCGCGAGTCCGGCCCCGGTTAACCCGGAAATTGCCACATTAGAAATCGAATTCCTAATAAAAACCGACTCATCTAAAGTCGGATAAATTTCCATATCTGGGGGAATTAACCCGGACTGACGCAACTGTTCTATTCGCTGTTTAACCCCCTCTACTGCCGTAATCGTATTCGCATCTCCTTGTTTTTGAATGCTAACTTTTACAGCAGGTTCGCCATTCAGGGTGACTAACACCAGTCGTTCAGCAGTACCATCGATGATGTCCGCAAAGTCCCGGAGATAGACTCGGCCTTGATTGGGAATTTCAAACGAAAGATTGGCAATCTCATCAGCGGATTCAAATTGTCCCCGGGCCCGAGTGAGCGGTTCTTCACTGCCTCCGGATAAGCGACCCCCGGCTACATCAACATTGCGATCGCGCAACTCATTTAAAACCTGGGTTAACCCTAGTCCATAGGATTGCAATCGCACCGGGTCAATGCGAACCTGAATCTCTTCCGTGATGCCTCCGGAGACCTCCACCGACGCCACACCGGGGACAACCCCTAACTCTCGGACTAACTCCTCATCGGCAAACACCCGCAACTCCACATCTTGTAGGGAGGGGGACTGTAAGGCAAACTCATAAACCGGAGACTGAGAGGGGTCTACCTTAAACAATCGCGGGGAGTCCACCGTATCCGGGAGACGTCCTTGGGCGCGGTTAAAGGCAGCGGTTGCTTCATTCAGGGCCAGATCCACATCTCCCCCGGGTTCAAAGAATAAATCCACACTGACTCGACCTTCCCGGGTTTGGGAGTAAACCTGAACCACCCCTTCCGTGGTACTCAGGGCTTGTTCTAAAGGTTTCGTAATCTCTTCAATCGCGACTTCCGGGGAGATTCCCGGGGAATTCAGGCGCAGTCCAATCCGAGGATAGGTAATCGCCGGAAGCAGATCCACTTGAATCGAGGTGAGAAAGAACACCCCCAGAACGATCGCCGTGGCGGTGAGGGCCAAAGTGCCAATATGCTGGCGAATTGCGGTTGCACTGATGCTGAATCCATTCATATTTTCGGGTTCTAACGGTGAACATTTAGCCCGTGGGAGAGAGATTCACGGGCATATTGATGATTGAAAATTGGGATGAAACAAGGGGGGCAGCATATTCCAGGCGATCGCCTCAATTCCCCAGCATTGCGCCGGAAACCAAAGCCCAATTTATTATTCTGACAAGGCACTCAAGCGCACCTCATCCCCATTTGACAGGGGGCGACTGCTACGAATGACATAGCGTTCCCCCGGTCCAAGTCCTGAGAGAATTTCCACTTGATTATTCAAGCGTTCCCCAATTTGGACCGTGCGCGCTTCCACGGTGGGGGTCCCCTCTCCCTCCCGAAGCACAAACAGGGTATTCTCCTCTTCCCCTTGCAAGGCGTTTTCTGGAATCACGACGCGTTCCGTGGTTTGGGTGTCAAAGGTAACCCGGACGAGCAACCCACTCCCAATCCGGCCATCGGGGTTCGGAATGGTCACTTCTACGGGAATTTGGCGCGTTGCCACATTGGAGACGGGAGAAATGCGACTGACTCGACCTTCGACCACTTCCCCGCCTAAGGCATCTAAAGTGACGGTAACGGGTTGTCCGACTCGAATCTGAGCTAAGGCGAGTTCTGCCACAGGAACGATCGCCTTTACCTGGCTAAAATCGCCAAGTTTTAAAACATCGCCCCCCGGTTGCACGAGGTTTCCCGGTTCCGTCAGGCGATCGAGAACAACGCCGGTAATCGGGGACCGCAAAAAGGCATAAGACCGACGTTCTCGGGCTTGGGCGACTACAGACCGTTGGGCCTTCACCCGTTGTTCAGCACTACTGACGGATTCTTGTTCGATGAGAATCTGTTCTCGGGCCGATCGCACCGTTTGCGCCGCCACGTCAGCTTCGGTTTGGGCGAGTTCTCCCTGTTGACGAGAAACGGCCCCTTCAGCCGCTAAATTGAGGAACCGTTCTGCATCTTTTTGAGCTTGTTGGAGTTCCACCACGGCTTGATCCAACTGGACTTGGGCATTTCTGACCTCATTGCGGGCTCGGACCACATCAGATTCCCGGGCGGCTAATTCGGCTTCGGCTTCTGAGAGGGAGATTTCTAGCAGGGTGCCATCGAGTTGGGCGAGGATTTCGCCTTCTTCAACGCGATCGCCTAGGTCTACGGTCATATCCAGTAACCGTCCTTCGGTTTGGGCGCGGACAGAGACCTCTCGAAAAGGTTCTGTATTGCCGCTATAAACCAGGGGTTCGCGTAAGGTATCTGTACGGGCGATGGCCACCTCGACACTGGGGGAACTGGGTCCCCGTTGTCGTTCTCTGGACCCACCCGGGGTGGCGGGTTGACCTTCCGCCTCTCGGTTAAAAATGCTGGGACATCCAACTAATCCCACCGCGATCGCCATGCAGAAGAACAGCCGCCCGTTTCTCAAGGAGATTAAGAGCGATCGGTTCCCTCGGTTGCGCTGAATTGGACAGGATTTAAGCATTTTTGGAGGGCAAAACCTAAATGTAGAGGCGATTCGGGAATCGCCTCTACATTTGGGACTCAATGTTATAGATTGCGTAACTCCTGTTGGACTATCCCACTGCTGCTGGGACCCTTGACGAATGGATGGGGGAGATTGAGACCGCATAATGATCGGTTAGCAGACCGTAATTGTTTAAGCCGAAGTTAATTCAAATATCTTAAGGATGCAGGAGATCGATAAAAATGTGTTCTTTCGACAAGGATGCCGGACTCCTTATAATTTTGACGGGGTTCGATGAAAAACGGTTCACTCCCCAAACGTTATCCGTTGCTACAATATCAGGAGGACTCCAATTTAACCAGAATCCGTTATAGTCTGGGGGGCCAATCCATGCCATCCGACTGAGGACTGAGAATCAATCCATCTCCCGTTGTTGTAACGCTTTTCTTAAATAACCACTATGTTGCAGACACCGCTTTGCAGAATGATCGGGGTGACTTCTCTGGTGTCGTTTTTAATCTTAGGGGCTTCTCAATTCCCGACGAGAGCAATTTCTACCAAACCGGGTGGAGTGATTTCCCCTGAAACCCTTGCTCAAAGTGCTCCAGAACAAGAACCGAATGCCTGTAACCCAGGGGCGACCCCAACGGCTCCCTTGATGGCATTACTGCCCCCCAATCAGAGTCAAATTTCAACGGTCAAAGGGCTACCCGCTTTTTTATTTCACATCCCGGAAACTTCGGCCCAAACTGCTGAATTTATCTTATTAAATGACAGAAATCAAATCCTTTATAAACTCCGATTTGCTATCACTGGAAATCCCGGGATAATTCTCCTGCAACTCCCCGGTTTTATCAACCTAGAACCCCTAGAAATTCAAAAAATCTATCCTTGGTCATTTTCAATGATTTGTAATCCGATCTCTCCATCCCAGAATTTAACCTTAACTGGGACCGTTGAGCGCGTGCCACTCTCGGGGAATCTGGCAACTCAGTTACAAAATTCCGCCCCCAGTCGTCATCCCCAAATTTATGCTGAAGCGGGACTGTGGATGGATGCCTTCAGCAGTTTAGCTGACGTCAGTCAACTCCCCCTTGAGGATCGATCTAATCAAGAAGAATTGGAAACCCTATTGGAATTGATGGGATTAGAAAAGTTGGATGCCTTGGAATCCGGGGGGAGATAGGAAGGATGGAGGAGATGGGGGGATGTTCAACGTCCCGACTTCAGTCGTTCTCCTCTTTTGTTTGTAGTAACGACTGAGGCTCCTCCTCCAGTTCCGAAGCAGGCGCTAGACCCTCGGATTGCTCCTGTTATGGCTGACGCCATCACCGCAGAGCAACGACTAAAGTCGTTACTACAAACATGAACCCTAGTCGTTCTCCTCTTTTGTTTGTAGTAACGACTTCAGTCGTTACCGCGTTACTTGGCTTTAAGCCAAGTAACGCCCTCAACTGAGGCTCGTCCTCCAGTTCCGAAGCAGGCGCTAGACCCTCGGATTGCTCCTGTTATGGCTGACGCCATCACAGCAGAGCAACGACTAAAGTCGTTACTACGAACAGGAACCCTAGTCGTTCTCCTCTTTTGTTTGTAGTAACGACTGAGGCTCCTCCTCCAGTTCCGAAGCAGGCGCTAGACCCTCGGATTGCTCCTGTTATGTCTTACGCCATCACCGCAGAGCAACGACTAAAGTCGTTACTACAAACATGAACCCCATCCTCCCCATCTCCCCCATCAACCTATGACAAATAACAAACTACCTAGGCGATCGCCGAGGGGGGAAAAAATCAGGAAGGTCCAATCCGGGCCAACTTGGAGGCGGTATTTCCGGTTGAGGTGTGGGAGTTGGAGGTTTGGCAACCCGCGATTGAGGTGTGGGAGTCGGAACTACCCGGGTTTGAGGGAGAGAAACCTGCGGTTCATTGGAAAATCCGGTGGCGATTAAGGTCATTCTCATTTCTCCATGCAGGCGATCGTCAATCACCGCACCAAAAATAATATTGGCATCCGGATCCACCACGTTATAGACTTCTGCCGCTGCCACATTTACTTCATGTAAGGTGAGATCCATGCCGCAGGTAATGTTAAAAACAACCCCTTTAGCACCATTAATCGAAGAATCTAAGAAGGGAGAAGACATGGCTGAAATCGCCGCCTGTCTAGCGCGAGATTGTCCTTGACCAATTCCTATCCCCAGTAAAGCAGTTCCGGCGCGACTCATCACCGATCGCACGTCGGCAAAATCCACATTCACCACCCCGGGAATAACAATTAAATCGGAAATCCCCTGTACCCCCTGGCGCAGAATATCATCCGCCACCCCAAAGGCATCCTGAACCGGCATATTGTCAGAAATCACGGACAACAATTTCTCATTGGGAACGGCGATCGCTGTATCCAAGCGAGTCTGTAATGCTGTAATCGCTTCCTCGGCAAGATGACTGCGCCGTTTCCCCTCGAAGGCAAAGGGACGAGTCAAGACCCCAATGGTGAGTGCCCCTTGTTGTTTGGCAATTTCCGCGACAATTGGAGTGGCCCCAGTGCCGGTTCCCCCGCCCATGCCTGCGGTAATAAAGACTAAATCACTCCCTTCCATCGCTGCGGCAATTTGACTGCGCGCATCTTCTGCCGCTTTTTGTCCGATGATAGGATTGCCCCCGGTTCCTAACCCTTGGGTGAGTTTCTGCCCGATTTGAATGCGGCGATCGGCACGGCATTGGGCTAACGCTCTAGCATCGGTGTTGATCCCGACAAATTCTACCCCAGACAGATCGCTGGCAATCATCCGGTTGATGGCATTACACCCGCCACCCCCGACGCCGATCACGGTAATTTTAATGAGACTATCGAGCACGATCTCGTTACTCCTGATTTGATTCTGATTCCAGAGGGGGGTGCGAACGCATCTCCATCTTTTTTACCCAACGATAATAACCCACATCCCCAAAGCTAATCCGAGGGTGGCTAAATGTTGGGGAATCAGCGATCGCAGGGACTCTTTGGCAATTTTTTGGGTTAACAGAATGCTGAACCCTACGGCAGCAATGAGGGTGGTTCCCTGCAAAAAGGCAATCACTGCTGGATGGGCAATCCACACCGGCAACCCTTCCCCACTCAACCCAAAGGTGGCAAAGGTAACAGGTAAAATCCGTCCCGCTTCTCCCAATCCCAAGCGCAAATAATGAGCCAAACTTCCCCCTAAAACTAAGGGTAAATATCCATAGGCTAATTGGACAAAGGGTTTGGATTTGAAGGTGCGGTTCAGTTGGGCGATCGCCACCCCGGCAAGTAACACAACAGCGGCAGGAACCCCTAATGCCGCCAGGGAGAATCCCAAATGGGTCCAAAATTGGCTTAAATCAATCCCTAATCCTAAGACGGCATTAATCTCGGGCAACCGATGCAGAAAGATTCCCCCTAAAAGTAACAGCAACAAGGCGACTTCATAGCTACGAGGCTGATGAGTGGTCCACAAATCAATTCCCGGCGGTCGTAAGTTGAATTCTACGGACCGATGGGGACAGGCTTTTAAACAGGTCATGCATAAGACACAATCCCGGTTATCTTCTAATTGGGCAGGATGAGAATAGAGAGGACAGCCATTGGTTGCCATTCCTTCCCCTTTTTGCGGACCTCCTTTATAACATTGATAGGTGGTGCATTCGGCAGAACAGGTTCCCTGTTGTGCTCTTAATTCGGTCATGGAGAGTTTGGCAAACAGCCCATTCATGCCGCCAATGGGACAGAGATATCGACACCAAAACCGCCGTTCAAAGATGGCGGAACAAATCATTGCTCCGGCGGTGATTAAGAGGAGTAACCAGGCGGAAAGATAGGCAGTATTTTCCAATTTCCAGAGTTCTTCCCAGAGGAAAATTAGGGTAAATAAGCCAAACAGAAACCAGCCTCCCCATTTTTCCGCTTGCTGTCGGGGCCAGGGTTTGAGGTTATGTTTTAATAACTTTTCGGAGATTTTTTGGGTAATTTCTCCATAAATCATGAAAGGACACACTGCACACCACAAGCGACCGACAAAGGGAAAGGCGAATAAGACTAATGGCCACCACCAGGCCCAAAAGAAGTTGAGGGCAAAGTTTTGATCGCGGGTTTGCGGACCGAGAAATAAGATGGCAATCACCAGGGCAAAGGCAACGACGGTAAAGCCATAATTAATGCGATCGGGCCACCAAGGACTACGCAGAAAATGGCGTAATTTGGGGTAAGCATTCAGTAAATTGAAGCGAAATTGCTTTTTCTTCCCTTGGGCGGGCCAGAAAATTTCTTCCGTTAATTCTCGGGCGCAATCCGACTGGACGATCGCGCGTTCTACTAAGCTTTCCAACTCCCGAATATTCCCGGGGAAATCATAAGATTGCAGACGACGGAGAGCTTCTGGGGTGAGTTGGGGTTTGCTCAGACCTTTGGCGCGACAGTACAAGCTAATATAATACTCGACTTGAGCGCTAATGTCGGCTTTTCGGACTCGCAGGGGAGGAACTTTGAGGGTTTGGTCCAGATGAGGGGCGATCGCCGGAAGCTGTTTTTCTGCGATCGCTAGAATTTTGGCGGGGGTGGATTTAGGCGGGGCGGGACTGTCCCCTTCTCGGGTGACGGGTGTATAAGTGGAGGTTTTTAACAGGGTGGCGATCGCCTCAACCAGTTCCTCCGGCAGTTCGTCAATGTTGTTTAAAACGAGGGTTCCTTCCCCCAACCATTCGATCAGTCCCGGTTTCCCGCCCACCCGTCCAAAAAGTTCGGCCCCCCCTTTTTGGAGAATTCCACAGTTGATTTTGACAATTGGTTGCCGACGGTGAGGGGAACCATAGTGAATCAGGGCGGCAATATTATCTTTTTCTAATCCGGGTTCCCCGAAAATATAGACCGATCGCCTATCAGAACCCGCCTCTCTAATCTGCTGCCTGAGACGTTTGGCATAGCGACTTCTGCCCACAATTCCCCGTTTTGCTTTGGTAACAAGATAGGGGCGTAAAGCATCTTGTCGTTCTTGTTCATAAGTTAGCGCACTCGACACCTCGGCAAGTTCTTGGGCGAGTTGTCGGTTCAGAGTTTGGGTGATTTCTGGGTATTGCCGGACTAATTCTTGAACTTGGTCCCCGGGGACAAACCAGAATTTAGATTCGGTGACGGTAGAAATCCGCTGTTCTGACGGTTGGTCTAAGAGTAATTCTCGGAGGTTAATCGTGCAACCCGGACCCAATTCACCAGAGGAACGGGGGGCATTTTTCAAGGAAGTTTGTAACTGTCCTTGAAGAAGGATGTAGAATCCGGTGGGGGATTTTCCCGGTTCGGCGATCGCCTGGTTTGCCGGTAAGATTTGTTCTTGGATGACGGAGGCGATCGCCCTTAAGGATGCCTCGGATAAACGACTCAACGCCGTTCTTTCCTGCAACCAGGTCACCGGATTGATTTCTGTCATAAATTCTCCGTTTTCTGCACCATCTGTCTTAATTTTAGCAATCTCCCTATCCCCCTTGTAACTCTGACACAACGGAACCCAAGGACTGCTAGGGATTTCCCGAACAAAAGTTGTTCCGTTAACCGTCGGGACCAGACCTTCCCTTGTCTTGAGGGGTATTGAAGAGAAAAGTTAATTTTTTAGACTTCCCCTCCGGTCTCCATCAGGGGGGCCAGTTGGATTGGGGAATTGCGCCAAAATTTGGATTTTTAAAAGGCATTCTATAAGAGTCTAAATTATAGAGTTGGCTGGGTTACTGCAAGCGTTCGATCGCCGCAATCAAGTCTTGGGGTTTGTCAATTGCTAAGTCTGGGTTATGTTGAGCCAAAACCATTTTAGAATTAAATCCCCAAGTCACGGCAATCACTTTAATTCGAGCTTTTTTAGCCGCTTCTATATCGCGGGTTTCATCTCCGACATAAATGACGGATTCTGGAGAAACCCCTTCTTTTTTTAAAAACCTTCTAATCGCTTTGTTCTTGCCGAACAAGGTAGAACCGGCATGAATAAAGCTAAACAATTTAGTCATTTCATTCCTTTCCAAAAATGCCTTAACATTTTCCAGGGAATTAGAAGTGACGATTCCGAGTTTATGCTCTTTCTGCTTCAGGGTATGCAAGGATTCTAAAATTCCCGCAGTGGGTTTTAAATTTTGAATTTCATGATTTAACTCTAGTTTAACCATTTGCAACAAAAAAGGAATTTTAAAAATCGGTACTCCTGAAGTTTTAATGATTTGCAATGAATTCATGTTTCTCAGGTTTTCCACATCTTCTTGGGTAGTTTTTTTATATCCAAATTCTCCCGACAAGCGATTAGTGATTTTTACAATAGAATCTAGGCTATCCGCAATGGTCCCATCAAAATCAAACAAAATTATTCTCGCTCTCATCGACTTCCTCTATCATTTTTCTACACTCTATCTAACTCTACTTGACGAGGTAAAACTCTCGAATCAGGCAAAACTTGGGCAATTGCAGTGATGAAAACCCTTAAATACTGACTTTTTCACCTCTTAAAGCGCCCCATCGCTCATCGGGAAGATCCAACCCCTGTCTATCCACTCCCGAAACATCCCCCCCACGGAATAAAATCATCAGGGGTGGCATCCTAACGGACATGGAACACCACCGGGTTTTCTCCCGTGATTTTAATTTTACGTTAGATAATGCCCCCCACTGACAACTGGGGAAACTTATCCTAAAATCTACCTATAGACAGAGGCATTCTTAAAATGACACGAGATCCATCTCGTTGCTGCTACCCGAGGTAACTTAATGAGGGGTCACCGCAAGCAGCTCTGAACGGGAGTTAGCCCACTGTGTAAAACTCAGAAATCAGGGGTTCCCTGACCGCCCTTGCCATTTTAAAAATTTTGTACATAATAGGGAAAAGCGTTGTCCTTTCTTTTAAAAAATTGCTGATGAAACTTAAGCACGTTTTAGCCGGAATTCTTTCTACTGCGGCTGTTGCCAGCGGCATCTTAATTACCTCAGAGGCGCAGGCAGTTGGCTGTCCCTTTGCTAAAGGATCTAAAGGATTAGGTCAATCGACTCAAAATCTCTCCCATCCTACCGGAACGACGAAAGCCGCTTTTCTAGGCGGTGCAGTATTAGCAGCCGGTGCTAGTATTTTGGCAATCCGTCGTCTGGCAGGCGATCGCAGTCCCGAACATCCCGAATTTTCCTCAACGGATGAGTTGATTCTGGCATCGGAAGTGTTCCCCACGGAAGTCACTGAACCCCAGGCATCGGTGGCGGAAGAAAAAGAGCTAACCTTAGTCCGCTAATACCATCCCAACCGGGTTGTCCTTGAAACTGCTCTATCTATTTGGATTCCTCATCAGTTTGATGAGTCAACCCGGTTACATAAAACTGCATCATTAAATGTCATTGGTGTAACCTTCTTCATTATCAGACGAATTTTATTTTTTTAATACTCTCTAATAGAAAGACTAATACTTCGGTCAGAGTAGGGTGGGCATTGCCCACCTTTCTGTGCAGGTGGGCATTGCCTCCTGAGCTCTGAGCTGGGCGAAGAGTCGAAGGGCCTACAATGGGTTCATTGTCAGAGGAATTTTATTTTTTTAATCCTCTATAATAGAAAGACTAATACTAAGCGTAAAATTTTATGCAGACTGCGGTCAGCCGGTTGAGTGCTATAGGGTTCTGTGGGCTGTTAGTGCTATTTACAGGCGGCTGTGAGACGAAGGTTGACCCCAACCCACCGGGAATTGATGCAGGAATTCCCGATGGCAAACCCCCCAACTCTGCACAAGCGGCATCCCCTCAAGAAATTGTCCAATCCAACGTCGTGCGATCGCTTCCCGGGGGATTAGATCAAGTCCCCATGTTTAATAGTAACAGCCCCGAATGGGTCAAAGTTGAAGGCATTTTACTCTCCACCTTCCCCCCAGAAGGCAAACAAGTCCCAGCCGCCCATCTCAACTTTGCGTTTAACGATAAATTTGAGCTATTTGCTCACCATTTTACCCATACTCCCCCCAATTTACAAACCCTTTATATCGGAATTCTAGTCAATAATCCCGGCGCGGAACCTGTTACAATAACCGTCCCCGAAGGCGCAAGTTATTTATTAGAACCCGATGCTCCCTTCAAAGAAAAACCCACCATGAGTGAAAATCCCAATGGGGAAATTTATTCAGGTCCGGGAATTCGCGCCGTCGATAACGTATTGCGGGGAATCAGACAAGCAGATTTACCGGAAACCTTAGTCATTCCTCCGGGAGAAAATCGGATGTTGATGAATCATCCGATTCCAGTCAAAGACTTAGAAAAACCGATTAATGGTCGTTCCACCTTTCTGCGATTACAGAGTAATGGGCCGGTATATTTAGCCTCTTTAGCCCTCTATGCTAAAACCGATGCCAATGGCACCGAACGCGCCCCCAATTTGACAGAATGGCAGCAACTTCTAACCACCGGAAATTTAGCGTTACCCCGAGACAAAACCCCCAGTCCACCGGAACAAACCAGTGGTCAACTGATTTATAGTCGGGTGGCGGGAGTTCAGGAAGGGTCGAAATGGCAGGCAAATTTAGTGGATGAAGGGAGTGAGTATTTAGCGCTTCCTCAACCGGAAAAAGCCGTTTCTTATGTGATTAGTACCTTACGCGCCGGGACATTAGGAACAGGTCAAAGTCAAGCGGCCAAACTGTTAGTTCGCTATCCGGATACTGCCTATGAATCCCATGCGAATTATGGGGTGCATTATGATTTAACTTTACCCCTGCGAAACGAGAGCGATCGCGCGCAACAGGTAGCCGTTACCCTGGAAACTCCCATGAAAGAGGAACGCTTATCCAAAGGCGGATTAATCTTTCGTCAACCCCCTTGGGATTATCCCTTTTTCCGCTCAACGGTCCGCTTACAATACACCGACGATAACGGAGAATCCATCACCCGTTACCTGCATTTATGGCATCGCCGGGGACAGCTTCTCGATCCCTTGGTGACCTTAAATTTAGCCCCGAATGAGGTGCGCCAAGTCCAGGTTGATTTTCTCTATCCTCCGGATTCCGTCCCGCCTCAAGTCTTGACAATCCGGACACAGGCTATAAACCCCGACCCAGACTGAAGCATAAAGTAAGTCTTTCACAACCGGATTCGGGATGAGAATGAAACAGCCCTACCCCGGCGTCGTGATTCCTAATCCAATTCCATCTCCCCCACTTCCCCACCCATTTCCCGTTCCCGGGTTAAGCAGATTTGGACCGTTGCCTCTGCTTCTAGGGGTGGTTTTTCAGCCTCAATTGTCCGCATTTTCGGCAACTTTATCGGGTTCGGAATTGCCGCCAGGGTGAGAGCGCGAGTCGTCTTACAGAGGGCATGGTTTGGTTCAAGTTCCAAGACGCGATTGAAACAAGCCAGCCCCTCTTCATACCGATAGGAATGACAGAAACAAGCCCCTTTATTATACCATAAATCTGCCACATCCGGATTAATTTTTATCGCTTCTTCATAACAACGGATTGCCGCTTCATAGTCTTCTAATTGCTCCAAAATAATGCCTTTGTACACCCAAGCGGGAATAAAATTAGGGTTACAGCCAATCGCTTTTTGAAAACAATCCAAAGCCTGAGCATAGTTCTCCTGCTCTTGGCATACCATCCCTTGCTCAAACCAGATTTCGCAGTCGGGGGCTTTTGTCATAATTCTTTAACTCCTGCCAAGTCTTTTGTCTGCGGTTCTACCAACACATCCCCAGGGGGAAGTCCTGCCTAAAGTCGTTGTCCAGGGTATAATCAGCATACCGCAAGTTAACAGAGATATTGCCCGAGGAGTCCCCTAACCCGACTGCTGACAGCTTTTTGATGTTTTCCCGTATCTTAGTGTCTACCTTCAACTTGTTTGAATCCAGATGAAAAATAAGAGCATTGATGAGTTAATTGATATTCTGGAAACCTTTAGTGATGAGTTTATCCGCAGACTAGCGGCAGAAAGATTAGGTCAAATCGGCAAAGGTAACGAAACGGCAATTTCAGCGTTAGTCCATCTTCTAAAAACTACTAATGATGAGCTCACACGCATACAAGCGGCATACAGCTTAGGTCAAATCGATCCGGGTAACAAAACGGCAATTTCGGCCTTAGTCAATCTTCTGGAAACTACTAACTATGAGTTTCCCCGCAGACAAGCGGCAGAAAGTTTGGTTCAAATTGGCAAAGGTAACGAAACGGCAATTTCAGCGTTAGTCAATCTTCTGAAAACTACTAACTATGAGTCTACCCGCATCCAAGCGACATACAGCTTAGTTCAAATCGGTAAAGGTAACGAAACGGCAATTTCGGCGTTAGTCAATCTTCTAGAAACTACTATCCATGAGAATACCCGTAGACACGCGGCAGAAAGCTTAGTTCAAATCGGCCAAGGTAACAAAACGGCAATTTCGGCGTTAGTCAATCTTCTAGAAACTACTATCCCTGAGAATACCCGCAGATACGCAGCATATAGCTTAGGTAAAATCGGCCAAGGTAACGAAACCGCAATTTCGGCGTTAGCCAATCTTCTGGAAACTACTATCTATGACTTTACCCGCATACAAGCGGCAGAAAGCTTAGCTCAAATAGACCCAGGTAACAAAAGGGTAATTTCGGTGTTAGTCAATCTTCTGGAAACTACTAAATATGAGTTTCCTCGCAGACAAGCGGCAGAAAGCTTAGTTCAAATTGGCAAAGGTAACGAAACGGCAATTTCGGCGTTAGTCAATCTTCTGGAAACTACTCACAATGAGGATATCCGCAGACAAGCGGCAGAAAGCTTAGTTCAAATTGGCAAAGGTAACGAAACGGCAATTTCTACGTTCGTCAAAGATAAAGAAACGGTAATTTCGGCGTTAGTCAATCTTCTGGAAACCTCTACTGATGAGACTACCCGCAGACAAGCGGTAGAAAGCTTAGTTCAAATTGGCAAAGGTAACGAAACGGCAATTTCGGCGTTCGTCAATCTTCTGGAAACTACTACCGAGGAGAATACCCGTAGACAAGCGGCAGAAAGCTTAGTTCAAATTGGCAAAGGTAACGAAACGGCAATTTCGGCTTTAGTCAAGCTTCTGGAAACTACTACTGATGAGGATACCCACAGACGAGCAGCAGAAAGCTTAGGTCAAATTGGCAAAGGTAACGAAACGGCAATTTCGGCATTAGTCAATCTTCTAGAAACTACTACCGAGGAGAATACCCGTAGACACGCGGCAGAAAGCTTAGTTCAAATTGGCAAAGGTAACGAAACGGCAATTTCGGCATTAGTCAATCTTCTAGAAGCTACTATCCATGAGAATACCCGTAGACACGCGGCAGAAAGCTTAGTTCAAATTGGCAAAGGTAACGAAACGGCAATTTCGGCATTAGTCAATCTTCTAGAAACCTCTACTGATGAGAATACCCGTAGACACGCGGCAGAAAGCTTAGGTCAAATCGATCCGGGTAACAAAACGGCAATTTCGGCGTTAGTCAATCTTCTAGAAACTACTACCGATGAGCGGACCAGCATACTAGCGGCACACAGCTTAGGTCAAATCGACCCATGTAACGAAACGGTAATTTCGGCGTTAGCCAATCTTCTGAAAACTACTAATGATGAGTTCACACGCATACAAGCGGCATACAGCTTAGGTCAAATCGATCCGGGTAACAAAACGGCAATTTCGGCGTTAGTCAATCTTCTGGAAACTACTAACTATTATGATGATTTTCCCCGCAGACAAGCGGCAGAAAGTTTGGTTCAAATTGGCAAAGGTAACGAAACGGCAATTTCAGCGTTAGTCAATCTTCTAGAAACTACTATCCATGAGAATACCCGTAGACACGCGGCCTACAGCTTAGTTCAAATCGGCAAAGGTAACGAAACCGCTATTTCGGCCTTAGTCAATCTTCTAGTAACAACTACCGATAAGAATATCGGCAGACACGCAACATACAGCTTAGGTGAAATTGTAGGTATCTCGTCTCATCTTTTGTTCAGGCCAGATCAGATTGCATCGTCTGTTATCGATAAAAGACAGTGGCTACACTTTATCTGGCCAATATGCGCCATAATCTTTGGCTTCCTTGGCTCGCTTATGGGGACATACTATATTTTTCCTATATGGCAAAACTATTTCGTTCTGTTATTAATCAATACAAGTGGGTGGCTTCTTGTTTATATACATTTTTTGTGTCTAGTTTTTTTAATTTCCAAGTCTTGGTCAATAAGAAAAACTTATGTTTATCTAGAAAAGACATTTTTCCCGTGGCTTAATCAACAAAAAATTAAGAGGAAAATTATTATTTATTATACTCAGATACTCACCCATAGCCAAGATGAATTTGTACAATTGCAAGCAATAAAAAATTTGAAATTAGTTGCCAATGGCAGCAAACCTGCAATTGTAGCATTGATTAAGACTTTGAGAGCCAACAAAAATGAATTTATCCAGTGGCAGGCCATCAAAAGTTTAGGAAATATTGGAAACAATAACAGAAAGGCACTCACGGCCATTATCAAATTTATCGAGACTACATCTAATGAATTTATCCGATGGCAGTCTTTAGAAGAGTTGGAGAATTTTAAGGTTCTTTATTTTTCAAACGTCATCCAAATTCGCCAAAAATTAAAAAGTAATAGAGTTCCATCGATTCAATCGGCAATTTTGAATCTTCAAAAGAAACTTGATCCCCTAGAAAGGCTAATTTTAAAACCTTTTAATCAAAGATTAGTCAAAGGATTACGTTCAGAATATTCTGTGAAAACTATATTTGGCGATAGTATTTTCAATTATATTGATAAAATGCAGCAAGGGCAAGACATTAAAAGTCGTCGAATTTTGATAAACTCCTGCTTGGAAATTCATCAAAGTTTAGTAAAATTTGCTTTACAGAACAAAGACTTTAATCGAGCATTTTTCTACACAGAAATCTTCAGAAACCGCTATTTGGTAGAACGCATCGCCCAACAAGATACCCCCTTCCCTGCTACTATCTCCAAGCAACTCGCCCAAAACATCAACATCGCCAAACAAAGAGAACGCCAAACCTTACAAGCCTATACGGACGGCATGAATAAGCATCTCTCAGAATTGGAATTAGCAGCCCTCAGTCTGGTCTGGGAAAATGCTAAAGAAATCTTAGAAAACCTTTACCACCAAGTTGCGGAAATTGAACCGGAATTTATCGCAAAAACCAAAGTTTACCCCATTTCTTTCCAGGAAGTTCAAGATTTCCTGCCCTCAGACACAGCAATTATTGAGTTTTTCTTCACGGAAAACGAACTCATCACTCTGCTGATTCTCCCCGGACACGAATCCCCCTTAATTCCTGAACAACTGCGAGTCAATCTCAAACCCCAGAATCCTTTAGAACGGTTGGCGCGAGCCTGGGAGGAAGATTTAAAGGACAAAAGCAAATCTAAAAACGACGCAATCCAGACGACTCTGGAAGAGTTACCCAGGCGCATTGACCATCTGGGAGAATTGCTCAATTTCAGTGAGTTAGAGAAATACCTCCCGCGCCAGATTCAGCAGTTAATCATCGTTCCCAATAACAGTTTACATCTGTTTCCCATTCACGCGGTCCCCTTGAATCCAACTCAGCGCCTGATTGACCGTTTTTCAGTTCGCTATTTCCCCAACCTGCAAATCTGGAAAATTTGTCAAAACCGCCAAAGGTCTCGCGATTCGTTTCTGGGTATTGAAAACCCCACGCAGGACAAGGATTTAATCTTTGCTAAAGCGGAAATTGCTAGTATTTGCCAGCGTCCCAACTTTAGGGGAAAGTACAAGGTTTTACCCCGCCCCAATGCCCAAGTCAAAAAATCTGAAATTCTGGAGGAGGCAAAAAATTACCATTGTTTCCACTTTTCCGGTCATGCAGAGTACAATTTTAAGAATCCCCTAGACTCCTATCTGATGCTATCGAAAGACCGCAAAGACCACCAGGAGGACCTCACCCTGAGTAACCTGTTTGCCGACTTGCACCTCCCCGACGCTGACTTAGTGACCCTTTCCGCCTGCTGTACCGGGGTGGTGGATGCCTTTCAACCCACGGATGAGTGTTTGGGGATTGCTACCGGGTTCCTCCTGGCGGGTGCGAAAGCGGTTGTCAGCAGTCTGTGGAAAGTCAATTCCATCGCCACTGCCTTTCTCCTGGATGAATTCTACCGTCAGCTAGAACAGACCCCAGATAAAGCCGTGGCGCTGCAAAATGCTCAAAACTGGTTGCGAACTCGCACGGCAGATGAGTTGATACAGCGGTCAAATGAGTGGGATTTGAGTAAACTAGAACGGGAAAACAAACTAGAACGGGAAGACAGAATTGCTTTGGATGCCAGTCTCCGAGAATTACCGGATACTCCGTTTGAGAATCCTTATTTTTGGAGTCCATTTATTCTAACGGGATGTTAAACCATGAATCATGAAAATAATCAGGAAATCAACCTTCGACAATTTTTAAGTTTACGGGCATTTAAAGAACTGCTCAAAAATCCTCCTAACGATTTCTCTAACCGGATTGGAGAGGAAGGTTTTTTGGAGATTGCCAATTTTTTAAGCAATATTCCTCCAGAAGACAAGTTAAATCCGATGGCAATGTTTCAGCATATAAGTTCCTATGTTTATCAAGAAGGTCATGAAGTTTTCAAAGAGTTTTATTTGCAAACTTATAAAACCATAAATTCCGAACATATTCAATATGTAGTCAAAAAAACTGGCGACCCTGACGATGAAGCGGATGGCCCCTCTATCACGAAACAAATGTTAGAGAACGAAGGTAGAGATGCTTGCCAAGACCTGCAAAAGTGGGAAACTGAGATGAAGCAAAAAACAAAGAGAGCAACTGAAGATGACAACAAGCCAGCTTCCTAAAATTACCTGTCCCACCCTCCACTTTTATCATTATGTGCTGCGAAATGGCCTGAATGATTCTGATGAGCAATTAAAAGCTCGTCGTGATTTTTTTACTAAAAATTTGTATGAAATCACCTCTCGTCTAATTAGCAAAAATAAGAAAAATGCGGGGGAGTTCGTCCGCTTAATTCCCCCGGAAGAAGATGGGCACCCGGAGGGAAGTTTGCTGGATTTGACGTTGGAGGAAATTCCCGAGGAATGTAAAAAAGAAAATGATAAGCTATATTTACCAACCGGGAATTATACCAGTCGCCTTGGAGTCTGGCGCTTGAATGATACCTATTTACTGCGCTTTACCAGGTATATTCCATCCGAAAAAGGTCCTCAAGACATAGAAACTTTTGACTATCTCGATCTCCGCGACCATCTTTGTAATATGCCGATTGAACTGGGACAGACGGCAATTCTAGCGGGAATTCTACCACTAAATAAGGATCAAGACAAACTAAGTAGTGACATTGCTGCTCAATGCTTAAGCCAATACTGCGGACAAGACGCAGAAATCATCTCGCCTCATTTAATTAAGAATAATT
The DNA here is from genome assembly GCF_025370875.1 of Laspinema palackyanum D2c. Lineage (NCBI taxonomy): Bacteria > Bacillati > Cyanobacteriota > Cyanophyceae > Oscillatoriales > Laspinemataceae > Laspinema > Laspinema palackyanum. Next base: position 97,449 of record NZ_JAMXFD010000014.1, read on the forward strand.
TTCTGGGGAGTCCTTTCTATCTTTATCCCCTTCCGGTGGCAGCCAAGACCTTGAATGATTTTCCGGTTCAATCCACCCATCTCATGGGAGTGATTCTCTACCCAGATGTTGAAGCCGAAAAAAAAGCGAATAAGTTTTATAATATTCTGCAATATATGCTCCTCAGCTATCATAAAATCAATTTTTTCTACTCCCAAAGTCGTGCTTTGAAACAGCTAATCAGTCATCAATATCAAGACATTGAACAGCTAACTAAAAAATACGCAGAAACCAAATGGGATAAAGAATCTCTCAAACAGCTACCCCACGAGTCCTTAGAATACTATAAAAAACTCTCTTTCCTCTCCGACCAAAAGAAAACTATCCGGGTAAATTTACATAATTATCGAGGATATCTTGAACAAATCGAAAAAGAGACGGGAGAGAAATTATCGGGATTTATGGCTGAGTTTGTCAAGGATGCGGAGCATTATTTAGAGCAGATTCAAACCACTATCGGATTTATGAGTCCGGGTTTGCAATTGTATGATAAACTGATGTTGAGTGTGCAAACTCAAGTGAGTATTGATGATGAAAGAATCCAAAAACAACAGAGTGACCAGCAACAAAAGTTAGGTCAGTTGCTCACCGGGTCTTGTGCAGCGATCGCCGTCGGACAAATCCTGACTCCAGCTATCACCCTCAGCCTTTCCCAGTATATCGACAAAGATCCATCCCAGGACCCCTCCGTGACTAGCTTATGGGTGGGAGCGTTTGTGACAATTTTTTTAAGCATCTCATCCGGTTGGGTGGTGAGTCGATTCGTTTACCGATGGTTTACCCAGCCAAAATCAGATGAAACTACCCAACGGCGATGGAAGAAACGACTGAAGTCGTTACTACGAACAATTATCTTACAGCGGGATGGAAGAAACGACTGAAGTCGTTACTAAGAACAATGAAAAAGCCCCACCGTTTAAGGGGTGGGGCTTTTTTTATGCTAATTGTAAGTTACAAAGAAACGACCACTCCAGGGCTTTCATTCGCCATGCGGTCTACGCTACAAACGGCATAGCTTCCGGGTTGCAATCCGGTGATGGAATTGGTTCCGGAATTCAGCACTTTGACCAGTTGCCATTGATTGCCGTTGCGACGATAAACCGTCCAGTAGCGAACGTCATTATTACCCGAATTCCAGGCGATCGCATTATCACTGGCACGCACACCTGTTGGGACTGCCGGTGGAACTGCATCTAACCAAGGCATCGTCGGAGGCAGTGCTTGGGTTGGATAAACTGCTGCTCTGAAACGCTCGTTAATTCCTAACCAATTTTCCTTAAACACTTTCATGCTAAAGAAAATATTGCCCAAGGACAGTTTATCCACTTCTTGGCGAGAAATTTCTACCTGTCTTTCAAACTCAGAAATCGGCCAACCACTGCCATCGAGTTTGCTCAGATAGTTTCCGGCATAAATATGACGACGCAGGGGATTATTTTCACTCCACCAGTTTAATAACACCGGATAGCTTTGTTGGGGGGGGTCAATCCGCCAATAGAGTTGAGGAGCCAGATAATCGAGCCACCCTTCATCTAGCCATTTTTTAACGTCGGCATAGAGTCCATCAAATTGGTCAAACCCAACAATTCCCTGAACTTTTCCAGGACGATAAATACCAAAGGGGCTAATCCCAAATTTAACGTAGGGTTTTTCGGTTTTAATCCCATTCCAAATCCGTTCGATCGCATCATTGACGTTTTTTCTACGCCAATCGGCTAGAGAAAGCGTTCCGCCACTGCTTTGATAGGCGGCATAAGTGGCGTTATCGGGGAAGCGCACCCCTTCTTGTGGATAGGGGTAGAAATAGTCATCAATATGAATGCCATCGACATCATAGCGACGGACTACATCCATAATCACGTTATAAGCCCGGTCTTGGACTTCTTTAGCCCCGGGGTCCATCCACAGTAAATCCCCATATTGGTAGGCATATTGGGGAAACATGGAAGCCATGTGGTTGGAACTCAGGCCATATTTTTCTCCGGGCATTTTAGCGCGGTAAGGGTTAAACCAGGCATGAAGCTCGATATTGCGCTTGTGACTTTCAGCGATCGCAAACTCCAAGGGGTCATAAAAAGGTTGGGGCGCTTGTCCCTGAGTTCCCGTCAGCCATCCACTCCAAGGTTCAATTTGCGACGCATAAAAGGCGTCTCCATTGGGGCGAATTTGGAGGACCAGAGCATTCAAATTTAAAGATTGCATCTGGTCCAGGATTTGCACCAGTTCCGCTTTTTGTTGGTCTACGGACAGATTACTGGCGGAGGGCCAGTCAATGTTCGCTACCGATGCCACCCAGACCCCTCGAAACTCATGCTGATGGCCGACGCTGACGAGTTTTTGAACGCGATCATCCCCTTGCAGTGGAAATTGCAGTTGGGTCATTTCAGGGGAGTTCCGCTCAACTCCAGGGTTGTTGATGGGTGCAGGGACTGCAGTGGGGGGTGCAACCGCAGGGGGCATCACCGGGCGGGGATACTGTGCGGTCCCCGGTGGAATGTTGAGCAATAACAAGAGTAAACAACCCCAGACTGCAAACTGGATTTTGAGTGGATTTCCCGTGAAAAAAGTCCGCACGATGCGCCGATATAGGGACCACAGGTCTGTTGATAGATTGCCTGTCGCACCGCTTCGGCGCATTGGTTGTCTGGGCTGGAAAATTCGGAATACTAAGCGCATCAATTTCATCTTTATCTATCCCGCTGGATACCCCGCGTTGCATCAACAATCTTAATAACGTTAGCGTAGATTGGGAATTCTATCATCCCGGGATCTACTCTAAATTCTGAGAGATTCGAGACGCTGACCGAACCCACTGGGCAGCAGTTCCAGGTGTTGCTTACCGTTCCCCTGTCGGGATTGCGATCGCCAGAAAAAATCCAGTGATTCTCCCTGGCGATCGCGATTCTCTAGGTTCGGTGGCATTCTCGTCTGGATTAGCAATACGCCAGAACAGTCAGTCTATCCCGATCTTTTCCTAGAATTGACTCCCTTGAGAATTTAAAGCGTTTCCCGCTGTTTGGCCTCTGGGGGATGATAACGGGCTCTCATTCGGGGGCGGCTTCTCGGTTTCCGGTGATGCAGATCACAACCGACATCTGATCCGATCCCCTGTTGCCCTGGGCTTTAAATCACCGCCCACTTTGACGATTATCACGAGCTACCCACCCTTGCGATCGCTGTAAAAGCTTGAGTTTCAGGCGATATTAAAAGGGTAGAGTTCAACCACACCTCGCCATGCAAGTACCTACCCTTTACTCCACCTCCCTGATTGCTGAAGTCTTCGGTCAAGCCTGGAATGCCGGTTCCCTAACGGTCAATCAACGGGAAGGTTTGATGGCTGCCCTTGTAGAACATACCCTCAATTCTGAAGACTATGCGGCGATCGACCGTCTGCAGCACGCCGTGCGCCGGGGATGGATTAAAGTCACCGAGTAATCAACCGAACCCTCAACCTTTGCTCCCCTGATACTTTCTAAAAACAACTCAAAATTTAAACTCTGACCGTCTTATCTCTCGATTCAAACATTAAATTCACTCATCAATTCAACTTTAAATTCCTTCTTAAATTAACAATTTAGTGAGATATTTGGGTTCAAACTACACGATTTTCGTGTAGTTTTTTTTTAGAGTTCAGGGTTCAAGCGACAAAGGACCAATGATCCATGACCCATGACCCTAGCTCAATCGGGCCGTGCATTCCAGGATTAAGCGTTGATTAATCAGGGCAAAAGGCTGAATAGCGAGGGCTTGTTGGAATGCCTGAATTGCTTCTCGGTACTTTCCTAGGGTGGCATAACATAATCCCAGTCCATGTAGCGCTCCAAAATGAACCGGATTGAGTTCGATCGCCACGCGGCAATCCTCTATAGCTTTGTAATAATCGCCCATACTGTAATACAAAACCGCCCGTCGATTCCAAGCTTCGGCAAAATCCGGCTGATCTTCAATCAGTTCCGTTAGCACCCCCTCTGCCTCTTTCAAACTGCCGCGATCGAGCAGCACTTGAGCTCGCTGGAGAAAGTCCAACCCATAGACGCCTTTTTGGTGGAACCAGATTCGCCAAAGCTCTTGAGTGGCGCGCTCGCGGACTCTCTCCGTTGGGTTTTTCAGGTCTTCCAGTAACGGTTCTATTGAGGATCTATCCATAAAAGCTGCGCTCAAAGCACTGAAGGTGGACTAGCAGAGGCTCATTTCTATTATGCCGCCTCGGGTTACCGTCTAGGAGGCCAGAAATCGATGGGGGCGATCGCCAGGATGCTTCCCCTACACTGTCACCTCACGCCAGTTGCCGCGCCAAAACACCGTCGCCAGGATCAGCGCCCGGATCATCCAATCACAGGTAGAACCGATCCACACCCCAACTAATCCCCAATTCAACACAAATGCAAAGAGATAAGTCGCCACCAACCGCACCCCAAGCCAACCGATCGCTGAGACATAAAAAGCGGTTTTCGTATTTCCAGCACCTCGGAGTGCTTGTTCGATCGCCATACTCATCGCCATAAACGGTTGCGCCACTGCCGCTATATATAAACAAGGCACAGCAGCCGCAATAATCTCCCTATCTTTGGAAAAAATTCCCAACAATACCTCGGGAATTCCCAAAAATAACAGGCTACCCAGACTCAAACAGCACACGGCTAATCCGGTGGCAATAATGCTGCTGGTGGTGGCTTGATCCCCTCGATTTGCCCCTAATTGTTGGGCAACGATCGCCGCTGTGGCAATGCCAAATCCTTCGGCAATGTAGTAGCAGATTTCCTCAATTCCCAAGGTAATCTCATAAGCTGCCATTGCCTCGGTTCCCAAGGTGGCGATCGCTGCACTAAACCCCAAATACCCTAAACTCCGAAACAGGCGTTCGTTGAAAGTAGGGACTGAGACGCGGAATAATCGCCGCAAGGCTTTAAGTTCCCCCCCGCGATCGCGTAAGGTTAAGCGCTGAGTTCCCCGATACAAAATTATCCCTAAAATCAGGGTGTTAATTGCCATTGCCGTCACACTGGCGATCGCTGCACCGGCTATTCCCAACTGAGGTGCCCCCCAATTGCCGAAAATCAGGCAGTAGTTGAGGAAAATATTGACCCCATTGGCAACCAGTCCCACAAGAAAGGGAATTTTAGTATTGCCTGATGCTTGCAATGCGGCAGCAGCAACAATGGAGAGCAATTGCAGCGGCATTCCCAGGAAGATAATCTGGAGGTAATCTTGGGCAGATTGTTGCACTTGTGGGGTTCCGAAGGGAAGATGCGCCAGGAGGGGATTTAAACCGAGGGTGCTACCGAGGGCGATCGCCAGTCCGGTCCCTAATGCCAGCAGCAGACTGGCGCGCAGGGTGGCGTTACTGAGGGATTTGTCTTGGGCACCTACGGCGCGTCCGACGAGGGCGATCGTGCCGACGGAAAAGGCGGAAAGGGTGCTATAGAGACACCAATGCAGGGGACCACTAATTCGCATGGAGGCTAAGGCGGTGCTGCTGTAGTGACCCAACATGGCGCGATCGGCGAGGAAAACTAAGGCTTGTAGCAGCAGTTGAGCGATCGCTGGGGTGGCTAATTGGAGAACGGCACGTCCAATGGCGATCGATTCTGTTAGGGTCTGAGCATTGGTTAGACTCGGTTTGAAGAATTTCATGGATGGGATGAGGAGGAACAACAAGTAAAAGATGTTGTTATGAGGTAGGAATGTTGGGGTGGGGGATAACAACAGCAAGTCGTTACTACGAACTTAAGAGAACGACTGAAGTCGTTACTACGAACAATTAAGAACGACTGAAGTCGTTACTACGAACTTAAGAGAACGACTGAAGTCGTTACTACTAACTTAAGAGAACGATAACGACTACAGACGACCTCACCGGACTAGAGTGCTGGGAACGGTGGAAAATCCGTGAAAAATTACCCGGCTTCTGAGGGGAAACCGGGTTAAATTGGAGTGAATTGTGCAAGGGGCGATCGGGTTTTAACGAGGAAGCCATCCGGCACTTAAAATGACCGTTAGGCCCATAAAAATAATCGTCAATGCCCAAGTAATGCGATTGAGAGTGGTTTCTGCACTTTTAGCACTGGTAAACAGTTGAGCTTGTCCTCCAATCCCACCAATTCCATCTCCTTTCGGGCTATGGAGTAGGACTAAAATAATTAAACTGATGGCGGAAAATAGCCAAATGAGTTGGACGAGGGTTGAGATATTCATGGGACAGCGATACCTGGGTAAATCGTTGAAATTGAAGGCTTGTTTATTTACTCTGATTTGTTCTAGGTCATTTGTCAATTTAATTAAAAAATGACTTTGAACAAACCGCAGTGGATAACCCGGCGCTTCCTAGACCGGAATTCGCAGGGGTTCACGAGAGGACTGAAGGTTGAAGACGGGAGACTCAATGGCAGAACGTCCGGTCATTTCCTCCGGTTGAGGCAGTTGTAAAATTTCTAGGAGCGTGGGAGCGATATCGGCTAAACAGGCATCAGTCCGCAGTTTGACTTCAGTCCCATGTCCGGGAATTTTCCGACCTTCTCCTTCTACGAGGATTAAGGGAACTGGATTGGTGGTATGAGCAGTCCAGGGGTTACCTTGTTCATCGATCATATATTCGGCATTGCCGTGATCGGCGATGATTAAGGTGGTGCCTCCGGCTCGACCGATCGCATCCAGCAAGCGCCCCAAACAGCGGTCTACGGTTTGGATCGCGGTAATGGTGGCGTCAATATTGCCCGTATGACCGACCATATCCGGATTAGCGTAGTTAACCACCACCAGGGAGTAAATCCGTTTTTTGACAGCGGCAACCACCACATCGGTGACCGCTTCGGCAGACATTTCCGGCGCTTTGTCATAGGTTGCCACCATCGGGGACTGCACTAATTCCCGGTCCTCCCCCTCGAAGGGTTCCTCTAACCCCCCGTTAAAGAAATAGGTGACATGAGCATACTTTTCGGTTTCTGCCGCTCTCAACTGCCGCAACCCGTGATTGGAGACGACTTCTCCGAAAATATTGCTGAGGTTTTGGGGTTCAAAGGCCACCAAAACGGGGAGTTCTGAATCGTACTGAGTAAAGGTGGCAAAGGAGAGCGGTTCAATTTTCTCCCGCTCAAATCCTCGAAAATTGGGGTCTACAAAGGCGCTGGTGAGTTGTCTGGAGCGATCGGGCCGGAAGTTAAAAAAGATCACCCCATCTCCCGATTCTACGGCTCCCGGTGCAATCCGAACCGGCAGGACAAATTCATCGCTTAGGTCCTGGAGGTAAGATTCTTGTAAATGTTCGATGACCGAACGACCGTCACCGGGTCCATCGGTGGTCATGACTTTATAGGCCATTTCTACCCGATTCCAGCGGTTATCGCGATCCATTGCATAATACCGACCGCTGAGAGTAACGATGCGACCCACGCCAATTTCCTGGGCGGCTGCTTCTATTTTTCTCAGGGCTTCTGCTCCGTCTCTGGGAGAGGTATCCCGGCCATCGGTGATAGCGTGAATACAAACATTCGTCAGACCTTGGGCTTTGGCGAGGCTGAGTAGTCCAATTAAATGATTTTGGTGGGAGTGGACCCCTCCCTCGGAGCAAAGCCCCATGAGATGGAGTTTTCCACCTCTTGCTTTAATTTCTTGGCAAACTTTAACCAGTGCCGGGTTACTTAAGATGGAGCCATCTTCTACTGCATCGGTGATCCGCAGGAGTTCTTGTTTGACAATTCGACCGGCACCGATATTCATGTGACCGACTTCAGAATTGCCCATTTGACCTTCCGGCAGCCCCACTGCTTTCCCGGATGTGCGAATGGTTGTATTCGGATAGGCAGATTGAAGGCTGTCCATCACGGGTGTTTTGGCAGCAGCAATAGCATTTCCTGTGGTTAATTCGCTGACTCCCCAACCATCTAAAATGACTAGCACCACTGGAGAAACAGGCTCTTGTGCCATATTCATTGACCCTTTGATTCGTTATTTCTGTTTAATCATTTGACTGCTCTCCTTCCCACTGCTATGCAATGGAGATGGAGATTCTCCGGATTTCTGAGCCGGAGTTCCTGCTTCATAGCCTGTGGACTCGATTCCGTTACCGGCATCCTTGTCGCTTCGACTCTACAGGTATTTTCTATTCCCCTGTAACCCAGGGTACTAAAAATTCTGCCATCGCAGATCACCCTTTGATTGGAACTCTGGCAATGTCTGGTGGATTTGGGCGAGCCACGTTCAGTTAATGGTTCTATTGTAACGCTTAATCTGTCAGGCAACGTTTGACCGGGTGTTCAGGGCATTGTCTTGGCCATCTGCTCCCCATTTTCGTTCCCCGGTCATCGGGAGTCCAGTGAGGACTGTTCTTAACAATCTGTTACAATCGAGGACAACTTTCTCAAACGCTTACGGGTGGGAAGGATGAAGCCAGAAGAATTGAGGGGATTGTTCTGGCTGGCGATCGCACCCAAGGTGGATCCTTATGACCGGGGTTGAGTTGATGAATGCCCCAAAAAATTCTAATCCTAGATGGGATCGCCACTCCTCAATTCAAGATACGATTCAAGATACGATAGACGTTAATTTTGATAGCACGATTGGTTTGTATGATCTCCCTAAAACAATATTGGTCCCGCCTCCTGGCCCTAGTTTTGGTGATGACGATCGCCTTGGTGGGCTGTTCAGGTAATGGACTGCTCACCGGCGATTATCGCCAAGATACCCTGTCCTTGGTTAATAGTATGAGAACGGCGATCGAACTGCCGGAAGATTCCCCAGAGAAATCCTCGGCCCAAGCCGATGCTCGTCTAAGAATCAACGAATTTTTTGCCCGCTATCGTCGGGACGAGTCCGTGGCGAAGCTGGCCTCATTTACCACCATGCAAACCGCATTGAATGGGTTAGCTGGACATTATAATTCCTATCCCAACCGTCCGGTCCCCAAAAAGTTGAAAGACCGTCTTGAACAGGAGTTTAAACAGGTAGAATCAGCTCTAAGTCGAGGAACTTAACCCAGTAATTTCCCATCCGGGTAAAGATTGCTCAGTTTAGAGTGAGATCCTCTTGTGCGGGTCTTTTTTGGGCGATCGCAACATTGCCCTCGCCCAAAACAATGAGTCAATCTATTAGTCCCCCCTGTTGAGGGGTAAATGTATGATATGGAAGGCTTGGCGCTTAGAGGTCGTTGCCAACTCCAATCTAATCAAAGGCTGGCAATCATGCTGAAAAACTCAGATAGAACTGAACAGTGCTGAGAAACTTCTGCGTGGATTCTGTACGGGTACCTGATGTCTAATCGTCTCAAAAAAATTTTTAAACCTAAAACAGCGATGACGCTTGACTGGCAGCATTTTTATCGCGGTTTCCTGGCAGCGCTTCTCACCGCGATCGTGAGTCCCACATTCTGGAGCCAAGCGGCCCACTCCCAAGTTCAAGGGTCTTGTCTGGCTTCTCCAGCAGATATTGCCGAAAAAGAACAACTGCGCCAAGCCACCCTAGAAGGTGATCAGGCTGCTCGCGATCGCTATCAAGCCTTTCTCGTCAAAGAAGCCGAACGCTTACAGGACTGTCGCAACCAAACTTGGCCCCAAAATCAAGCCCTCTGGTTACGACTGTATCCCTGCGATCTTCAACCCGGAGCCTTAGATGCTCTCATGGATAGAATCGTTAACAAGGGCTACAACCAAGTCTATCTCGAAGCCTTTTATGACGGCCAAGCCCTTCTACCCCAGGCCGAAAATAACACCGTTTGGCCTTCCGTCGTCCGGGTCCCTGGCTATGAAAATGCCGATCTCCTAGCCCAAGGCATCCAAAAAGGCCAAGAACGCGGGCTCAAGGTCTATGCCTGGTTATTCACCATAAATTTTGGCTATAGCTACGCCCAACTGCCGGACCGCCAAGGGGCCCTCGCCCGAAATGGGCAAGGGCAGACCACCCTCACCGCCATGCAGGACCCCAGTTTGCATGAACAGGCTGGTCAAAGCTTTGCCAATCACGCTTTTATCGACCCCTACAGTCCTCAAGCGCGTCAAGACTATGCGGGGGTAATCCGGGAAATCCTCAAGCGCAAACCGGACGGGATGTTATTTGATTATGTCCGCTATCTACGCGGCGTCGGCCCTGCTTCCGTCGTCACCAAGCCCTCGGACCTCTGGATCTACAGTGAAGCATCCCAGCAAACCCTCGTGCAACGGGGTCTTAACCAGAAAGGTCAGGAATTAATCCGGCGCTACGTTACCCAAGGCTCAATTACAGCGAACGATATTGCTGCGGTCGATGCACTCTATCCCAATGAGGCAGAACCCATGTGGCAAGGGCGGAATGTCCCCCCTGGCGCTAAAACAATGGGAACCCCTGGGGAACGTCTGCCCCTCCTGCAATGGCAACTCTGGTATCTTAGTGTCGCTCATGCTGTGCAAGGAATTATTGATTTTGTGCACCTGGCAGTAGACCAAGTTCGACCTCAAGGGATCCCTTCCGGTGCGGTATTTTTCCCCGGGGGTAACCGTCCTGTTGGTCAAGGGGGATTTGATTCGAGGTTACAAGCTTGGGATCGCTTTTTGCCAGAGATGGAATGGCATCCAATGTCTTATGCCAATTGCCAAAAACCTGATTGTATTATGGAAGAAGTTGAGCGGGTTTTAAGCATGGCTCCTGAAGGCACTCAGGTCATCCCAGCTTTAGCGGGCGATTGGGGCGTTTCCGTCACCAATCGCCCGCCTTTAGAAGACCAAATGTATGCCTTACGGCGCTATTCTTCCCGGATTAACTCCGTCAGTCACTTTGCCTATTCTTGGCAAGAACCAGAATCGGACCGCGATCGCAAGTTCTGTCAACTCAATTAAGTTGTAACGAACTTCTTGGCAATCCCCGCCTGACTCCCTCAAAACATAAAAACCCGGTTGTTTAGCTCCGGGTTTTTATGTTTTAAGTGCATCAAATAAAATCAAGCCGCTCCCATGACTCCACTTCACCTTCCTCCCCTCTCCCCAAAGGAAACTACGAGCCTATTACCTAATAATTTATATCTATAAAAATAATTTCACCATCGTGGTCAAAGAGGTGCCTTGAGATTCATCCGTAAATCTCTCCAATTGCCACCCGATTTTTCCTTGATAATCATTGAGAATCGTTAAATAACCCAAGCTTGAATTGCTCCGGTCGTCAGCCTCTGCATTCTTTTCCAACTGTTCCAGATACAACTGTTCAGGGTCGCCGACACTTAATCGTTCAATGAAGGCCCGCAAATCAGCCGCCTGTTGTCCATTTATACCATTCTTGGTCATTAGGATAATCGAATCTTCATATAAATGAATTTGAAGGGTGGTGGGATGGGGCAATGTAGAATCACTAAATTTCATAGCGTTTTCTAACAATTCATTGGCGATATAGTTCACGCTCTCAGCGCTTTCTGCTTTTTTATGACAGGGATTCTCCGGGTTTCCATTTTCTCCAAAAAATGTAGATAAGTAATTAGCTACAAAGTCCGCTGATAAGCCATTATTTCGCCATCGCTTTTTAATAGAAGCCGAACTGGGGGAGAATCCCAGAATTAAATACTCGGTGCCCAGAGGCGGATTTGGAATGAAATCTCCGAATATCTCAATCATAGTATGGGGGTCTGTGTTCATTGAGGGGATGGGACAATATAGAAAAAAACATACCCATTGCTACTCGACAACTCTAAACTCTAAATTACCCTGGTCAGGGAGCCGATTATTCATCTGCTGCCCTCAAAGTGTAGGGGTGGGTTCCATTGTGATCGGACCCCTGAGACTTAAATCTCCCTTGGTCCTGCTGTTCCGGCGGATTCCCCTTCCGATAATAGAATCTATTGATGCCCTACATTCTATTATCTACCTGTAACGACCTCCTGATGGGATCTGCATCCTTTCCCTTTGACAGGATTCCCAGTTAGCAGCTAATCATTGATACAATTTATCTTTGAAAAGTTCCCCAATTGGAAAAATTAATCTACCCTTTGTTATAACACTTGTCTGAAGATTCGGGGTTGCGCCTACCCGCTATGATAGAGCGAGTCTTGACGGAATTGGACCCTCTTTTGATCCGGGGGAGGATCTGGCAACCGATGAGCAATAGGAGGCAAGATGCTCCTACGGATTAATGGTCTTGTCAGCAGGATTAAGACTCACTAAAGAGGCTAATCTATGCTTGATTTCAAGAGGTGCGGGTTGTGCTGATGAGGGGTGAGCCTGGGAAATCTCTTTCATCTGTAACGATCTCTTAGCTATCGATATTTCTTTTATAGAGAGTACCTCGGAGTCCTTCGGATCTAACAGACTCGGAGTGGGTGCTAGAAAATAAGCGATCGCTCGTGTTTCACCCCGGAAAGAATAGGGTTAAGGATATTTTGCTACGCCTCACTCACTTTCTCCATGCAGGGGTTCCTTTTTTACAGAAAATGCGCCAAAATTCTGTTAGAGTCCAGAACAAAGCATCTCTGAATCCAGGACTTTTGGAAAAACTGGGTTCCTGAATTTAACCCTCCCCAGCCAAAAACAACAATCCCGCCAGCACAAGTCTGGCGGGATTGCGTTTTATATCCCTTTACTAAAAAGACCTACTGGCCTATCTAATTCTATTAAGTATCTTAAAAGTTGAATATAATTAACCTTGCCAAGAGGTGCTGTAGCTTAAAATACAAAATTCAGTTTTTTTGGCACAGCCCGGTTTGGATCCAGGGTGAGGACAGTCTGAGTAGATTGTTGAAATCAAGGCGATCGCTTCCTTCGGAAATGGATCTACAGCAGCCGAATAAACAGGGAGTCATCTGCGATGGAGTGAACTGTTTATGAAACGGCTGTTTTGGATTAGCATCATGGGTTTATCTGCAACCCTCATAGCGGCGGTACAAATTAAATCTCAACCCTTAATTTTATGTGATTATGAGGTGCCTCCAGTCTGTAGTGACCCCAGCGGATGCCACCCGGAACTCGTCTGCTCACCGTTGTCCGAGGCGATCGCTTCGGCGCGGAAAAATTAGGGGGTTCCAATGCTCAGTGCTAGATTTAACAAGGGTTTCCGGGTTGTGAGCCAAAAAGGACCATCACCGAATGCGATCGCCCCAGTGGGGAGTCTCCTCTACATCGGCCAAAGCACGTCAAAAGCACGATCAATAAATTGGGTACAGTGACTCCCACTTAGAGGGAATGGAAATTTGGGGTGATGCTTCATCCTTAACGTTGCAAGTTCGGCCCTAAATTCTGCTGGAAAGCTGTAGAACCCGTCGGAGTAATAAACCCGAGTCATTTTGAGGATTCTGGGTTGAGAGTTCCCGGCGGTCCAAACTTTTGGAAAAACTGAATCTGGATTATTCAAAAACCTAGGCGATCGCCTCTTGAAAAACCCCTACATTCCCAGGGTTATTGAGGCGATCGCCTAGGTTTTTGCATCCTTTAATCCTTTAATGGCGGTGATTATTATTATATTTAATTCTCGCCCCTGCCCATTGTAACTTTTCCCGTAAGGTCTGATAATAGGAATAATTTTCCTGTAAAATAATAAACTTTGCCCGACAATCTGCCATTCGGACATCCACCCGATGTCCCGGCCAAATTGAAGTAGCCATTACCCCATCCATCCACAATTTTGTACTCAAATCCGGGTCTGCTAAAGGCCAAATACTGACCACGGCTCCTGGGGGCAACACAATCGGACGACTGGACAAACTCAGGGGACAAATGGGAGTCACGGCGATCGCCTCCATCCCATCATGCATAATCGGGCCATTTGCCGAAACCGTATAACAGGTTGAACCCGTAGGGGTTGCCACAATCAGACCATCTCCCTGATACTGATCCACCACCTCCCCATCAATTTCCATTTCCAGAATCGAGGTGATCATCCGGTCTGCTGCTGCCGGTTTAACACACATTTCATTTAAGGCCAAAAAGCGATCGCTCGCCGGTTTCATATTCGTATGATGACCCTCATAAACCCGTCCTTGGAGCATCATTCGGCGTTGAATCGCATAGCGGTCTTCTAACAAGCGATCCCAAACTCGTTCCGTATCTTTAAACTCCTCAAAGTGTTCCGTAATAAACCCCAGATGCCCGCCCACATTAACCGCCAACATCGGAATTCCCTCCGGAGCCAGTTGTCGAGCCGCTGCTAGGGCCGTCCCATCCCCCCCAAACACCACAGCCAAATCAATTGGACTGGTCGAGGAAGCCAAAAAAACGGGATAGGGATTATCCTTAGACCCACTGGGTCCTACTAAAACATGACACCCGCGATTTTCCAACTCCCGAGCGCATCGATCGGCCCACCGTCGAGATAGGTCATCTCCGGCTTTATGAGCAATAATTGCATTTTTTAGCTGCACTTGAGACTAACCCCCTAACCGTTTTATTTTTTTCTGGGCATTCATTAGTTTATCCAGTCAGCCCATGAGCTATTGTACGAATTCCTACGGTTTATCACCCTGGAGCGATCGATTTATCCTCCATTCAGGTGATCTCTTCCTGACTCTGGTTGTCGGAACCCCTCACCTCTAAATCTCCTCAAAATATCCTCCTTGAGGATGCTGATTGCACCATTCCACCGAAACTGAATGGCAGTCCCAAACAGCCTCACCCAAAAATTAGAAACCGGGTCTCTTTTAAAAAACCCGGTTTAATAGAGTCATAGCCTCGCGAAGCAGACTCTTCTTACCATTTCAGGAGATTGAACTGTTCCATATCCACCGTATCCCGGTTCCGATAGATCGCCAGGACGATCGCCAAACCCACTGCCGCTTCCGCCGCCGCCACAGTAATCACAAACACCCCAAAAACCTGACCCTTAATTGTAGCGGAGTCCAGGAAATTAGAAAAGGCGATTAAATTCAAATTCACGGCATTTAACAAGAGCTCAATCGACATCAACACCCGGACAGCGTTGCGACTGGTAATCAAGCCATAAATGCCAATGCAGAACAAGGCGGCTGCCAAAACTAAAAAGTATTCGAGTTGCAGTTCCATTAATCCTCATCAGTATCTTACTAGCGTTTGAATGATTAAGGGGCGATGAAATTCACCCCTTAAAACGGTAAAAGTTCAAAACCTTGGATGTCCTTTTACCCCGTTCATTCTTGGGTTTCCACCCGATTTCCCCGGAGAGCCGGGACAGGTGTGCGGGGACGTTCCGGCAGTTTCAAATCCAGTTCCGCTGAATCGATTTGAGCTTTTCGCTCTGGCGGAATCAACTCCCGACGGGCCAAAATAATTGCGCCGACCATTGCCATCAACAACAGTACAGAAGCTAATTCAAACGGCAGTAAAAAATCGCTGAATAAATGTTCTCCAATCTGCACAACGGTATTTTCTGCCGTTGCCGCAGTCGGTGTCACGGCCCAAGGAGTTGAGAGGACCATCGTGCTTAACAACGCGAATAATCCCAAAGCGACGAGGGCTGTTGCTCCCCGCCGGATCCAGTAATTGGGAAGGTTTGTAAAATCCTCCTGTTTGTTGACCAGCATGATGGCAAACAAAATCAGCACATTAACGGCACCGACATAAATCAAAATCTGGGCCGCTGCTACAAAATCAGCATTGAGCAACAGATACAAACCGGCCATGCTGATAAACACACCGCCTAATAGAAAGGCCGAATAAACGACCTGAGACAGGAGGACGACACCCAAGGCTGCTCCTATCATCATCACGGCCAGCAGGCCAAACGAAACTATCTGAACGCCTTCCGCTAAATTCACTGTATTTGTCCTTTGTTCTTTGTCCTTTGTGCTTTGTCGGGGGTCATTTGTCTGGGGTCATTGGTTTGGACCATTCTTCATTTTAAGTGAAACTATCCCCTAGGATTCTTTGACAAATTTCCCCTATTTTTCTGTTTTTTCTGTGGATTGTTCTTGTTCCATTTGTTCCCGAATTTCTTCGGGACGTAGACCCGCACGACGAGAGTTTGGGGGCAAATCATGGGGAGAGATCACGCCTTTGGGTAGATAGGCGAGTTCTCTGAGGGGGGTCACCATTGGATCGTCAGTGACCTTGTACGGTAAGCGTCCCATTGCCACGTTATCAAAATTCAATTCGTGGCGATCGTAAGTGGAAAGTTCGTATTCTTCCGTCGCGGAGAGACAATTGGTCGGACAGTATTCTACACAGTTGGCGCAGAAAATACAAACGCCGAAGTCAATACTGTAGTGTTTGAGCTGTTTCTTTTTGGTTTCTTTGTTGAATTCCCAATCCACCACGGGCAGGTTAATCGGACAAACACGGACGCACACTTCGCAGGAAATGCACTTATCAAATTCAAAGTGAATCCGACCCCGATAGCGTTCGGAAGGAATTAGTTTTTCGTAGGGATATTGCACGGTCACCGGACGGCGGCGCATATGGTCAAAGGTCACGGAGAGTCCTTGACCGATATATTTGGCCGCTTGAACGGTTTCTTTGGCGTAGTTGCTAACTTGGTTAAGGAATTTGAGCATAGTGTTCTCGGCGATGACTGCTAGGTGATAGGGAGTGGTGACCTGAAGTCAAGATGAAGTTAAGCGATCGCTCAATCACTGGGCAGTTTTTGAACGAAAGAAAAGCCCGCTTACCCACCAAAGGCAACGGGAAAGGCCAACTTTAAGGCGGCAGTTAAGAGCAGATTGACCAGAGAAACGGGCAGGAGGAATTTCCACCCTAAATCGAGGAGTTGGTCAATGCGAACGCGGGGTAAGGTCCAGCGCATCAGAATGGCGAGGAAAACAAAGAAGTAAGCCTTGAGCAGGGTCATGGTGATGCCGAGGGTTCCGGTAATCACTTGCAGCCAAGGGGTGGTTTCGCTGACACCCAGCCACTGTCCTAGGAGTTCTACGGGGATCGGAGATTCCCAGCCACCCAGATAGAGCACGGCGATTAGGAGTGCCGAGAGGACGAGGTTGACGTAGGAACCCAAGTAGAACAGGGCGAATTTCATGCCAGAATATTCGGTTTGATATCCGGCGACGATTTCTTCTTCTGCTTCAGGGAGGTCAAAGGGTAAGCGTTCGCATTCCGCGAGGGCCGCAATCCAGAAGATGATAAAGCCTAGGGGTTGCCGCCAGATGTTCCAACCGAAAATGCCATAGCTGGATTGCTGTTCCACAATGTCGAGGGTGCTCAGGCTGTTGGACATCATCACGACTGCCAGCACACTGAGGGCCAGGGGAATTTCATAACTGATGGACTGGGCGGCAGCGCGCAAGCCACCGATCAGAGAGTATTTGTTATTGGAGGCATAACCTGCCATCAGTAAGCCGATCGGCTGAATGCTAGAAAGGGAAATCCATAAAAAGATGGCCACCCCGACATCGCTAATGATGAGATTTTGTCCAAAGGGGACGATCAGGAAGGAGGCGAACACGGGGACTACCACCAGGACGGGCCCGAGGGTAAAGAGGATGGGGTCAGCTTTCGCTGGGAGGATATCCTCTTTGAACAAGAGTTTGAGACCATCGGCGGCAGGGGCTAAGATTCCCAAGGGGCCGATGTATTCTGGGCCGATGCGCTGTTGGACCGCAGCAGAAATTTTTCGCTCTAGCCAGACGGTTACAAGCACGCCAATTGTGGCAACAACTAGCATGAGCACCATAGGAATTGGCATCCAGATGGCTTTTGCTGCTCCCGCCGGAAGGCCCAAATCTGCGAGCGCTTTTATAAAACTTCCTTGTAGGTCTATACCTGGGTTCATGCTTCCTATTGAGAGTGTGAAGATTTCTTACGACTCGGTTAAATGCAATAACAGTATAACGCTCGATGGACGCCAGAACTCTGGGAGAGGCTTGAGTTTCAGTGTTTAGGGAGCATCTCCATTTTTTGAAGAGACCTAACTCCCCAGCCCCCTTACCACCTCTGATCAGGCCCTCTCCTACAAGGAGAGGGAGGTATAAGGAATGAATGTCTTTTCACGGAAGGGGGAGAAAGAGGTCAATTCCCCCCCTCCAGCAATAAAAAAATTGGATTATTCTCCCTTTTGTAAAAGAATAGGGCCTGATCAGAGGTAGAGAAGCGGAGAGTTAGGCAACAAAAAGCCCTCAGATTATGACAATCCAAGGGCAATGGTGGCGATCGCGCCTAGATGGATGATTCTCCTTAAAAGAAAAATCGGGACTCAGACCCAACCCGTGAGTAGAGGTCCCTCCAGTCCAGACTCGACCTAATTCCGTGGCGATCGCTTTAACGTTCGGCGATCGGAATATAAGGCGCGTTATGAGTTCCGGTATAAATTTGGGTCGGACGGTAAATCCGGTTTTCACCCAGTTGCTCTTTCCAATGAGCCAACCATCCTGCCACCCGGGAAATCGCGAAGATTGGCGTAAACAAATCCGTAGGAATCCCCAACTTCCGATAAACCAGACCCGAGTAAAAGTCCACATTGGCATAAATGCCTTTGTAAGCGAGTTTTTCCTCCACCACTCGCTCCAGCTCTACAGCAATGTCATAATAATTATCCCGGCCAAACTTCTCAAACAATTGTTCAGCGAGACTTTGGAGGATAATCGCTCGAGGATCCTTAACTTTGTAGACCCGGTGACCGAACCCCATAATCTTAGATTTAGTCTTCAGACAGTTTTCAATGTAGGGTCGGACATTTTCAACCGAGCCAATGGCCTCTAACATATCAATCACTTCTTCATTGGCCCCCCCATGTAAAGGACCAGCCAGAGTTCCCACCGCTGAAGCTACCACCGCATAAGGGTCCGTCAAGGTGGAAGCCGTCACCCTTGCTGAAAATGTCGAAGCATTGATGGTATGTTCTGCATGAAGAGTCAGGCAGATGTCGAACACACTAGCCTCTAGGGGATCTGGCTCTTGTTCGGTCAGCATATACAGAAAGTTGGCCGAATAGTCCAGATCGTCCCGAGGTTGAATCGGGTCATTCCCTTTCCGCATCATTTGGAATGCCGCCACCATTGTAGGAATTTTTGCCAACAACCGGACCGCAGCAGCGCGAATATAGGCTGGATCGTCTAAAGCCCGACGGGAATAGAATAAGCCGAGGGCAGCAGCTGAGGCTTGCAGGGCGTCCATCGGGTGACCGCTTTCGGGAAAACATTTCATCATGTCCCGAATGCGATATTTAATGCGGCGGTGGTAGCGAATTTCGTTCTCAAATGCGTCGAGTTCGTCCTGGGTCGGGAGTTCACCCCAGATCAATAAATAGGAGGTTTCCAGAAAGGTGCTTTTGAGGGCCAGCTCTTCGATGGGAATATTGCGATATTCCAAAATTCCTTTCTTCCCATCCACAAAACTGATACTGGATAGGGTGACCGGAACGCCTTCTAACCCGGGCTTAAATTCAAAACCGGTCTTTAGTTCGTCCGCGACAGTCATAGGTTTAGCCTTCGCTGTAATTAAATATCTTCAAGCTAACTTATCAGATCTCCTTGGACTGTTCCTGCTTTTACAAAAATCCTTTATAGAGCAGCCCCTGAACATCCACCGCAGGTAAGGGGATAAAAGGTTTGGATTTCAATGCTTTCAGAGCTTGGGGTGCAGAAATCACGCCGGAGGACGGACGACTGGTTAGTGATGAATTGATGATTTAGGTAACCCATCATCCATAACCAATCAGCAATTAATTTATAGCAATAATTTGGGGGAGGTCAGCCAAAATAGAGAGCTATTGCCCACCGGATCCCCAGTTTCAGGGATGACCAACCCAATCACCCCAGCTTTTTTGAGGAGCAGTCCTTCTTTGGCTTCTCCCCACACCAAAATTTCTGCCCAGTTGCCCTGATCCGGCTGATGTCCGACGAGGGCCAAACAATGGCCGCCATTTTGACGCCATTGTTGATACCAGTTCAGCCAGTTATTGATATCGCCATTCGGGACCAGGGAAGTGGATTCTTTAATCTGATGCCCCAAACCAGCGGTTTGGAGAATATCCGCCGTTTGCATTGCCCTCAGCAGAGGACTGGTCAAAATCAGCTCGAAATGAATATTCAAATGATGCAGACGGTTGGCGACTTTCCGGGTTTTTTGAATCCCCTCCTTGGTGAGCTGGCGCTTCTCGTCAGGGACATGATCTGCCCGGTTTTCGGCGATCCCATGCCGGATAAAATAAACTTTAGAGGGTGTTTTCATGAATCTCATTTTCCTGGTGAGGCTGGATTCCGGAGGGCGAAACCGTGAGCTAGACCGGAGAAATATTGCCCCGGTTGGAAACTGACCCAGGGGCCCAGAATGCCCCCGAGGGATATTTTCCTAAAGCGCCCCACTTGGGTTTAAGCTCTTGTGGAGTCGGGTTCTAGGGGTTGTCGTCAATGCCTAAAAACTAAAGTTCGCGCTGAAACTCTTCTAAAATGCTGAGGAGATCCATTTGTTCTCCGGTGGGAATCAGATCAACCAGGGGAATTTGTCGCCTTCCTCCCCCGAGATTGACATTGATTCCGGCGAGGACTTGGACCACATCGGATTCATTGACGGGTGCATTGTTGCTGACTAAGGGATAGAGTTGTTCAGCCACGAGGGTGTGGAGATGAGCGTCATCTAAGCGCAGCCGCCATTTGGCGACATCGATATAAACGCGATCGGCAATCTGAGCAGCCAGGGCTTCTATTTTTTCAGTGTTACTGGAATTAGCCATTAGATTCTTCGGAATAGTTTGCAATTGCGAAAATATAAACCCCATGAGCGATTAGCAGCAGTAGCCAAGCGCTGGTGAGCCAAGGGGTCCAGGGCCAGGGGGAAGATTGCCATGCCCGGAAAAACCAGAGCCCGGAATTGCTGGCCGCAAATAGGGCGACATGGACGGCGAAATTCATGCGATCGTCGAGTTTCCGGTAATCCGGTTCGCTGCGATCGGGTTGACGAGGCCAACGAGGTGGCATAGATTACCTTTTTTTTGAAATGAAGTTGCTCGGGTTTTGGTCCGGGCTTGTACTTTTAAAATTGTAAGTCTTCGCTACCTCGGATGAATGAGCGATCGCCCTTCATTGCCGTTGCCGGTCCTCGGTTTTTAGCCAAGATTTATTAACAAGCTTCCAAACTAGGGGGCTGTTCCATGCAGTTCCCGGAGGGATTACCGGACGAATTGCCCGATTCCCAGGGAGGAAGAAGATTTTTTCCCCAGTCTTAGTTCAAAAAACACAGGATAAAATGCAAGTAGCAACCTTCACCACCCCAACCACCCCAGCAGCTTTGTGATTCCTTCGCGCTTATTCCGGCAACATTCTCGCAATCGCCAGACCGCTCTGGCAATCATTCCCTTAGCTAATGAAGCAGCGACTTTTGACGCCTATCGACTCTTACAGTATCACGGGATTTCCCCGGAACATCTGGCGATTGTCGGTGAAGGGTACAGTTCTCCGTCTCGTGTAGGTTTATTAGAACCCATGCAAATTGCGGTGGACCAAGCTCGCCGGTTTTTGATGGTGTTTGCCACAATGGGGTTCCTGGTGGGGTCGGCATTGGTTTTGGCCTTACACCTGGGACTGATTAACCCCCTGGGTTTTAACCCGCTGTTGCTCATTCCGGGGGTTGTGGCGATCGCCGCTGTTTTGGGCGGAATGGTGGGCGGGTTAATCGGCTTTTTGGGCGAGGGTTCCACGGTGGGCGTTTATCATCATCATCTCCGCCAGGGCGGGTATTTGTTGATGATTGAAGGCTCCCAACAACTCGTGACCCTCGGTGAGCAGGTTCTCAAACCTTATGCCACTCCCAAAGCGTTTTAATTCGCTTGATAGTCTCCCGATTTTCCCCCAGTCTTGCTCTCTAGGCGAATGCTCTCAATGGCGATCGCCTTCGATAACGCTTTGGCCATGTCATAAAGGGTCAGTGCCGCCACGGAAACTGCCGTTAACGCTTCCATTTCTACCCCAGTTTCTGCTTTGGTTTTGACTTCGGCGAGAATCCGATATCCGGGAAGCTCCTCGTCGGGCAAAATCTCTACATCAATTTTGTGCAAGGGTAAGGGATGACACAACGGAATCAACCCCGAGGTTTGTTTGGCTCCTAAAATTCCCGCCAGTCTTGCCGTCCCTAAAACATCTCCTTTCGGTGCATTCCCGGCTTGAATCTGGTCAAACGTCGCCCGATCCATCCGGACCTGTCCCGAGGCGATCGCCTGCCGATGGGTGACTGCTTTTTCCGACACATCCACCATCCGCGCTTGTCCTTCAGCGTCTAAATGACTTAGCTGATAAGGGTTTGGGGAATTTTCAGAATTTTTTTGAAAAGGGGGTTTCATTTTCCAAAAGCCTGTGTTAGTATTATTAAGCGGTAAGGGCTTGTAGCTCAGTGGACTAGAGCACGTGGCTACGGACCACGGTGTCGGGGGTTCGAATCCCTCCTAGCCCGTTTATTACAATCTAAACAGATTTTGGGTGTTGAGTTAGCTTAGGATAACTCAGCACCCAAAATTTTTTGTTCCTCGGTCAGGATGACTTTTGCAGGGCATACAGGTCGCGATCGCGACCCAAAGCAAACTTCACCGATTGGCGTAAGTTCATATTGGACTGGGTAAGAAAAATCCCCAATGCTACGAAGGCCATCACCGAAGCGATCGCAAAAATATTTCGATAGCCTAAATCTTCCGCCATCACCCCCAAAATCGGCCCAGCCAAAGCGATCCCCAAATCAAACCCGCCAATACACATGGCAAACAATCGCCCCCGTTCCTGGGGTGCACAGCGGTCTGCAACCAGGGCCACCATCATCGGCAGAAACGTCCCTGCGCCACATCCTTCCACCGCCCCAGCCAGTAAAAAATCCCGGCTATCCTGGGCCGTCCACAGCAGCACCATTGCCAGACAGTAGGCCAGTAAACCCCCGGAAATAAATAATCCCCGTCCGTAACGGTCCGAGGCGCGACCCGTGAGCAGACGCATACTAAAACTTACACTCGCCGCTGCGGTATAAAACCATCCCGGATTAAAATCACTGGCGGTTTCCTTAATAAACAAGGGGACAAAGGTCGCCACCGCTCCAAAAACTAACCCGATTTGCAGCATCACCAGAGAGGGAATTCGGACGCGAGGACTCCATAACATCCGCCAAAATGAATCCGCTTTGGCGTTGGGAGTTGCTGAGTCTTTACCCAGTGCAGGGGAAGTTAAATCTTCCCGTAAAGGTTCACTGACGAAGTAGAGCAACAAGAAACTGAGCAGTCCCAATCCAAATGCCATAACAAACAGGGGAGGGTAACCGGCAGCTTCCAGTAAAAACCCTCCGAGGGCGGGTCCGATCGCAACCCCTAGGGGAGTGACCACACTCATATATCCAATTAATTCGCCTCGATTGCGATCGGGGGCTAAATCGGTGATTAAGGCACTGTAAGCGGTGGTAAAAGCAGCGACACTAATGCCGTGAAATGCCCGTAATGCCATCAATAGGGGAATGGAATCAGCGAAGAGATATCCCAAAGGGGCGATCGTTGCCACCGTGGTCCCCAACCGTAACACAATTTTGCGACCCCGGCGATCGCTCAGGGGTCCTAACCAAGCTCGGGAAGGCAGTAAACCCAGGGCAAATGCCCCCATCACCAGGCCGATTTGTCCTCTCGTCCCCCCGATATGCTCGACATAAAGCGGCAGTGTGGGCAGCAATGAAGCCAGAGAAGCCCAAAACAATAAGCCTGCGGCAAATAATCCCAACAGGCTATGGCGACGCTGCGGCTCTATCTCTAAAAATACCTTCAAAACCTTAGTTCCTTTTCTTCCACTGCAACAAATGAGTGAGCTAGGGCATGGGTCCAGTAACGGGAAGACCAACTGGATTTTTTGACAAAATTTCTGCCCAGAAAGCCACAAAGAAAGGGCCAAACACCCGATTTCTTGTCCCTGGGCTCTCATCCTCTCCCGATACCCAAGGAGGCCGCAATCTGCCGACCCCCTCTTTCATGCTACTGATTTTTCCGCAGTTTGTTAAAGAATGTTAAGATTTCGACGCTTTAGGTTTCGGAGTCTTGTGGCAAATAACTCCTTAAAACTCGCCCTGCACCCCGGAGTTGTTGATAATAGTTACGACTGACAGGATCATCGCTGTTTTCCCCGAGGACATCGATGCCGATGCCGTTGCGTCCCACTTTTTTTCCGGAACTGTGGATATAACGACCCTCCCCGAGATAAAGGCCAACATGGGTGGCTTTTTCTGGCGTTCCAAAAAAGAGGAGATCCCCCGCCTGCAATTCGTCGAGGGGAATGGGTTGGGTAAAGGCTTCCTGTTGATAGGCATCCCGAGGTAACCAAACTTCAGCGACCCGGAAGGCAGCCTGCATTAATCCAGAACAGTCATAGTTGGGGGCGACGGTCCCTCCCCAGAGGTACTCATTGGGAACGCTCATTGCCTGGTGGGTAAAGGCAATGATGGCGGGGATTTGGGGTTCTATGTGGGTCCGGTCAAGGGCGATCGCCTGGTAAGGGGACTCGGCTAAGTCCAGATTCTCCAAATCCGTGAGGGCCAGCCATCCGGGATAGTCATCTTCACATAACTTGACCCCCACAGCCCCCTCCGTCGGAGGAAGGACAATTCTCAGCAGACGGCCCTCGGATGCCTGGGTTGCCAGGGCCTCACACTGCGGGGAATCATACAGATTCAGATCCACTCGGCAGCGATATTGCGGTGCATCGGACCCTTTAGAAGCTAGATTAAATTGAAGCTGACTCACCAAGACCATAGTTTTAGAAATAAATGCTTAATTGTTAAGGCACAGTAACGCGACTGCCGCAGGAAAGTCGCTAGAAGCGAGAATAATTGATTCTGACTTCTAACGTTTGAATTAAACAACCTCAGAGAGAACCATGACATTTTTCCGCAAAGACGAGCAACTCGAAAACTTAGGCGATCGCATTTTAGCGGCAACCTGGGAGCAATTCCCCCAATTAAACCGCAACCAACTGGCAATGACTTGGGTGGTTTATGACCCACCCGTTTCGGTGAATACCGGCGGTGCCCTGAGTCCCGATGCGTTTTGGGACCATCCCGTGCGCGGATTTAACTATCGCGGCGTGGAACGGATTTATCCGGCGAGTGTGGTCAAGCTGTTCTATCTCGTCGCGGTTTATGAATGGATGGAAAAAGAGATGATTCAGACTTCCCCGGAGTTAGAACGGGCCATCCGAGATATGATTGTGGACTCCAGCAATGATGCCACGAGTCTGGTGGTGGATGTGCTAACTGGGACTACCAGTGGTCCAGAATTGTCCTCGGGACCGTTTGAAACCTGGAAGCATCAGCGCAATTTAGTCAATCGCTATTTTCAGTCTCTGGGATGGCCGGAATTGGAATCGATTAATGTTAATCACAAAACCTGGTGTGATGGGGCTTATGGTCGGGAGCGGGTTTTCCTGGGAGAGTTAATGGAAAATCGGAATATGCTGACCACCAATGCAACGGCACGCCTGCTGCATAGTATTGTCGGTGGGGTGGCGGTTTCAGCGAAGGCGACCACGGCGATGATGAAGTTAATGAAGCGATCGCTAGAACCCGAGGACCTGGCGGAGGACCCGGAAAATCAAGTCACGGGGTTTTTGGGTGCGGGTCTCGATCGCCAAGCACGGATTTGGTCGAAAGCAGGTTTAACCAGTACAGTGCGCCACGATGCGGCTTATATTGAATTACCGGAACAGCGCCCTTATTTATTGGTGGTCTTTACTGAAGGGAAGGCGCACAGCAAAAATGAAGCCATTTTGCCCTTTGTTTCCCAACAAGTCGCCCAGGCGGTGGGTTCGCTGTAAAACTGGGTTGGTTTTGGCGTTTTTGGGGGGTGAGGATTTTTCTGGGTGAAAGCTCAAGCCGATCGCCTCGGTTTGGCGTGGGTTCGGGTTCTGGATGAGTCTGTGGAGGGGGATTCATCCGTTAAGGCTGAATTCTCATTTTCAGAATAAATAATTCCCCCCTTTAACATTGAAGTAACTATTAGGAGTCACTGTGAAGTTTCTATCGATCGCAACTGGTGTTTTTCTATTCGCTCTGATTACTCTCCCGGGTGGGAGTGGTCCAAAAAAAGCAATGGCCGAGTCATTCTCTGGCGATGTCGCTAGGGAATTGGGCTTAAAGGCGATCGGTCCGTTGCCGGAGGATACCTCTGTTGGACCACTCTCTTGGGAGGTCCCGTCAGAAGGGGTCAATCCACCCCCGTTACTCGCGGCTGAATCGGATAATTTTGCGGAATTATTAACGGGAACTACAGCAATTACTACCCCCCATTATTTCAGAGTTCCCAGTCCGCAAACGGTTCCCCACAACCCTGCTACTGAAGCGGAAAATAATCCGGTTTTGGCTCAACGAGATCGCGATATCGAACTGGGTCGAACCAGTCGGGGAGTGGGTAACTATATCGGTGCTGCCATTAATATTGGGTTAAGTGATGATGCTAGTCCCTTGGGAGGAGGCAGTTTTGCCTTGACGAGTAAAATTGGCCTCGCGGAGCAAGTGTCTGTGCGTCCTTCCCTCTTGTTTGGAGAACACTTGATGGTGATGGTTCCGGTCACCATTGACTTTCCCTTTGCGGCTACGGACGATACTTTACAAGTCGATGTTGCTCCTTATATTGGCAGTGGTATCGCGCTTTCTACGGATGAGGATAATTTCATTGGATTTTTTGGCACCGTGGGAATTGATCGAGTCTTGTTTGACCGCTTTGTTGCCAACGCTGCCTTAAATGTTGGGTATGTCGAGGAGGTTGAAGTCGGGATCTTTGTGGGGGGAGGGTATCGGTTCTAAATGCCTCTGCTGTAACCCCTTTCGGTTAAGTTCCTTATCCAATTAGCGATCGCCCTTTCCCTCCATTTTCGGTAAAAGTGGACTATTCCGCCCTCTCCTATTTGTTAAATTTTGTTCACACAACCCCCAAAATACATCTCCGGGAAGATTGCATCTGAGGGTGAGATGGATTAAATTAGCAATGTTTTAGCATCTGCCCTTCTCGGTTATCCCAGCCTTGTCCTGGAAGGGCAGATGGCTAGGAGTTTTTGCTTTTAGTTTGCGGATTTCGCGGTTTATGGAACAGTCTGATTCATTGGGAAAATCTCGGTGCTTTGTTCTGAAGAATCCATTGCGTTCAATCGCCAATTCCTTTCCCGCCAATTTCACTTTCCCTGAACCCGAACTCATGCAAAAACAAAGCAAAATAATTCACATTTATTGATGAATTTGGAGGGCTATGATGGGTGTGAGGAAAAAATGGGCAGGATATAGTGCTTTGATGGTATTACCTTGGTTAGGGATCCAGCAGGCATTACCTGCTACAGCGCAAGATTTCAGTCTCCCCGAACAACCCAGTCAGGAGATACACTGGCTCAGGGACCTAGAGGCACAACCGACTCAGGAAGACGGTGAGACTTGGATACCGCAACTCACCAAAACTGACCGCACCAGTCTTGAGGATTTGGGACTGTCCATTGACTTTAATCAAGGGGACTTTGTAAAGGACGCAGCTATCCTTCCGGAAAACAGCGAAGCGCAATTCCCCCCGGAATCGGAAATGGATCGGGAAGCACAACCGACTCAGGAAGAAGACGAAACGGCGATCGAGCAACTCACCGAAACTGACCGCGCCAGTCTTGAAGATTTGGAATTATCCATTGACTTTAATAAAGGGGATTTCGTAAGGGGTGCAGCTATCCTTCCGGAAAACACCGAAGCACAATCCCCCTCGGAATCGGATCTGGCTCAGGCTCGTTTTCCCACTTATCGCTACAGCGCAGGTTTGGATTTACCCAACTTTGGCTGGGTCAGGATGGACGGTCCCGGCATTGATAGCGTCCTGGGTATTAACGTGGGACTCGGCGTCTCCTACAAAAAATACTTTCAACCTGCGGTTCCCGGGCAGTTTACTGGATCCTGGGGCGTGGGAACCCTTGCTTTAGTCTTACCCTACGCCACCATTGGTGGGGATTATCAGTGGGATAACGGCTGGTATGCCGGGGGCAATATTGGTGCCGGTTTGTACTTCTTTGACGATGTAATTCCCTTCCCCGTTGGCTATATCGGCGTAGGTTATCGCTGGTAAGGATTACCAACACCGAAACCACCCCTAATCAAAAATCCCCCAGGACCTTGGCAAGGCCTGGGGGATTTTCAAAATAACTCGCTCTCTACTAACCCATTCCCATGCAGAGTAAGATGAGAGCAACTCAGAGTTGCCGAGAGTTAACGCTCGTGAGTCTGGTTGTTTGAGAACGGAGAGGGAGGGATTCGAACCCTCGTTACGATTAAAATCGTAAAACAGATTAGCAATCTGCCGCTTTCAACCGCTCAGCCACCTCTCCAAGGTGTCTTGAGACATCATAGCAGGTTTTTTTCGGTCTGAAAAGACCTTTGGCGAGGAATTTTCCAATTTTTTTGAAAAAACTGGATAAGACCTGAGATATTGCACCCGTGGCCATAACCGTTGGGGGTTGAAACCTCCGCAAGGGCTGGTGTCCCCAGTAGGTTCTGAAATGAGGACGGGAGGACCTGGGCACAGGCGGGGCCCGGTTCAGGGTTTTATCTCGGACGCGGGTACAGGATTAGAACCCTGGAATCAGAAACCGGGTTTTTTGGGTGTTCCAAGAAATAAATCGTATAAACGTTCGTAGTGACTCCTTTAGGAGTCATTTTTAAAGAAACCCCTAAAGGGGTTACTACAAACGTTCGTTTTGCGGGTTTTATTTTTTGGAGGTGCCTTTAGCCTCCAGATTACAAAGCCCGTAAGAATTTTGTCAAGAAACCCGGGTGATCTTCTCAATGCTGTACCCTGAACCAGGCAGGTCTAAGGAAATTGGCGTGAAATCCATGCTTTTTTGCCGGTTTATTGTCCCTTAAAGACAAATATAGCCAGACTTCTGGGGGAGATTTTCAAAAAAGATTAAAAGATGATAAACTATTGAAACTTTCAATCCAAAGTGAGTCACCTGACTCAACTCGCCCAAGCCCTCAAGTCGGTTGGATTATGAAGAGTAACCCTATCTAGTAGCGAATTGTCTCTCACGTTAACCCGGGAGGGAAAAAAGTGAGCTGTAATCAGGTAAGAAGCGGTATTGCTGCTTAACCCAGTGTGATCAAACTAATGCCCGCGATCGCTGATGATCGAAAACCCCATTTTCAACGAATGTCAAGGCTAGATTCGGGTAAAAGCTGCAACATTCGCGATTCTAAATAATCAGGCAGGAGCAGGCGATCGCGTCGGACTGCTTTGTGCTGTTTGTCGAATTCCGGTGAAAACAAAACTATGGCCGTAAAAGCTAACCAACACATTGCCCTAATTTCAGTTCACGGCGACCCTGCCGTAGAAATCGGGAAAGAAGAGGCGGGTGGACAAAACGTTTACGTCCGTCAAGTCGGTGAGGCACTCGCCCAGCAAGGGTGGCAAGTTGATATGTTTACCCGCAAGGCTAATGCAGAAGACCCAACTGTAGTAGAACACGCACCCAATTGCCGCACAATTCGATTAGTGGCGGGTCCAGAATCCTTCGTGCCCAGGCAAGAAATTTTTGAGTATTTACCCACCTTTGTTGAGGCATTGATCCAGTTTCAACAACAAGCGGGAATAGAATATAAATTAGTTCACACCAATTACTGGCTCTCCGCCTGGGTGGGAATGGAACTCAAGAAAAAACAAGGGGTGAAGCAAGTCCATGTTTACCACTCCTTGGGCGCTGTGAAGTATAAATCGATCGCCACTATTCCGACGATCGCCACCACCCGGTTAGGAGTAGAAAAGGCAGTCCTGGAAACTGCAGAACGGATTGTTGCAACCTCTCCCCAGGAACAAGACCATATCCGAACTCTGGTATCTCAGAAGGGGACTATCGAGGTTATTCCCTGTGGGACAGATATCCACCGCTTCGGTTCGATTCAAAAGCAGGAAGCGCGATCGGCCTTGGGAATTGCGCCTGAAAAAAAAGTGGTCTTATATGTGGGTCGGTTTGACCCGCGCAAGGGAATCGAAACCTTAGTTCGCGCTGTGGCGCGATCGCAGTCCCGAGAGAATGCCAACCTGAGTTTAATGATTGCCGGGGGTTCTCGTCCTGGTCAAAGTGATGGCATTGAGCGCGATCGCATTGAGGCGATCGTGGACGAGTTGGGTTTACGGGAGATGACCTATTTCCCGGGACGGATCGGCGATGAGTTGCTGCCGCAGTATTACGCCGCCGCCGATATCTGTGTGGTCCCCAGTCACTATGAACCCTTTGGATTAGTGGCGATCGAAGCAATGGCGAGTCGCACTCCGGTGATTGCCAGTGATGTGGGGGGATTACAATTTAGTGTGAAAGCGGAAGAAACGGGATTACTCTGTCCACCCCAGGAGGATGCCGCATTTGCTGAAGCAATTGATCGGATTCTGTCCAATCCCACCTGGGGCGATCGCCTCGCCGAAGCATCCCGTCAACGGGTGGAAAACCTGTTTAGTTGGGATGGAGTCGCCACACAACTGGGCGAACTTTATCAGGAACTGCTGACAGAGACCCTCATAGAACCCCACCTAGAAAAAGCGATCGCTTAGGACTGGGTTTTAGGGATTAACCTCCTCTCCTCCATTCCTTTTAACCCCGTAGGTTCAAACTGACCTATGGGGTTTTTATCTCGATACTTCCTTCAGCCTTACCCCTAAACAAAAATATCATGGAAATACGCGGCGTTTGGATGACCACTACTGATAGTCAAGTCTTCCGATCCAAAGAAAAAATTAATGAAGCAGTTGCCTTTCTCGCCGAAACGGGATTTAATGTGGTCTTTCCCGTCGTCTGGACCAAAGGATTCACCCTTTATCCCAGTCGAGTTTTAAAGCAGACCTTTGGCATGGAAATCGATCCCCTGTATCAAGGTCGAGACCCTTTAGCTGAACTCATCGAAGCGGCCAACTCATCGGGGATTGCCGTAATTCCCTGGTTTGAATATGGATTCGCTAGTTC
Source organism: Laspinema palackyanum D2c (assembly GCF_025370875.1). Lineage (NCBI taxonomy): Bacteria > Bacillati > Cyanobacteriota > Cyanophyceae > Oscillatoriales > Laspinemataceae > Laspinema > Laspinema palackyanum. Next base: position 128,269 of record NZ_JAMXFD010000014.1, read on the forward strand.
CTATCAGTCCAATGGGGGAATGTTGCTGCAAAAAAAACCGGAATGGGCGGCCAAGGACCTGTCAGGAAATCTCCTCAACAAAAATGGGTTTGAGTGGATGAATGCATTGCACCCAGAGGTCCAAGACTTCTTGTTAAAGTTAATCCTGGAAGTGGTCCAAAATTACCCGATCGCAGGCATCCAAGGGGACGATCGCCTCCCCGCATTTCCCCGGGAAGGGGGCTATGATGAATTTACCCGCAACCTTTACCGCCAAAGCTTTCAGTGCGATCCCCCGTCCAATTGTCAAGACACCCAGTGGTTGAAGTGGCGTGCGGATTTACTGACGGAATTTTTATCACAACTCTATCAACAAATTAAAGCGATTAATCCCCGTTTGTTAGTTTCCCTTTCCCCGAATATTTATCCTTGGTGTTTGAATGAGTACCTGCAAGACTCGCAAACCTGGCTAAACCGAGGACTGACGGATTTGATGCATCCTCAGATTTATCGCCGGGATTTTCAGAGTTATCAACGGGTAGTTAATCAGATGGTGAAAAGCCCTTGTTTTTCAGAACAGTTACCGCGAATTTCACCGGGGATTTTGATTAAGTTAGGGGAATATCGGATTAGTCCGGAATATTTGTTAAGCGCGATCGACTACAATCGGGCTTGTGGGCTTCCGGGAGAGGTGTTATTTTTTTATGAGGGGTTACGGGAAGATGATAATGCTTTAGCGAAACCGTTGCGATCGCGCTATAGTAGCCCGGTGCCATTTCCCACTGCTTTAGAGTTAAATCAATGGATTGCGAATCAGCCGACTGGGAGGATAAACCGCCGGGGTTCTGGTTGGTTAGATTGGCTAAAAAGTCGGTTTTAGGGGAGAGTTGGGAAGGGGTAGCAAGACGGGCGATCGGCTTATTTAAACCAGCGGTCGATCGCCGGTTGCCACTTCCGCTCCGTCAGATAAGCAAGGCCAATTAATATCATTAAATTTAATCCATAAAACGCCCAATGTTTCGGGAAATTAGCATTTAAACCCCATTGAACTAAAATTGGATAGCTAAAGATATAAAGTCCATAAGAAATGGGAGCTAAGATGGAGAAATAGCCCAAGATTTGATTAAAATAAATCAGGTGATTACGATACCAATATAGCCCAGCCGTCAACAGGACCAACGCCGCCAAGAAGTGCCGAAACATTAAAAAAGGATAGTAACCGGGCTTGAATTGAGATTCCCCCAACAAAGGAATGGCTGAAATCAGCACCATCCCTAACAGGGCAAGTAAGACGGGTCGCATATTTTTAAACGTAAATGTCCTATCTTTTAAAAATATGTTTGCCATTTCTACTCCCACCCATCCCACAATAAAATAGGAACAAATCAAGGAAATTTGATTGGGTAAGAGTACATAGGTTCCATAAGAAGCTGCGGAAAATAAGAGGATATAGTAAATCCGCCTTGTGGGATTGACAACCCAATGAATGAGCGGATAAAACATCATGTAGAACCACCATTCGTAAGATAATGACCAGAGGGGTAGGTTCCCTAAGAAAGGGTAAAACCAAGTCCCGGGCTTCACGCTCCCAAAATCCTGGAGTAACAGAAAATTACCCAGAATGTCCAGTCCAGATAGTCTCTGCAGTAGGTTTCCGTTCAAACCCACAATTAGCATCGAAAGCAGCATGGAAATTATTAGAGGAAAATAGATTCTTCTAAATCGCTTAATTAAGTAGTTCCAAAAAGACAAGTTGGGGTGACGGAACAAGGAAATTCTGACCAGGAATCCACTTAAAATAAAAAAAACAATAACGGCTTCTTGTCCAGCAGCAAATATTAGTTTTACAAAATCTGGAACTAGGTCTAGGCTATACAAACCGTAAATGAAGTTATGAATTAAGACATAAAAACAGGCCGCTCCCCGAATGGCATCAAGTTTGGGAAAATAAAATTTTTCACCCATATTCGTTCAATCCTATAGGATAGAGTATTCGGTGAGAATTTATTAGAATGGAAAATTCACCAGTTGCTTAGGGTTAAAATGCCCAAGCCTGCCGGTTTTAAAGCATCATTTAAACCGGCTTCATGCAGGTTCGCACTGGGGTAGTGCTGTGAAATTGTAACCAGGTCAAACCGATTCAACGGCTCTGGGAGGCAAGGGTTGTAAGGCAAACTCTACCCCTTTGGGGGCTGTAGGTCTTTTATATTATAGGGTAGAAACCTCAAGTTGCAATCCAAATGAAAGGTGAAACTCGATGTTTTGAGATGAGGAGGCGATCGCCCCTAAAAGCAGACAAAGAACTCCCCGGGTTTGACCCGGGGAGAAAACCGGCTCCAACTGGAGCCCCGGCGGTCATGGGTGCAGGTAATTCTCTGTGGGTAAACTATGAACTCAAATGAAAGGAAAATGTAGACTGCCGGTAGAGTTCGGTGGCAATTTCCTCGGGAACTGGCTTACTAAATAAATAGCCTTGGGCCGCATCGCAATTTGCCGACTTCAAAAATTCCAACTGTTCTAAGGTTTCCACCCCTTCAGCCATCACCTCTAAATTCAAACCATGCCCGAGGGTGACGATCGCCTCAATAATAGCCGCATCAGGGGACTCAGTGGTCACTTCTTGGATAAACGAGCGATCAATTTTTAATTGATCTAAAGGAAAATGCTTCAGGGATGATAATGAGGAATAGCCCGTGCCAAAATCATCCAAGGCAATGGCGATTCCCATTTCATGGAATCCATGCAAGAGAGAAATGGTTAAGTCCACATCCTGCATGGCAATGCTTTCGGTGATTTCCAACTCTAAATAGCCAGGAGGGAGTTTGGTTTGCCTTAAAATTTGGGCGATTTCTTGCAGTAAATTTTGTTGATGAAACTGACGGGCTGATAAATTCACCGCCATCCTAATCGGGGGAAGTCCGGCTAACTGCCACTGGTAATTTTGCCGGGTAGCGGCTTCGATCGCCCATTTCCCGATGGGACAGATCAGGCCCGTTTCTTCTGCCAGGGGAATAAATTCACTGGGGGGAACTAACCCCAGTTCTGGATGCTGCCAGCGAATCAGCGCTTCCATACTGATAATTCGTCCCGTTTTTAAATCAATTTGAGGTTGATAGTACATCCGGAACTCATCTCGGTCTAAGGCTTTGTGTAAACTCGTTTCTAACAGGAGTCTTTCACAGGCTTTCGTGCCGATCGCCGGGGTGTAAAGCTGATAGTTGTTCCTCCCTTGTTGCTTGGCCCGATACATGGCTGCATCAGCATTTTTCAACAGGGTTTCTACATCTTCTCCATCGTAAGGAGCTAGGGCAATTCCTAAACTGGCTTTTACATAAAAATCTTGCTCCTCCAACCGAAAGGGTTCCTGAAAACACTTTAAAATTTTGTTGCTAATTTCTGCCACATCCTCAGCGGAGCTCAAATGATTAATTAAAAACGTAAACTCATCCCCACCCCAACGCGCCAGCATATCTTCTTCGGGCAGAGAACGACTTAACCGTTCGGCGACAATTTTGAGGAGCAAATCTCCAAGTGCATGACCCAGGGTATCATTAATGGTTTTAAACCCATCTAAATCCAGAAAAATCACCCCCAGCATTTCCGCCCGGTGTTGGGTATCGGCGAGGGCCAAAGAAAGGCGCTCGCTAAAGAGTAGACGATTAGCTAACCCGGTTAGGCGATCGTGAGAGGCTTCGTGACGAATCAAATTTTCAACTCGCCTTTGCATGACAGCCATATAGAGATGAGTCCCCACGGATTCAGCCAGTTTAATTTCTTCAACCTTCCAGATTTTGGTCTGTTCTTTTTTAATCTCTCGCCACGCTTCAAAAGAAGCCCGAGGTTTCTGGTTTCGTTCGTCTAAATCATTTCGTCCAGCCCATAAAGTTTCCGTTTCAATTTCATTTCTGAACAAGGTTAAACATCCTAAATATTGTTTATTATATTTTAAGGGAACAATCAAAATCGACCGAATTTTAGTCCCTTGAAAAGCGAAGGCCAAGGGGCTGAAAGCTGGTGTTTTATAAAGATTGCCTATACTGACACTGTGCAAATAAACGATAGAGTGGGGGGAGGAGTGGGATTCCCTATTTCCGTTTAAAGGAGAGGGTAAATCGAGTTCATATCCCTCAAGGCTGGCCCGTTCTGAGGGAGAGATATTTTCCTTCTGCTCAGTTCCTGGCTTGGTCTCGGGAGGCGCAATTTGCTCACTCTTGTTAATCAACTGTTGCCAACAGTCTGTTTCTTCAATCCAAGCAATACTAGGTTGAACGCCATAAGTATAGATTTGAGCCACTGCCCCCGTCATGTCTGGATTGATATAAAGTCGGCCTGCATCGGCCCGTAATGCGAGTACGGTTTCTTTTAGAACAGTTTGGCGAATTTTTTTGATGTCTAAAGGCGAATGCAGCAATCCGCTAATTTTATTCAGGACCGCTTCATCGCGAGCTTGGTTGCGAGTGCGATTTAACAAATCGGATTGGGCGATCGCAATTGACATTTGATCCACGAGTAATTGAACGATTTCAATTTCTCGTTCTGAATATCGTCTGGGTTTAGCATGATGGGAAACCAACAATCCCCACAGATGCTGTTGGTGGAGAATCGGAATGGATAAAGAAGAAGATACCCCCATATTAGTCAGATATTCCGTATGACAGGGGTCTACGGGCCAATAGCGGATCCCTCCTCGACTGATACTTTCTCCATTGTCTGAAAAATCGAGTTCTTCAGTGGTTTTGCGTCCCGATGCCACATCGACGATCACCCGTTGACGGGCTGTTAGAAATAACTCTCGCGCCTTCACGGGAATATCCGTAGCGGGAAACCGTAGTCCCAACATTGAGGGCAAGCGATCGCTTTGAATCGATTCCGCAATCACCTCTCCGCTGCCATCTTCTTCAAATCGATAAATTTTTACCCGATGGGTATTTAAAAAAGCTCTAATTTCTCGGGCGGTAGTTTCTAAAATTTCATGTAATTCTAAAGATTGACGAATCCGACTCGCAATCCGGTTTAATAAATTTTCTCGGTCTAATATAACCACTGCACTGTGTTTGACTTTTCTACGAATCATTGCTGAGTTCTACCCTTCATTAGCATGGTAATTTTAATCGGAGCTATCCGGATTGTGGGGGGAGACTAAACCCCTGCTCCCAGGCATGAGCTAACTACTGCCCCGAAAAATTTTGAGTCAAGAATCCCGAACATCACCCCGTTGCCTTGGGGTTCTTATCCTAGGTGCTACAAGTTAATTTACTTACCAATTACCCCCCCTCAAACTATTTATATTAATTTTACGAGTTTTAACCCGGAAATATTCAAAGGGGGCCACTGTTTTAATATTTTTTAGTAAAAGCACCAGGCATCAGGTACCCGGACCAAGGGACCAGGACCAAGGGACCAAGGACCAAGGACCAAGGACCAAGGGACCAAGGACCCCTGTTGTACAGAACCCGAAGGTTTTCCGGATTAGAAAAATAACCAGGGAAACGTCATCCCCATTCTCATGCTACAATCCGATTTCTCTGAAGGCGTGAGGCGATCGCCCGCTTGGACTCACCTTAAGGGCCCAGAACAATTTAGCCGAGGCGATCGCCTTTGCTAAGGACTGGCAATCAGGGATTTTTCCTGAACCCGAGCCATTCTGTGTTAAAATATATTTCGCAGATAAAGTTTGATTGTCGTGTTTGTTGCGATACAGACAAGCCAACAAACACTATCGGGTTTTAAAGCCAATTCATAACAGATAGCCAGTTTCGGACAAAGCGCGACTGGACGGCTTTGTGCTCCTATCTGTGAGCCTTCGATTGTGAACCCCACCCTCGCAAACGGCTCTCCAGGGGAGGATCGCCCCCATCGGCTATTTCCGTGACTGGAATATCAAGCTTACCCGAGTTGGGGTAAAGCATATTTCACCCGCCCATCTTATTGTTGATACTCAGGAGGATACCGGATGACTCAAGTCGTTGTCGGCGAAAATGAAGCGATCGAATCTGCACTGCGCCGCTTTAAGCGCCAAGTTGCAAAAGAGGGAATTTATGCAGATATGAAGCGTCAGCGTCACTTTGAAACTCCCCTAGAAAAGCGTAAGCGCAAAGAAATTGCACGCCGACGCAAACGCAGATATTCCAGATAGAAGACCCTCAACCCGCTCATCGGAGCGGGGGTCATCATTGGCGATTCGCCTTTGCAGTAGATAGTGCGGGAGTGGGAAGCAGCTTGCTAGAACCGCTAATACTGCTTTAACGCCCGTTCTATCTCCCGCTTGTGCTCCCGTTCTTTCACCGCCGCTCGCTTATCGTGGAGTTGCTTGCCTCGAACAAGAGCAATCTCTACCTTAACTAACCCACGCTTGAGATACATCTTTGTCGGTACCATTGTCAAGCCTTTTTGTTCCACCGTCCCAATCAACTTGCGGATTTGATCCCGGTGCAGCAACAGCTTCCGAGTCCGGGTCGGCTCATGGTTAAAATAGAGACTGGCCGTCTGATAGGGGGAAACATTCACATTCAGCAGCCACGCCTCCGCATCCCGAAACAAGACATACCCATCTCGGATATTCACCTTCCCGGACCGAATGGATTTGACCTCGGTCCCCTTTAATTCAATCCCCGCTTCGTATGTTTCCAGAATCTCATATAAAAAACGGGCTTGGCGATTATCACTGACTATTTTGATGCCTTCGCTTTGTTGCGCCATCGGTATTTCTTAGTTTCTACTCATTCTATGATCAACGAAAGGCGATCCAGCTAAAAACTAGCCTGAACGCCTTTGTCTTACTTTCTAGCCTATCGTTTTTAATCGACTGCTTACATCACTTTAACCCGATCTCCCCTCCCCCGACCCCATTGTTCAACGTCACGACTTGCTGTCGTTCTCTAGTCCGGGCGTACAGTAGAGGAGAGGGCCGTCTAATCTTCTAGGGAAATCTTTTCCATCCCCAGTTCCCGGCTGCCGGTTCTAGCCCAACGTGCAGTCCCTTCGTTACCCTTAAATTCATAATCAAATACGGCAAGGTTAGTGCTAGTCCCCCAACCGACAACTAGCCAATCATCCACCCGCAAACCGATTCCGCGATAGGTTTCATCATCGACATTCCAGGTGACTTGATAGATATCGCGGGATTCGGTAATGGTTAATTCTCCACTAGAGGAAGCACCCTCTTCTCCAGGGTCTGTACTGCTAATTTGATAGGAACCCGCTAACTCACCCGATCGCCCTCCGGTGGCTAGTTCTGTGCCAACCTCCCCATTAGCGGTACTGAGGGTCCATTTGCCATCTAAGGTGCCATCGTTCTGGATTCGATAGAGGGCCACGCCATAAATCCCCTCGTCTAGTCCGGCCCCTACCAATAACCGTCCCTCTTCATAAAACCCCAACCCAGAATAATTGCCTTGGGAGGTTTCCCAAGAGACTTGATAGAGATTGTCGATATTCCCGATCGCCGTGATATCGAGACTGCCGGTGTAAGCTTGACCCCGGGGAGTTCTCGCTTCCGTAATCCCCCAGACTCCTTCGAGGCGATCGGGTGCGGACTGTCGCCTCCAGAAAAATGAGGTTTGATTGGATTCTACTTCCTGAATAACAGGCTGTTCGATCGCCCCGATGGTGGGGGATGCAGCCCCGGCCAACACCATCAGGACACTCAAGAGATAACGGGCTGTATTTCGATAGCTCACGATCAGGTTTCTCCTTCCTTAAGTTCAGTCCAGGGTTAAATTCCGGGGCTTTTGGAGCCCACACCCAACTCCAATGCCCGGTATGAAGGCAGATGACCCCGTTGTAGTCGGGAGGGTTTCGCGGGGGGCGGAGTCTCCGGATTTGCCATATAGAGTCCTCTATTGAGGTGGGGCAATTCATTGGCTATCCCTATTTCTCGGTTTAAATCCCCCAAATTTGCCTAAGTCTGGGGCTGTAAAACCTCTCAATCGCTCTGATTGCAAGGGTTTGAGCCGTAGTCGAGAGAGAGGCCATCTATGCCTTAAGGAGTAATTTTGAGAAAAAACTTGAAAAACCCTTGACATTTCATTTTCAAACGGTAACAATGAATACAGAAAGTAAATCGTTCATCCCTCACCACAAGCCAGTTCATCTCTGAACGGCATGAAGCTGGCAAGGGACGGAAGTAGGGAGTCACTCCCGAAGGAACGCGCCTCAACCTACAAACAAGACTCTATTTAGGAGGCGAAAAACATGAAACTTTCATATCGTGGCACCACTTACGAATATACTCCCGCAGAAGTTGATGTTACCGAAGGCGAACTGGCTGGTAAATATCGCGGGTTAGATTGGAAATTTTGCAATCAGAAGAAAGCACCGGTCCAGCAAACGACCGTGGAACTGAAGTATCGGGGAGTTGCGTTGACCACTGGTGAACCACAGTCCGCAAACACCTCGGCACCGGAACAAGCGCGCCGTCTGATGATGGATCGGCAAGTCAAAGGTGAAAAACGCCAACGTTCGATGTTGAGCCGTTTGACTGCTGAATTCAAGAGCATCCCTGTTCTTGCCCATTAAGGAAAAGTAATTTGAGACTCAGCCTGGTCAGCTAGAGGCTGAGTATAAATTCTCAACAACTTAACTGTTTGAAATATCTCCCATCTGGGGGATATTTTTTTTAGGGGCTTGTACAGGGCGATCGATGGGAACGAGAGCATCGGTCCCCTAACGGCAAGACCCAAAAATGAGTAAACCGACCCGGTTGCTCTTTGCGCTCCTGAACGGGAATCCTAGAGCAGAGGAAGGGGTCTTTATATGTCAAAATTAAGTAGAGATCAGCAGTCGGTTAAGCTGTGGTCAGTCGTTCAAGCTCATCACCCTGGATTAATCGCCGATCGCCTGGAAAAAATATCGAGATCCGTCTGTGGGCGATCGCCCGTCGCCTGTCCTTATGTTGAGAACCTAGCCCTCGTTGATTATGACCCAATTTGACGAATTGCAGCCCCCCGAAGGCTTAACCCCACCTCCATCGCCCCCGGACAGTTCACCTCCGGCGAGACCGATTGCCCCGGTGTGGTCCTGGGTCAACCACTTGCTGGGGGCGGGTTCGGACTATGAAAGAGGGAACCGACTGTATGAACAAAAAAATTATGCCGGGGCAGTAGCCTTTTATGACAAAGCGATTCAAAAAAAGCCCTCGATGCATCGGGCTTGGCTGAAACGCGGCACGGCCCTGATGAATTTACATCGCTATGAAGAGGCGATCGCCGGTTATGATGGGGCGATTCAAGTTAACCCCGATGACTATTGGGGCTGGACCTTCAGAGGTCGTTGTCTCTTTCATTTAACCCGATATCAAGAAGCCTTGGCCTCCTTGGATCAAAGTATTCAAATTAATAGCAATCAATATGAAGCCTGGTATTTCCGAGGGCGATCGCTCTTAGAACTCCAACAATACAAATCCGCCATTACTGCCTTTAATAAAGTAGTCAAACTCAAACCCAAACTCTCTAGCGGATGGTATTACCGAGGTCTGACTTTCCTTGGCCTCGATCGCCCGGAGCTGGCCCTAACCTCCTTGGAACAAGCCATCACCCTGGACCCTCAAAACCCCGCCGCTTGGTTCAATCAAGGGGTCGCCCTCGATCGCCTGCAACGCTACGCCGAAGCCGTCACCGCTTACGATCGCACCCTGCAACTGGTCCCGGAGAATGCCGCATCCTGGTTTAATCGCGGTGTCGCCTTGGACAAGTTGCAACGCTATACCGATGCTGTCGCCTCCTTTGATCGGGTGATTCAATTCGCCCCCAGCAATCCCTTAGTCTGGTTTTATAAAGGCCGCGCCCTCAAGCATCAATGGGTAGAAGCGGCGATCGGCTGTTTTGATAAAGCTATTGAATTACATCCCAACTGGCCCGAGGCTTGGATGAATCGAGGCATTGCCCTCTCCGATGCCGGTCAGTATGAAGTCGCCTTAACCTCCTTTGACCAAGCTACCAAAATTAATCCCAATTTATCCACCGCTTGGTTGGGTCGTGGCATGGCTTTGTATGGACTAGGCCGCTATCAAGATGCCATTCAAGCTCTGAGCAATGCCATTCAAATTCAGCCCAATTTTCCCGAGGCTTGGTATCACCGAGGACTGGCTTTAGAACAACTCCAAAGATATGAAGAAGCCCTCACGGCTTATGAAAAAGTTGTCCAAGTGACCCAAGAACCAATGTTTCTTTATCGGTCCTGGGTCAAACGGTCCGAAGTGTTGGAAAAACTCGAACGCTATCCAGAAGCTCTCGATGCCTTTGCCAAAGTGCTGGAAGTTAAACCCAACGATGCTCAAGCCTGGATGAAACGAGGGGATTTACTCTCGTTAGCGCAACGGTATATTGATGCAATTGTGGCCTATGACCAGGCGATCGCCATCTGGCCTAATCATTATGAACCCTGGATGAAACGAGGGCGAGTTTTGAGCAAAATTGGTCAATATCCCCAGGCGATCGCCGCCTATGATACGGTGATCCAAATGAAACCGACCCATTCCCCAGCTTGGTTGCGGCGCGGAGAATGCTTGGAGAAATTGCACCGCTATCCCGAAGCGGCGCGCTCCTACGGTGTGGCCCTGGAAGTTGATCCCACCTGTACCGATGCGATCGAAAAGCGCAACCGCCTCCATGAAAAACTGGCACAATCTCCGGTTTTTCCCAATGAAACCGATTTAACTTAGAGGGAAAAACTCAGTTCGTTTCCCTCCTATTCAGGGTGAAGCCATGTTAAAACGAATCACAATAGCAACAGCAGTCGGATTGATTCACTTGGGGATATTTCCCACTCTAGCTGTCAGTGCTAACCCAGAGCACCTTTTGCAGCTACAAACGGGTAATGAATGTCGCAACTGTGACCTCAGTGGGGCGGATCTCACCGGGTTAGATTTACGGGGGGCGGATTTAATGGGTGCCAATTTGCGAAAAGCTATTCTTAGCCAAGCCAATCTGATGGATGCTAATTTAACCGCTGCTGACCTTCAAAATGCCATTTTGATTGAGACGAATTTGTTTAGCAGCAACCTCAGTTATGCTAATCTCAGCGGTACGAATCTTCAAGATGCGATTTTAGTCAGTGCGAATCTCAACGGCACCGACTTTACAGGGGCGGTTCTTCAGGGTAGCAGCGGCGTCCAAGTCCGGAATCCGGATTTAAAATAAACTCGTCAGGGGACTAGGGCATGAGTTGATCAAGAAGCCCGGTTGTCTTGATTTTACTGTGCCGATGCTCCAATAACCCGAATTTTTGTGGTTGGGTTTAATCCTTACCCCGATGTGATAGAGCGATTCTAAATGGATTGGAAAAAATTTAAAGGGAGTGGGAGCATCGGGCTCCCTTGTAGTCCGCAGGAGCAAGATGCTCCCACTTCTGAATTCTATAGTCCTAATGATTTAGACTCGTTATAACCCGCGCTAACCCGGACTAAATTACCTTGATTTAGGTCCTAAAAATTACTCAAATCGTGCCAATTCACTATGCGATTATCTTATATTCAGTCGGGTTTATGGTTGCTGATGCTGGCTGCGGTGCAGTTAGCTTTATTTCCCATTTTCGTCGAGATGATGTTTCAGGAAAAATTCATCTTCGGGACGATTGAATGGGGGGGATTGCTTCCCCAGACGCAGGGGAATTGGCAGTTGATTTTTTGGATACAGGCAGTTGCTTCCGTTGCTGGCATCCCTATCCTGGGAAAATTTTATTATCCGCAACTGGGAGAAGACCTCAAGAAGCTATTCAGGGGAGAAAATCCCAAGGTATTAAAGCTGGCCATTCTCAGTGGATTTTCCCTATTTGTGGCGTGGGAGGCGATCGCCATCGGCTGTTGGCAAATTCCCCCTGGGGTAGTGGTGGGATTTTTCCTGATCTATCCGATTTTAACAACTCTTGGGGCCTGGAAATTCTGGGGATATCGTCCCCATCAAACCCGAATTACAGCGATGACGATTGTCACGATTGGCAGTTTATTCGCCTTAAAAGTTCCGGCTATGTTTGCCGCAACTCCAATCCAAGGGTTCTTGGGAATTTTGGCGGCAATGGTTGGGGGGATTGCTTTTGCCAGTTATTTGCTGTTGACCTATCGAGGGACCCGATCGCTTCATCCCCTCCCCTTTAGTGCGATCGCCTTGGCAACGCTGCTGGGATTCGCGTCCCTGAGTTTAATCTTCCCGTTACCCGGGACGGCGATCTCGATGCCACTGTCGGAGTTACCCCGTTTGATGGTGGGGAGTGTCATTTTAGGGATTTTAACCTTGGTGGGTTATTCGTTCACTGCTTATGGGATTTTACTCGCTGGGGTGACTCGGGGGGCGACTGCGATCGCCAGTGTCCCGGCATTGTTTGTTCTATTTGGAGCTATTCTGGTTCATGATTTCCTGGATCTCAAACAAATCTTTGCTTTAGTAATTGTCATTTTAGGCTTATTAGTATTAATTACTGAACCGATGGTTCGGCAAGATTGGTATGATTAATCCTGGGATATTTTTGACCTCTCCCCGACCCTCTCCTAGAGAGCAGAGGGAGAATAAGGAAATTTTTTTATTACTCAGAGGGGAGAATTTACGTCTTTCTCCCCCTTCCGTTGTAGGGAATGGGGCTGGGGGGTTAGGTCTCTTTTCAAAATCGAGATGCTCCCTATAAAGCATCATTAGAGAAAAATTAGCCAATCCAGGGATAAAACATGGTAGAGGGCGATCGCTTAATCTTGCGGGACTGTCGCTTATTAACTGGGGAACGGGTAGATATTCAGGTGGAACAGGGGAGGATCGCGGCGATCGCCCCCCACCTATCTGGGCAGGCCCCTCGGGAACTGAATGTTCAGGGCCACCTGGTTAGTCCTCCGTTTGTGGAATCTCACATTCATTTAGATTCCGCCTTAACTGCGGGAGAACCTCGGTTTAATCAAAGCGGGACATTATTTGAGGGGATTCAAATTTGGGGGGAACGCAAGCCCCAATTGACCCGGGAGGATGTCAAGCAACGGGCGATCGCAACCTTGAAACAATTGGCATCCCAGGGGGTGTTATTCGTTCGCACCCATGTGGATGTGAGTACGCCAGACCTCACCGCGTTACAGGCGATGTTGGAAGTGAGAGAGGCGATTCAAGAATGGGTGACGTTGCAAGTGGTGGCATTTCCCCAAGATGGGATTTATGGAGAGGTCCAGACAGAAGAATTGCTGGAAGAAGCGTTAAAACTGGGTGCAGATGTGGTGGGGGGGATTCCCCATTATGAATTAACCCGGGAGGATGGAGTGCGATCGGTTCATCGCATCTTTGAATTGGCCCAACAATATGACCGACTGATTGATATTCACTGCGATGAAATTGATGATGATCAGTCGCGCTTTTTGGAGGTGGTGGCCGCTTGTGCCATTCGCAGTGGTTTCGGTGAGCGAGTTACCGCTTCTCATACGACGGCTTTTGGGTCTTATAATAATGCTTATGCCAATAAATTAATGGGATTTTTGAGGCTATCGCAGATTAACTTTGTGGCGAATCCCTTAATTAATATTACCCTGCAAGGACGGACAGATACCTATCCTAAACGACGCGGCATCACCCGAGTCAAAGAATTATGGCAAAATGGTTTAAATGTTTCTTTAGGACAGGATTGTATTCAAGACCCCTGGTACAGTTTAGGGACGGGAAATATGCTTGATGTGGCTTATATGGCGCTTCATGTTTGTCAGATGACTGGGGTTGAGGAAATCAATGCCTGTTATGATATGGTCACGACTCATGGCGCAAAAACCCTAAAAATTGAACAGGATTATGGGTTAGAAATTGGCAAACCGGCCAATTTAATCATCTGGGAAGCAGACCGTAAATTTGAGATATTACGCCGTCGTCCTCCGGTGCGATATGTGATGGCGCGAGGCAGATTACTCGCCCAAACCCAACCTTCCATCACCACTTGGGAACTAGAGAATTGGGGTGAGGGGGTTTAATGTTGAGATGGGAAATGATGAATAGTAGGAGGGGATTGTGGAATAGGGGTGGGATAGAGAAAGATGAATCGGGAAACATCAGGGGGTGAATTAATTGGGAGGGGGGGTTTCCTCAAGCTCGGCGATCGCCCGGAGAATATTTTGATAATCTAAATGCGCTAAATAATATTGTAACTGTTCGGCTAAGGTCCTATGGTGGGGAGGGAGTTGAACAATCAGTTGCTGAATCTCCCTGGCATCAGCCCTGTAGATAGCCTGAGTCATCTCAACAATCCATTCGCTAGAGAGGTGGGAGTCAGCAAATCGTTCAGACTTAACGGATTTTATGGCTTCCAAAATGGTATTATAATCAAAATTTTCTAAGCACTCTCGAATAATTTGCTCTAGTTCGCCGCATTCCGAAGGAATTTCTGAAACAAGCCGATTGAGTTGTTCATCATCAAGGGCTAAAGTCGCATATTCGAGATCACAAATCAGGGAAGTGGATAATTTGCTTAAATTTTTCCATTGATTTTCTCTGAAGCGCAATTTTTCGCTTAAAATAGAAGTCATTTCTTCATAAACGTAGGATACCCCCAAGTGCTTAGAAAGCATTTCAAACACTTTGGACTCTTGAATGGGTTTAATCAGAAAATCATCGTAGCCAGCGGATAAAATAGCGGCTTTATCTTCTTCAAAAACACTGGCAGTCACTGCGATAATGGTGGGGAGTGCCCCTTGAGAAATTGTTTTAATTTTTCGGGTGGCTTCGCATCCATCGAGGATGGGCATTCGTAGATCCATCCAGATTAAATGGGGGTCAAAACTGTTATAAATTTCAACAGATTCTTGACCATTTGTGGCTTCTCTCACCTCAAATCCCACGGATGAAAGCATCGTAGTCAGCAGTTCCCGGTTAGTGGCTTGGTCATCAGCGACCAAAATCCGATAGGTGGGTTGATTGGGGGCGATCGCCACGACTCTGGGGGACCAAGTTTGCTCTCCCAAGTGGTCCGTTGATTCCACCGGCTTAACGGCAATTTGAAATTTAAAGGTTGTTCCCACATCAGGTTCAGAACTAACCGTAATCTCGCCCCCTAACAAGCGTACATATTTACGGCAAATCACTAACCCAAGTCCCGTCCCTTCTGCCGCTGCCATGCCCGTTTCCGTCTGGACAAAAGGCTGGAATAGCTTGCTGATTTCCTCGGAACTAATCCCTTTGCCGGTATCGGTTATTTCAAAACTTAAAAAGGTGTTTTCCGCGTCGAGGAGGGCATTCACACGCAATTTAATTTCTCCCGAAGGAGTGAATTTAATCGCATTGCTCAAAAGGTTGATTAAAATTTGCCGGAGTTTGAGGCGATCGCTCTCGATGACGAGGGGAACCCGGCTCTCTACGATAATGTCCAAATTTAACCCTTTTTCCCGGAGTTTGAGTCGAAACATTTCTTCGAGTTCGACCAACATATCTTTTAAGATAAATTCCATCAAATTAATCGGCACATTATCGTCATAATTTTCCAGTTTAGATAAATCTAAAATTTCATTAATTAAATTAAGAAGATGTTCTCCACTACGATGAATAATGCCTAAATTATTTTTTTGTTCCAGAGTTAAGTTAGAACTATGGCTCAACAATTGAGTGAACCCGATAATTGCATTCAGAGGAGTCCGTAACTCATGGCTCATGTTGGCCAGAAAGCTGGTTTTAGCCCGATTCGCGGCATTCGCTAACTCTACCGCCTCTTGCAGAGCTTCTTCCGTCCGTCGCCGAACCCCGATTTCTATTTCAAGTTCCTGATTTTTTTCTTCTAGCTTTTGCTTAAGTTTTTGATTGGTTAACTGGGCTTCAATTCTGACTAATATTTCCTCGGAACGAAAGGGTTTGGTAATATAATCGTTAGCCCCTTTTTTGAAGGCTTGGAGTAAATTTTCGACTTCATTACTGGCAGTTAAAAATATTATAGGGATTTCGCTAAATTTAGGAGTATTTTTTAAAATTTCACAGACTTCTAATCCGCTCATTTCTGGCATCATCAAATCCAGAAGAATCAGATCCGGATGGGCGCTTTCCACCCGCTCTAAAGCTTGTTGACCGCTTGGGGCAAAAGTAGTTTCATACCCCGCCACTTCTAATATTTCCCCAATGACCTGGAGATTTTGCCTGACATCATCTACCACTAAAATTAAACAATCTTCGGGTTGGAATAACAACATAAAAGTTGGGGATTTTACGGTTAAGAATTAAACAAGAAAGGCACTCATCCAAGCGGTGCCATATCATCGGGGAAAGTTAGAGGGAGGTTGGGCTTTGGAGTCCCTTAAACAAGTGGAGTTTTGGTTTAGGGAAGACAACGGACTGGATGCCGTTTCGGTTTGGAGGACTCCCCTCAACAAGCCTTGGGGAATCGATTCCCCAAGACCCGATTTTTCCACTCTTCACAATCCGCCCCTTAAGAAGATTGCCTCATAATAATGAGCGTCTAACCTCGGGAAATTTTTCTAGGGTTTTAGGCAGGCGTTCCCAGTCAAAGGCGGCTATCTGGGTTTGGAGAGTCGTCGCATAGTCTAAGAGTGCCTGACACTGATATTCTAACCCCCAATCGTGCAAGCGATCGCTAAAGTTTCTTAAGTCACGCCGTTTCATGGTTTGAGACAACATGGGCCAGGTTGTTTCTTCTTCCTGACGCAGTTGTTCAAGTAATACTGGCAATTCTCCTACCACTTTCCGTTCAAGGGGTTGTTGAGGTTCCAAAAGTGACCTGTTCGGGGAACAAAGCCTCAGGGCTTTCTCCCCTTCTTCCTGGGGTAAAACACTCTTTAACAAGGAAACCAGTTCCGAGCGCATCAGCGGTTTGCGTAGAAACCCCTGGCATAACGATTTGACAACGGCCTCATCACTGGCTCGCGAAGAAGCGGTGACCACCACAATCGGTATCTGCTGGGTTTCCGGGTTGTTCTTGAGAAATTGCGCCACTTCGATGCCGTTGAACTCAGGCATCCACAAATCCAGTAAAATTAGATCAGGTTGGGAGGCGATCGCCTGTTCGATGGCTTCGCGGCCATCCCGCGCAAATAGCAGTTGATGCTTTGTTTGGCCAAAATAACCCGCAATTAACTCCAAATTCGACGGGACATCATCCA
This sequence comes from Laspinema palackyanum D2c, assembly GCF_025370875.1. Lineage (NCBI taxonomy): Bacteria > Bacillati > Cyanobacteriota > Cyanophyceae > Oscillatoriales > Laspinemataceae > Laspinema > Laspinema palackyanum. The sequence goes on from NZ_JAMXFD010000014.1 coordinate 145,298, forward strand.
CGATTAAAATCGTCCCCGGTTGGAACTGCTCTAAATTTTCATCTACAGGTGCCGACTCGAACTGGCCAATCTCGGTCTTGGCAATTTCTACCTCGGGAAAAACAAAGATAAAGGTACTGCCGCAATGGAGTTCACTCCTTAAATCAATCGTTCCTCCCAGCATTTCCGTAAGTCGTTTGGTAATGGCTAACCCCAACCCAGTGCCCCCATACTTACGAGTGGTTTTACCATCGTTTTGGATAAACGCCTCAAAAATATGCTCTTGGCGATCGGATGCTACCCCAATCCCTGTATCAGACACAGCCAACTCTAAACTCAAATGGAACGGGTCACGGGTCTTGGAAAAATCAGCATTCACATGAATCGTCACGAACCCCTGTTCCGTAAATTTCAGGGCATTCCCCACCACATTAAAGAGGATTTGCCGCAAGCGGACTTCATCAAAGATAATCCCCTCCGGAACCGATTCACTAATTTCAATAAATATCCCCAGACCCTTGGCTTCTGCCTTCTGGGAAAAAATCTGTTGAATATCCCTCACTAACGCTCGAATTAAGACGGGTTCATAGTTTAATTCCAGCTTCCCTGACTCAATTTTAGACAGATCCAGGATATCGTTAATGAGGGCCAGTAAGGTTTGGCCACTTGTAGCAATAGTCTGAAGATACGACTGCTGTTGTGGCTCGTTCATCATCCCCTTAAGTAATTCACAAAATCCTAAGATGGCATTCATCGGCGTCCGAATTTCGTGGCTCATGTTGGCCAAAAACTCGCTTTTTGCTTGGTTGGCCGATTCCGCTTTTTCTTTGGCCTGTTGCAGTTCATCTTCGATCTGTTTGAGATCCGTGATATCCATTTCAATGCCATCCCAAATGGTGCGTCCATCCTCCATCTGACGCGGCACTGACCGCAGTTGTGACCACTGAATTTTTCCCTCATGGTTGTACTTTCTCATCTGTATTTGGAAGGGAGACAAATTTTGAAAAGATTCTTCCGTAAGCTGGGCGTTTAACGGTTGATCTTCGGGAAAAATTCGGCTGTGCAATAAGGCGGGGTCCGCTATAATTGCCTCCGGTTCCAGTCCAACTAACCGTTTAATTCCGGCACTGATATAAGTAAAATGATAGCGTCCATCGAGTTCTCGGACCAACTGATAAATCAGCCCTTTATCAAGATTGTCCCCGAGGGTTCGCAGAATCCTTTCTCGTTCTTGGAGGGCGAACTCAGCTTGTTTGCGATCGGTGATATCCTCGACAATATAGGAAAATCTCGGGTGAGCGCTCGTGATTCCGAAAATGGGACAAACGCTGGCAGATAGCCATTTTTCACCCCCGGGAGTGAGATGCTTGTACTCAAATTTAACGGGCATTCCTGTGTCTTGCGCGGCGCGGTAGTGACTCAACCACATCTCCAGAGACGCTTCGGGAACACCCATCTCCCTGGCGAAGCGATTTTTCATCGCTTCGGTGGTTGTGCCAAAAAATTGGGCGCTGGTTAGATTGTCGGTCAAATGCCGAATATCATTGGGATAGAGTTCGACAATTCCCATCAGCATCGAAGCACTGTTAAAGAAGCTCCGCAGGGTAGATTCGCTCCACTGTATCGCTTCCTCTGCCTGTTTGCGATCGGTGATATCTTCGGCAATTCCGACAAAGCGGTAGGATTCCCCAGAGGGATTGAGTATGGGAAAGGACCGCGATCGAATCCAGCGGATTTCTCCGTGGGGTTGGACGATGCGGTAGGTTTCATCGAAATCGGTTCCTTCGCTAATTTGGCGAATTAAGCTGTCTCGCATATCCTCGCGATCCTCGGGGTGAACCGATTCTAACCAATCCTGGGGATTGTGATATAAACTCTCGCAACTCCTCCCCCAAATTTCTTCATAAGCCGGACTGATATAAATCATCTCGCCGGATTGGGTCAGGATAAAGAAAACTTCTCGAATATTTTCAGCAATTTGTCGGAATTTTTCTTCACTTTCCCTTAATTCCTGCTCTGCCAGTTTAGCATCAGTGATGTCTTGGAATGTGCCAAAAAGTTCAACTTTTTCTCCAAATTCATTGAAAACCGGCTGTCCTTTGCTGAGGATATAGCGGACCCTGCCATCGGGTAAAAGAACCCGGAATTCATGTTCGAGGGGGAACTCTTGAGCAAGGATGTCGGGAAAATTCTGGGGAAATTGGGGTAAATCCTCGGGGTGAATTCGCTGTAAGAATTCTCGATAAGTGGGGTCATTGGGTTCGGATTCAAATCCGAGAATCCGAAAGGTTTCCTTAGATCCGATTAGCTTTTGAGTGAGCAGATTCAAGGACCAGTTTCCTAAATGAGCGATGCGTTGGGCTTCTACTAACGCATTTTGACTCTGGTGGAGTTTTTCCTCGACTAATTTGCGATCGCTAACATCTAAAATAATTCCATGCCAGACCATATCTCCATTTTCTCGCTGCTCTGGTTGCGAGTTCCCTTGGAGCCATTTAATTTTTCCCGAATGCGTAATAATTCGCCATTCATGTTTAAATACTTTTAAGGTTTCGCTGGAGGCTTGAACCGCTGCAAAATATCCGGCTTTGTCGTCCGGATGAATTACATCAATAATGGCGCTTTCTACATTTTGAAAGACTTGATGCAAGGGAATTTCTATAATTTCCTCAATCGCCTGATTAATATATTCAAATTCTAAGGAGTGATCCGGATGTTGAACGAGGGAATAAATATTACCCGGTACTGCTCTAGCCAGATTTTGCAGGCGATTAAAAGTGATTTTTAAGACTTCTTCAGACTGCTTGCGATCGGTCATATCAATGGACATTCCGATCATGCGATTGGAGATTCCGGTCACATCAGGGACAACCTGAGCATGGACCTGAATCCACCGCCATCCTAGATCCCTCGGGGGAAAACAAATGCGATATTCCGTTTTAAACCCTCCCTCGTGGCGAATGGCTTCTTCATTTAGCTGATCCAATTCTTCTCGATCTTCGGGATGGACTAGGGCGAGGTATTCGGCGTAGGACATGACTTGAGGAAGCGAATCAAAGGTTGTGGCCGAAAAGACGATTTGATTAGTTTTAAGGTCTCGTTCCCAAGCAATGGTATTGGAAACTTCTAGGGCTAACCGTAATCGCGATTCACTGTTTCGGAAAGCGGCCTGAGCAGCTTGGCTTTCCTGATAGAGATTGGCTTGATGAATGGCGATGCCCAAGGGCTCTACGACTCGACGAGTCAGTTCGATTTCGTCCTCTTGCCACCGGAGGTATTTGGGAGTCCATAAACTTAGAGAACCCCAGATTCTGCCGTTCACGGCGATGGGAACTAATAACCAAAGCCCTTGGCGATCGCGAGCCACTTCTTCATTAATCGGGTCCTCAATGGTCCGGGTATCCACCACCACCACTTGCAGTTGTTGGAGTTGTGCGGCAAAAGGATTGCCTTCATCCGGGATATCTTCAGCGACTTCTTCCGGTAATTCCGAGTATTTATTATAGGAATATAGATGAGTCCAGACTCCCTGTTCCGGGATATAATGCACGATTGAAGCCCGTTCAAAGTCCACCAGTTGGGCAATCCCCATAGTGGCAGTGGAGAAGATGGTGCTTAAATCTAGAGATTGATGGATGGCTTGAATCACCTGATTTAAGAGGTGTTCCTGCTGGGTTTTGCGAGCTAGGGCCTGTTCAGCTTGTTTACGGGTGCTGATATCCGTCACCATTGCCAAACTCCCCACATACTCTCCCGCTTCATTAAAAATTGGCGTTGCCGAGAGCAGGGTCCAAAGGGGTGAGCCCTGTTTGCCGTAAAATAGGAAGTCATGCTGCTCGATGATTCCTTGTTTACGCCGTTCTAATTTTTCTCTGGCCTCTTGTTTTCCCGCTTCATCCATAAAATCAAGGAGGGATTTTCCCAGCATTTCTTCCGGGGTATATCCGAGGATTTCCGCCATTTTGGGATTGACAAAATTGGTACAATCTTGGGCATCAATGCTCCAAATTCCCTCATTAGCCGTTTCCACAATCCGGCGATATTGTTCTTCACTCTGTTTGAGGGCCGCTTCCGCCTGCTTGCGATCGGTAATATCCACGGTGACCTGAGTGACAAACCAGCAGTTTTCCTGGGGTTCAAATCGGGAAGTATATCGGGTCGATAAGTAGCGCACACTACCCCCTTTGTGCCGGAAGCGATACTCAAAACTGCTGCTTGTTTCTTGAGAAATTCTATTAAATAAGGGTAAAATTACCTGCTTTATATCCTCCGGGACGATGCGAGCCATCCAAATGTATTTGTCCTGCAAAAATTCTTCTGGAGTATAGCCAAAGACAATTTCACATCCGGCAGATAAATAATCTATTTCCCACTCTTGATTACTCAAGATTTTAGTTCGCACGATCGCGGCGATCGAGCTATTAAGAATATCATTTAACTTTTGTTCAGAAGCCGTCAGTGCCAGTTCTAAGGCTTTGCGAGAGGTGATATCTTCCCCAAACCCGATGAATCGATCCGGGTTACCCACGGCATCGTGCAATAGGTTAATTTGAGCATAAATCCAGCGAATTTCCCCATCCGGTCGCCGGATCCGATATTCTCTTTCCACCGGCTTCCCGGTAAATTGTTCAGCGAGAGAAGCCTCCACCAAGGGGCGGTCTTCTGGATAAATGGATTCCTTCCAGGAGTTAGCATCTTGATACAAACTTTCACAGCTTCGTCCCCAGATTTCTTCGTAAGCCGGACTAATATAAATAAACTCTCCCGTGGTGGCCGATCGCACGAAAAACATCTGGCCAATCGTCTGGACAATCTCCCGAAATCGTTTTTCACTTTCGCGCAGGGCTGTTTCAATGGCTTGGCGTTCAGTCATATCTTTCAAAATGGAAAGAATAACCGGATCTCCATCCAGGTGAATGACTTCACAAGAAACCAGAGAAAATTTAATCTCTCCGGATTTGGTACGCCAGTGCAATTCTTGATTTTTAACCACCCCGGTTTCCTGCAGTTGTTGCCGCATGATATCAGATTCCTCCGGGTTAACAATCAGATTAAGCTCTCTCCAGCCGCGATTAATCACTTCGTCATATTCATACCCTGCTAATTCTAAAAAAGCCTTATTAACATCGAGCAAGCGTCTACTTTGGAGATGAGTAATGATAATCGGATCGGGACTGTGACGGAAAATCGTAGCATATCGGGCTTCAGACTCGCGCAAATTGCTCTGAAGACGCGCAAATGCCTCCCGCAATTGTGCCGACATCTGATTGAACGATCGCGCCATTCCCGCCATTTCCTGAATGGGTAAATTTTCATCCAGATTTCGCTGCAAATCGCCCTGAGCTAAAGTAGCGGCAGTTTGACTGAGGATCACAATCGGACGAGCAATCCAATGAGTCAACCAGGTCCCCAAGGCCACGGCTATCATGACGGCGAATACTCCCAACCCCATGCTCTGTTTAAAGGATTCATTTAACGGTCCCATTAAATCCACTTCCGGGATCACCGTTACAATCTGCCACTCCAGGCTATTCTCTCCATTTTGATAGGGCTGGCTATGAGCAAAATAATGTTGACCTTGCTCCATAAAATCCCATTGTTCCAGTAACTTATGTTGACTCCAATTCGGAAGTTTCGAGAGCCAATAGTCCCGGGTTGATCGCCAAAAATGAGGAGAACTTTCCCTGCCTTCTTTCCACTGAATGAGTGCTTGAACACTTTGAATTAAAGGGGATTCCCCGGCAGAACTTGCAATTAATTTTCCATCCGGTTCCAGGATGAAAATAATCCCCGACTCCCCTAATTTAATTTGTTGTAAAAACTGATTGACCTGGCTCAGAGGTAAATTAATCCCAAAAACTCCGGTCAGGGTGTGACTAACCGGGTCCGTAATCGGCCAACTCGCATTAATCGCGAACTCTTGGGTATTCCAAAGTTGAAAGGGAGGAGTCCAGACTGGTCCTTGCTGCTGTTTAGCGGCCAGATACCAGGGACGTTCTCGAATATCCCAATCCGACGAGAGCACTTCTCGTTGTAGCGGTTCTAGGCTGCGTTGACCATTAGCATCAATCTCATATTCATCAAAAGTCTGACTCGGAGAATGATTGATCACCCCTAGGGTCGTCTTCCCCTCAAAATTACGGGCAATTCTGACATCCCCTTGTTCATTGGCATACAGAATATAGGGAATCTGATTGAAACTGGAAATTTCCCAGATGAGTTGGCGTTCTATCTCCTCTAAATTCTGGGGATCGAGGCGTTCAAATGCCACGGCATTCACATTACTGCGATTAATCTGTTCGGCTAGACCAAAATAGTTATCCAGGTACAAATCTACCCTAGCCCCGGCTTTCATCATTAACTCGTGGGCAATCATATCCGTTGCCTCATGAGTTCGATGCAAAAATAGAGAATTGGTCAGTCCTACCGTCAAAACTAATAGCAGGACAAGGGGGACATTTAATACGAGTTGCAGGGGAATTTTTAGTCGAAATCTGGAAAAAATAGCTCCCATAGCCCGTTAGCCAACTGTAAAGAACTCAATCAGAACCCTGAAAAACTCATGTTTTGCCCTCGATAAACTCATCTATTTTCCGGTGTCGGCTTCTTAATAAATCATCCCTGTATGGATGAGCGCTGCGACCCTGACTTGACAGCAAACTGACCCAATTCAACCGAGTCAGTTTGACTGAATTTCCCCTGAACTGTTCATCGAGATGAGCGGATGGCGCAACATCAACCCGGATCGGGGTGGTTTTTCTGTGACCTCCCACAACTTCGGATTTTAGTTTTACTTCTGTCCTTTAGTTTACCCGATTTTTATTCAGGGTTGTCTAAAATCGCCTAAAATAGTAAATCAATACAGTCAAAGAGGAGTCTAAACGTGCCTAAAGCGCAGGATAAGGATACCCAAACTCAGAGCGTTCAGGATAGCACAAATCCCGGGAGCCAAATCACTAAATTAGCCCCGGGCCCTCACGGTCGTCCGATCGCCGCCAATAATAACCCGGCGAAGGAATCGGAGTTAATGGGTTATCTGGATTAAGAGATTACAAACGCTGTTGAAGCGGTCAGTCGATGGCCATCATCATTCACCCTGTTGCCACAATGAGCGCGTTACCCCCCTATCTCCCCGCTTGGATCGGGGTGGTAACAGGGGCTTAAGTCCGGTTTTTCGGGGACTGGGGATGGTGCTATCTGGGTGATTGAGGTAAAGTCCCTAAACGAGGCTGACTCTCAAACTGTAAACGGTTGAATTGCAAAATCTCCCAGGGTGACTGTATAGCTAGAACGCACTTGGGCGATCGCAAACTCAATAATCACCTCACAAGCAACAGCCACGGTGAGGATGACTAAATTTCTCGCCAAGGGATAATCGCAAATATCATCCTGAACCGGGGAAGGAATGCGATACAGTTCGTTCCATATAATTTCTGCATAATCCGTAGCCAGTCCTACATGAAGACAGGGGATTTCCTGAGTGGCACAGTAATCTGCCACGGCTTTTCGAGACCCACTATTGTCAAAGGTATCAATCACTAAGCCGCTGTGATTTTCGATGAGTTTGCTGGCATTTTCGGCGGTCAATTCTTTCGTTTGAACCTCCAGTTTAATTCCCACCGCCCGATAGAGACTGTTGGCTAAAATCTTCGCTTTAAATGCGCCAATATCGGACCGATAATAAGGCTGGGTGGAAAGATTGCGCTCCTCAATGCGATCGCGATCAATCACCGTCAACCCTTGGCAACCACTGCGGGCTAAACTTTCAGTCAGATTCGCCCCCAAAGCACCCGCCCCACAAATCGTCACCGGAAAGCCCTGAAGTTTCGCCATGACTTCCGGTGTTCTATACAGTTGTTCATGAAAATACATCGACATGGTTTAAATCACTCTACAAAAAAACACTTGAATCAAATTAGTCAAACCATTCATCCCGATTTTCAATCACCCCAATCAGGGACTGTAAATCAAAATCGCGGTCTTTTCCACTCAAACAAATCCCAGAACTAAACACCGTTAAATCTTGTTTAGAAATGGCCGAAGTATGCTGTTCCCCGTTCCGGGTTGTCCAGTGAACAGTCCAATACTCATCCCCCGTTTCCTGAAAGCTCTGTAACTCACCTCCGCCCATTTTTAACGCCGCTTGCAACCGTTTTTCATCCTGGTAATGTTGCCATTTAGGATTAAACTCGGCGATTTTTCCGCAGACTTGTTCATAAACGGTTCGCATTTCTGGCGTCAGTCCTTTAAAGCTCAAGTCTTTGGGCTGGGTTAAGCGCTTTAACTCGGTTCTAAGCTGTTCCGTGGGGAATGGGTCGGCACGGCGATCGCAGGCTTCAAACCAGCCATTTTTGCCATCCCACCGCACCACAACCGGGTCAAACTTTCCCCCTTCTCCCACCAAATGAACCACCACAGGTTTCACCGTTCCTGTGCGTTGAATCCAGTCTGATTCATTCATCGGATAAGCCAACCAAGTTTGACCGCGCAACGGATAAGCCAACCATAACCGCGCTTGGGGAAATTGCTCCAAATATTCAGCAATTTGCAAGAACTCTGCGGGTTCGATGAGCTGGGCTTTTCCCGGTGCAGTCGCCTCAAAAATTCCCCACCCTTCAAACCCTCTGGGCTCAATTTCAAAGGTGTAAATGATTCCCGCCATTCGCAGCCGAACTCGTCCCCCCTGCACCGCTGGAGCGAGAAACTGTTTTCCCGGCAATTGAGCCTCTTGAATGGCCAATTCTTTGAGCAGGTTACGAATATTTTTCATGGATGGTTTTCAAAACAACTTTAATGATTTACCGGAAATTTTATTGAGTTAACGATGTAATAGAGAGCGATAATCTTTCACTGTTTTCTCTATTTCATTGAGGTTTGTTTTTTCCCAAAATTAGATACTCTGGCGGCACTTCATCCACCAGCCAAACCCCATTATCAGAAGAGTAAAATAAATATCCATTTTGGTGCATTTCGGCAGATTTAATGGTGAAAATTACAGGTTTACCCTGGCGCATTCCTACCTGTCTTGCTGTGTCAAGATTGGGGGATAAATGAACATGATGGCGCGCTCTTTTTTGTAATCCCTGGGCCAGAATTGACTCAACGGCGTGATGTCCCGTGCCATGATAGAGAATATCCGGGGGACAACGGGGTTCCAGTTGCAAATCTATGGGAATACTATGGCCTTGATTGGCTCGAATTCGAGTTCTGGTGGCATCGAAGGAAAACCGCTGTTTATTGTTGGTTTCTACGACTAAATCCAGTTGCGATCGGGTGAGAGGGAACTGGTGAGCTTGTGCGGCTGCTAATAAAGCTTCCACCGCCACCCATCCCCCGGGTTCGAGTTTTAATCCGATTTCCCCGGGATTGTGTCTTAAGTGATAGCTGAGATATTTACTGAGTTTAATTAGGTGAGAAGTTTCGCTCATCAAAGTTCCCTGGAGGTTAGAAGGGTAGTAGAGAAATTCTGGGGAATTTCTGCATAAACTGCATTTTCCAGATAGTCTACTGGTTTTTACGGGGATAAGGTTCCTATCGAGAACTCTTCCCAGGCCCACTTAGGCACGTTTCTGATTTGAGGGTTTAACTCAGGACAGGATCCAAATGGTTTGTTTCCAGCCTGACTGCTTTAAAAAAAGGGGGTTGACAAATGGAAAAAGAATGATAGGATATCGTTTAATCCACTTTTAGAATGCCCTCAAGGAGGGTGTAAATGACCTCAAATTTAACGGTTCATAAGTTCTTGCGGTTTTTATGGGTTGGTGTGGTCTCTTCTCTCCCTGTAGTTGCTACAGCCGTCCACGCTGAAACCAGCCCTCAATATGAATTTACGGTTACCAATAATACAGGTAGCCCGATTACCGAACTTTATGTTGATGATACGGAGCAGGCCGATTGGGGCGACAGTATCTTAGGTGATTCACCCATCGATCCGGGGGAGACGGCTCCATTTTATTGGGCCGATGAAGATTGGGTTGAAGGAGACCCTTGTCTTTATGATGTTTTTACCCGTAGTGAAGATGGAACAGAAGGCTTCGCTGAGGCAGTAGATTTTTGCAAGAATCCTGCTATCACGGTTTCTCCAAAATAAGTAACACCCGGATAAAAACCCGTAGAAAGGGTTAGAGATTGGGGAATTTAGAGGGAGTGGGGTCTGGCTTGCTTAGGGCAAGTAAGGCCCCACTTTTTCAGGGCCGGGTTCAACGCCAATCCCTTAAACAAAAGGATGGGTAAATTCAGAGATTAAGTCAATTCTCCCTTTTCTTAAGACAGCCGGATCCAATCGTTCGGTTGTGTTACAAGTCATTAAAAACACCAATTTTTGTTGAGCGTTGATACCCTCTACATCTAAAACGCTTTGATATAAAGTGCCATCGAGTAAACTCAGGATATGTTCAGTTTTATTACTGTGTTGCGCGGCTTCGCTTCCCCGGTCTTGGGCGAGGTTATCTGCTTCATTAATAATGATGCAAATTTTTTCTAAATAACTGGGGGGAACGAAATTTTCCAGGCTCTTCAGGACTTGTGGTGATAAATTTATCTAATGAATGAGGAGTCCGACGTACCAGATTAGAAGCTGAAGCCCA